>CAZPJX010000045.1:0-22523 GCA_964586985.1 uncultured Gemmatimonas sp. | reverse complement strand
GAGTTCCTGCATCCAGGCATGCGTGGTCACCATCACCACGAGCGTCCCGTCCTGTTGCAGCAGCAGGGGTTCCGTCACACCGGCGATCTGCACGCCCACCAGCGTGGGCCATTCCGGAATCACCTGCGCCTGGGCCACACGGTCGGTAAGGCCGGCGTGTGCGAGCACCGAGGCGACCACATCACTCATGGCGCTTGGTGGCCGACGGTTCCCACGGTCTCGGCGCGGACTCACAGGGGCAATCCTTTCCTGGGTGCGTCATCCGCGTCCTGCAGGATGCCGGCGTGCATGACGCGACGCTCCAGCCGCGTGTACGCCTCGGGAATGTCTTCCACGCGGGGGACGGTCAGCAACACCTGCGACGCGCCGGTCTCGTGGAGCAGCGACAGCACGCGCGCTGCACGACCCAGATCCAGTTCGGCGAATGGATCATCGAGCAGCAACAGCGGTGTGTGGCCTAGTGCGTCGCGCAGCACCAGCAACTCCAGAAGACGCAGGGCGATGGCGGCGCTGCGCTGCTGTCCCGCAGATCCAAATGTGCGCAGGTCACGCGCCCCGAGCGTGAGCTGCAGGTCATCCCGATGCGGGCCTACGAGGGTGACCCCACGCCGGAGCTCCGTGCCTCGATGCTGGGCAAGCGCTCGGCCAAGTGCCGCCGCCTGCATGGGAGCATCGCCACTGGCCGAATCCGCCGTATCCCCTCCCGCCGAGACATACCGCAGGTGGGCCGCCTGCTGCTCGCCGATCGCGGCAGAGAGCTGCGCATACCGCTCGGCGTGGGTTCGCGCAAAAACCTGGCGCGACGCCACGATCACTCCGCCGTGCTCAGCCAGCGCCGGCTCCCAGACCTCGATGCGCGCGGCAAGATCCTGGTGTCGCGCCCCGTGTCGCTGCGAGACCTTCAGCACGGCGTTCCGTCGCGCCAGGGCGTTGCGATAGCCTTGCAGAGCCTGCAGATAGCGCGGCGACGACAACGCGAGCATGACGTCCAGATACCGACGGCGCTCGCCAGGGCCACCGGCGACGAGCGCGACATCAGCTGGCGAAAACTGCACCGATGGCAGCGCGCCCAACGCCGACGTCAGGCGCGACTGCTCCACGCCGTCGAGCGTCGCGCGCTTGCGCTTGCTCGCCCGCTCAAAGCCGACGCTTGTGGTGTGCCAGACGGCCGGTGGTGTCAGCGTCGCGCGCACATGAAATGCCGGACTGCCGAATCGCACGACGTCCGCGTCCCTGGCGCCGCGAAAGGAACGCAGCAGGCCGAGGTAGGCCACGGCCTCAAGCAGGTTGGTCTTGCCATGGCCGTTCTCGCCAATCACGACAAGCCCGTTCACAGGTATGTCGAGATCGAGGCTCGCGAAGTTGCGAAACTCACGCAGCGTGAGTCGAGCGAGCACGATCGGGCGAACCGTGAAGAAAGAGCAGGACGGGTGGTCGCGGCGGCGCAGTCAGGACGGCCTTAGCGGCCAGTGAAAACTGGCGGGCGTTTCTCGAGGAATGCGGTCATGCCTTCACGCATATCGCTGGTTGCGGAGAGCAAGCCGAAGAAATCCGATTCGATCGCGCATCCCTCTTCGAGATCGACATCGAGCCCGCGATTGAGTGCTTCGATGCAACCGGCGAGCGCGAGCGGCGCGTTGGCGAGCATCGACTGCAGCAGGGCACGCGCCGTGTCCATCAACGCCTCTGGCGCAACGACCTGGTCCACGAGGCCCAGACGAAAGGCCTCGCTGGCATCGATCATCTCGCCGGTGAGCAGCAGGCGCAGGGCGGGCCCGCGGCCAACCAAGCGCGGCAGACGCTGCGTGCCACCGTATCCCGGGACGATACCAAGCTTTACTTCCGGCTGACCAAGTTTGGCTTTTTCGCTGGCGATACGGAGATGGCAGGCCATCGCGAGTTCACACCCGCCTCCGAGCGCAAAGCCATTGAGGGCCGCAATGGTGGGCTTGGGGCTCGTTTCGAAACGCCGGAAGATTGCCTGACCGGCACGGGCTCGCTTGAGTGCTTCCAAAGGCGACTGACTCTCCAGTTCCGAGATATCGGCACCCGCAACGAACGCCCGACCGGCTCCCGTGAGCAGTACGGCCCCCACGTCCTCGCGGGTGATGGCCTCGTCGATGGCCACCCCGAGCTCCGCGATGGTTGCATCGTTCAGGGCGTTCAGCTTGTCTGGGCGGTTGACCGTGATTGTCGCGATGCGGTCGGTGACGTCGAACTGGAGGAACTGGTAGGACATGGCAGCAGGTTCGGTGAGGGGAGGGGAATGGGTAATCTAATTACCTTCATTCCCGTGCTGCCTATTCCCGCCGTTGGCTGGTCACCGGACCAGCGTGCACTTCGGATTCTCGATCAGCGCCTCCTGCCGGAGGTGGAAGTCGTGCGTGATCTCACGTCACTGGACGAAATCGTCGACGCGATCCGAACACTGGCCGTGCGCGGTGCACCGGCCATCGGTGTCGCAGCCGCCATCGGTCTCGTGGTGGCTCTCACGGCCGATAGCCAGGGGCAGGAGCGGCGTGCGCGCATGCTGCTGGTACCGTATGCGGAACGTCTCCGCCGGGCGCGTCCCACGGCGGTGAATCTCGCGTGGGCCATTGATAGGATGCTGCGTGTTGCGGAGCAGGTGCCTGAACAGGTTGTGGCAGAGGTCACGTTGGGCGCTGGGGCAACTCACGTGCCGGGGCAGGAGGTCGGGCGACAGATCGTGCCGGGTGGTCGCCATGGAAACGAGCAGCTTCTCGGGGTGCTCCGCGCCGAAGCGGACGCCATCCGGACTGAGGATATCGCCATGTGCGCCGCGATCGGCAGATATGGTCTGTCGATCATTCCCAACGGTGCACGCGTGTTGACGCACTGCAATGCCGGTGCACTCGCGACGGCCGGAATCGGCACGGCGCTGGCACCACTCTACGCGGCCCTTGAGGATGGACGCTCGCTGCAGGTGTATGCCGATGAGACTCGCCCGCTCCGGCAGGGCGCACGACTGACCGCGTGGGAACTTGCCCGCGCAGGGATTCCCGTACGGGTGCTTCCAGACGGCGCGGCGGCGTCGCTGCTCGCCCTGGGGATGGTCGATCTCGTGCTCGTCGGGGCGGATCGCATTGCCGCCAATGGCGACGTGGCGAACAAAGTGGGAACGTATGGAGTGGCCTTGGCCGCAGCGGCACACGGTGTCCCGTTGTACGTGGCAGCCCCGAGCAGCACCATCGATCTGCAGACGGCTACCGGGGCGCAGATCGCCATCGAACATCGGGATGCCGAAGAGCTGGGCCCACTGCCGTCTGGTGCAGCGGTGTGGAATCCGGCCTTCGACATCACTCCTCGCGCACTGGTGCGCGGCTATCTCACCGACCGAGGCTTCCTCGAGCCCCCATTTTTCGTTGATGCTCTTCCCCGCGAAGCCCACCGCTGAACTGTCAGGAGAGGAGTCTGCATGACCTGCGTACTGGCCATTGATCAGGGCACGACTGGCAGCACCTGTCTGGTCATCGCCCACGATGGGCGCGTGATTGGACGTGCCTATCGGGAGATCACCCAGCACTATCCGGCTCCCGGGTTTGTGGAGCACGACGCCCATGAGATTCTCGATCGCACGCTCGAGGCCGCACGTGAGGCCATCGCGAACGCCAGGGCAGCGGAGGGCGTGATGCCGGTAGCCGTCGGCATCACCAATCAGCGGGAGACCATCGTACTGTGGGAGCGGTCGACCGGGCGCGCGGTGCATCCGGCCATCGTCTGGCAGGATCGGCGCACGGCCACCCGCTGTGCCGCCCTGGCACCGATGTCGGACATGATCGCGGAGCGGACAGGTCTTGTCACCGATCCCTACTTCAGCGCCACCAAGCTGGAATGGCTCCTGGGGCAGAGTGACTTCGGCGAACGGGCTCGCCGAGGGGAGCTCGCGGCAGGCACCATCGACGCCTGGCTCGTGTGGCATCTCTCCGGGGGGACCGCGCATGTCACCGACCACACCAACGCCTCCCGCACGATGTTGTACGACATTGTGGAGCGCTGCTGGTCTGCCGAACTCTGCGCGCTGTTCGGAGTTCCGGAGTCGCTGCTGCCACGGATCGTGCCGTCGAGTGGTGAAGTCGCGCACACCACGAAGGGATCCATTGGGGCGACCCTGCCGATCAGTGGCATCGCGGGCGATCAGCAGGCGGCCCTGTTCGGACAGGGCGGATGGAAGGTCGGTGACGGCAAGAACACCTACGGCACCGGCGCGTTTCTCCTGCTCAACACGGGCGCACATCGTCCCACAGCAGGCAGTGGTCTCCTCACCACGATTGCCTGCGATGCCCGGGGGGCTCCGGTCTACGCACTGGAGGCATCCATTTTCATCGCGGGCGCTGCGGTGCAGTGGTTGCGGGACGGCTTGGGGATACTTAGCCAGAGTGCGGAAACGGAGGCGCTGGCTGCCTCGCTGGCGTCAAACGATGGTGTGTATTTCGTGCCGGCGCTCGTGGGATTGGGGGCGCCGGACTGGGAACCCAATGCCCGCGGGACGATCGTGGGACTCACGCGGGGCACGACTCGAGCCCATCTGGCACGCGCAGCGCTCGAGGCAATGGCCTATGCGACGCGTGACGTGCTGGGCCATATGCGCCGCCACGGCGGTGTCGCCTTTGATCGCTTGCGTGTGGACGGGGGCGTGAGCGCCAACGACTGGTTGCTCCAGTTCCAGGCCGATGTGCTGGACCTGCCGGTTGAGCGGCCGAATGTGGTGGAGACCACCGCGCTCGGGGCCGCGGGGCTGGCAGGGTTGGCTTCCGGGGTCTGGTCGGATGGGAACGCTTTTCTCGCGGGTCGTCACGTGACACGCTTCACGCCCACCCATGGTGGAACGGTATCGGCCGCTGCGGCGTACGCAGGGTGGCGTCGGGCCGTTCGAGCGGCGCTGGGTTGGGCACGCGACGCAGACCAGGCGTAGCTTCCGATCGGTGACCCCGCTTCATCCCTCCCCGAACAAGTTCCGGTAACGACTGTGACCGGCCCCTGTTCGTCGCTATCTTCACATGGATATCCCGATGGACCACCGGCCAGGGCTTCCTCGAGGGGCCGGTCGGCTTCACCGGGATGACGTACCGGGGTTACCAGGGTCGGGTTGGTGCCGTTGGATCTCCCAACGGGCTCGCCCTGCCCGGTTTCCAAGCTGGGTTCACCTCCACCGGTCCTCCCATCCGGCCTACCAGGACAGAGTCCCGTGAACGCTCGCAATAAGTTCCTGCTCGGCGGTGTGCTGGTGCTCGGCACTGCTGGATACCTGATGGCCAGCTCGATCGACGAGACGGCCACCTACTACCTGACGCCCTCCGAGCTTGCTGGGAAGGTGGCGGCCAATCCGCGCTTCGTGCAGAACGGTGTGAAGGTCGGAGCGCGCGTGGTCAGCGGGACAATCGTCCGCGAACCGGGCGGGCGTGAACTGACCTTCAAGATGACCGACGGTGCACACACCTACGACGTGCACTATCGGGGCGTGGCACCGGACACCTTCACGGATGGCGTGGATGTGGTCGTGGAAGGACGCCTCGATGCCAGCGGCACGTTCCAGGCGACCACGTTGCTCGCCAAGTGCGCGTCGCGCTATGAAAACGCCCCCGAGAAGTACCAGCAGACGCCCGGCTATCAGCAGGGCACCGCAGCCACCCCCAGCGCGTAACCACCGCGCGCCTGCGCGTTCGCGCGAGGCCCCATGATTCTCGTCGGTGAATTGTCGCTCTGGGTCGCCCTGTTGATGGCGGCCTGGACGGCGACGGTATCCTTCTCGGGCGGCCTGCAGGGTCGCGCCGATCTGGTGAAGAGCGGCGAACGGGCCATGTATGCCACGTTCGGTTTCACGACCCTCGCCTCCATAGGGCTGTGGACGGCGCTCTTCACCCACGACTTCTCCGTCAAGTTCGTCGCCTCGTACACGAGCGCGAACCTGCCGAAGATCTACACGTTCACGGCATTCTGGGCGGGCCAGGCGGGATCGCTGCTCTTCTGGGCGCTGATCCTGACGGCGTATTCCGCAGTGGCGGTGTTCACCAACCGCCACACCAACCGCGCCATGATGCCGTACGTGACCGGCACCCTGGGCGTGGTGTCGCTGTTCTTTCTGCTGACGATGGCGTTCGGTTCCAATCCCTTCGAGCGACTCGACTGGGTGCCGCCCGATGGTCGCGGCATGAACCCGCAGTTGCAGAACCCGGGCATGGCCGCGCATCCGCCCATGCTCTATCTGGGCTATATCGCCACCGCCATTCCGTTTGCCTTTGCGATCGGGGCGCTCGTCACGCGCCAGCTCGACGCGCAGTGGCTCGGAGCCGTGCGGCGCTGGGCGCTGCTCTCCTGGTTCTTCCTCACGATCGGCATCGTCATGGGCATGTGGTGGGCCTATGTGGAGCTGGGCTGGTCGGGGTACTGGGCGTGGGATGCCGTGGAGAACTCCTCGTTCCTGCCGTGGCTCACGGTGACCGCATTCCTCCACAGCATCATGATCCAGGAAAAGCGCGGCATGCTGCGCAAGTGGAACGTGACGCTCGTGGTGCTGTCGTTCCTGCTCACCATTCTTGGCACCTTCATCACACGCTCGGGAATCATCGAGAGCGTTCACGCCTTCGCGCAGTCGCCCGTGGGCAACTGGTTCTTTGGCTTCCTGGTCGTGGCGACGGCGCTTACCGCCTGGCTGGTGAGCACGCGTCTGAACGATCTGCAGGCCAAGGCGGAACTCGAGAGCATGGTCAGCCGGGAAGCCGCGTTCCTCTACAACAACCTCATCCTGGTGGGCATCTGCTTCGCCACACTCTGGGGGACGCTGTTCCCCATCCTCAGTGAGTGGGTCAAGGGCGACAAGATCACGGTGGGTCCGCCGTTCTTCAATGCGGTGAACGGGCCGCTGGGTCTTCTGCTGCTCGCACTGACCGGCGTCGGACCACTCATCGCGTGGCGTCGGGCGTCTGTGACAAACCTGAAGCGTCAGTTCACCTGGCCCGCAGCGCTTGGCGTCACGGTCTTCGTGGCCCTGGTCGGGCTGGGGATGCGTGATCCCTACGCGCTGATTTCGTATCTGCTGGCCGGTTTCGTCTTCGGGACGATTATTCAGGAGTTCGTGAAGGGCATCAGCGCGCGTCGACGCATGTATGGCGAAGGGCTGATTCCGGCCTCGTTCCGCCTGATTGGCCGAAACCGCCGCCGCTATGGTGGATACATCGTGCACTTCGGCGTGGTGGTGCTGTTCTGCGCGTTCGCCGGACTGATGTTCAAGAAGGACCTCACCGCAACGGTCAAGACGGGCGAGTCGATCAAGGCGACCGATGCCTACGGACACGAGTGGGAGTTCGTGAGTCAGGGGATCTCGACCTTCGATCAGTTGAATCGCCAGGTCGTCGCCGTGGCCTTCGACGTCACGCGGGACGGCAAGCGCATGGGCATTCTCTCCAGCGAGAAGCGCCAGCACGTCAATTCCATGGGCGAGCCCACGTTCGAGCCGTCCACGGAAGTGGGGATCCTTGAGTCACCCAAGCAGGACGTCTATCTGGTCTTTACCGGCGCAGTAGACCGGGATACGGCAGCGGTGCACATCCATTTCAATCCGCTGGTGTGGTGGGTGTGGTACGGAGGGCTCATCATGGCCTTCGGTGGACTCATCGTGATGTGGCCGCAGGCACAGCGGGCTGAGCGCGAGAGCGGATACATGGCGGAGATCCCGATGGAACGTGATCGCCTGACCAGCGTTGGAGCGGGCGCGTGAGCGGGAATTTCCAGGAGGCGCTCCATGCGCGTGGGGATGGCCGTGCGGTGGTCGCTGCACCAACATCCCGACGGCAGTTTCTCGTGCGTTCCTCAGGGATGGTCGTGGGGGTGGCCTCGGCACTCGTGCTCTCGGCAGATCGCGTGCAGGCCCTGCAGGTCGCGCAGGGCGGCCAGGTGGAGATGGGCACCGAGACCTATCGGCCGGTGTTCCGCCCTGCCAAGCCCAATGCGAAGCCGACGATGACGGCCAAGCAGATTGAGTCCTTTGAACGGCAACTCGCCTGCCCCTGTCCCTGCACGCTTGATGTGTACATGTGTCGCACGTCGATGTTCTCGTGCGGTATCTCGCCGCAGGTGCACGGGGACGTGCAGCGCCTGGTCGACGGTGGCTACTCTGCCGATGAGATCATGGCCGCCATGATGGAGACCTATGGAGATTTCATCCTCATGGCTCCACGCAAGCAGGGCTTCAACCTGCTGGCATGGTTCGCACCCTTCGGGGCCATCGCACTTGGTGCGGTGGGCATTGGGGCATTGCTGCGCCGCTGGCGTCTGAACGCCGTTCAGGCCGACGCCAGGGCGGCGTCGCGGGGGCCGGAGGGTGGCGCATCGCCCGCGAGTGCCACCGAGCTTGATGCAACCCCTGAGGAACTGGCCCGGTTGCAGGCTGCGTTGCGGGAGGAGCGATGATGGCACTCCCCGAGGGCGGGATGCCTCTGGTGGTGGGGACGGCCCTGGCATTGGGCGCGTTGACACTCGTGCTGGCTCCTCTGGTTTCTGGTGCGGCAGACAGCGATGCCCAACGCCGCGCGAAGTCGCCTGGAACCGATGACGTGCAGTCCTCGTCTGTGGATGCGCTCCGCGAGATCGAGTTCGATCGGGCGACCGGCAAACTGAGTGACACGGATTATACCGAGCTCAAGACGCGCTATACGCGAATGGCACTCGAGGAACTCCGCGCAACAGATGCCGCGGCGCACACGCAGCAGTCCCTTGACGACGGGCTGGTGGTGGCGGCAGTGACGTCGCTCTCCATCGATGCGTCCGATCCGGTTGAAGCGGCCATCGGACGGGCGCGCGCCAAGCAGAAGAGTTGCCGGGTGTGTGGACCTCGCCGAGAGCCGGATGCCGTGTACTGCTCGGACTGCGGCCGATATCTCCCGGGAACCTGCGGGAGCTGTGGGTCTGTCGTGGATGGTGCGGGCGCGCGTTTCTGCTCCGATTGCGGCAATGCCCTGGCCGCCTAAGCCTCGCGGCACATCCAGCATCCGCTCACTCCCCGATGAACCGGTCCCGGCTGGCACAGCCGGCACCGACCGGGCATGCGCCGCACTTGGGTGAACGTGCCGTGCACACCAGGGCACCGAGTTCCATCATGGCCTGGTTGTGTAGCCAGGTGGCCTTCCCCGTTCGGGGGAGGAGTTGCTCGGCGATTTGCCAGAGGCGCTTGAGGCCTGGTCCTGACTTAGGGGCCACCTCGGGGGCGAATACGCGATGGAGCACGCGGGCGACGTTGGTATCCACCAGCGCCGCCCGTTTTTCATAGGCGAACGACGCAACCGCCCCGGCCGTGTAGGCACCGATGCCCGGCAGGGTGCGAAGCTGTGTGGGCTCGCTCGGAATCACTCCCTCGCGCTCAGCGGTCACCTCGCGCGCCAGTTTGTGCAGATTGCGGGCGCGGGCGTAGTAGCCGAGTCCCTCCCAGGCCTCCCGTACGCGATGGGGCTTTGCTGCGGCGAGGCTGTACAGATCGGGAAAACGACCAAGAAAGCGGGCGTAGAAATCCATCACCCGCGAGACCTGCGTCTGCTGCAGCATCAGCTCGGAAACGAGGATGCGGTATGGATCGCGTGTGCGCCGCCATGGCAGATCACGGGCGTGTCGGCGATACCAGCGGTGCAAGCGTCGCCGGAACCTGGCGGCTGTTGCTGCGGAGAGCGTGGTACTGGCACTGGCACTGGCACTGGCACTGGCGCTGCCGCTGGCGCTGGCTGTGCTTCTGGCGTGTGTACTCGCGGCTTGGCGTCGGGGCATGGTGCGCGCAAGCTAACGGCTATGCCCGCTCGAGTCCCTCGAGCCGCTTGCGGGCCAGGGTCAGGGGTACGGCCGTCCCGGCGAGGCAGAGGGCCGCTGCCGCCGCGAAGGGCACGAGCAGTTGGATCGGGTTGTACGCCCACCCGAAATGCCCCGCCACCACGAACCGCGCCGCCGGACGTCCCGTCAGCAGTGCGATGGCCGCGATCAGCACGACGGCCGTCATCATGAACAGCAGCCCGCCAAACGATGTTGGAATCTGGGCGGCGTTCTCGGTATCAAAGCGCGGATACCACGTGCCGAAACTCAGGGCCAGCGCGGTCAACGGAAACACCAGACCCGCAATGGCCGCGAGCGAAACGAGATGCACGAACGGGCGAACGCCCAGCATGAGATTCGTGCAGCCGACCAGCACCAGCGCGAGCAGCAGCAGTGGCAGGGCGCCGACCCAGAACTTCGCCCAGAGCAGGTCGCGCATGGGCAGTGGACTCGAACGTAGCAGCCACAAGGCGCGGCCTTCGAGGCTCACGCTCGGAAAGACGAAGCGCGCGGCAATGGAAGCCAACACGAAACCGGCAAGCGCAAGGTTGAGAAACGGAATGACGTTACGCAGCAGTGTGGTCACCCCAGCACCGTTCAGCGGCAGGTATCGCACGTTTGCCACGTAGACCACCAGGAGCACGGCGAGGAGGACGAGCTGAGACCACTGGGTACTGTCGCGCATGAAAACGCGGAGTTCCTTGAGAACCAGTTCCCGGCGAAGGGGGCCGAGGCCCGCGAGGAGGCGATCCAGCAGGGGGCGTCGGGCGCTGGTCCGCCTGGATTGGCTGGCTCCCTCCTGGGCCATGCTGTAGGCGCGTCGCCATCCCCGTGCATACAGCCGGTGGCCGGCGAGAATGAGTACCAGGCTGGTTCCCCACAGACGCAAGAGTGGCTGCCATGCTGCTTCGCCGTTCAGGAAGTGTACGATGGCTTCACTCACCCACTCGCTGGGCATCCATGGGGAGGATGGCGTGTCGAGTGCGGCGATGAACTGCATGAAGGTCGCAAATCCCTCCGGACGTGCGAGTTGCTCTGGTCGAGCGGCTCGCAGCATCACGACTAGCCCGCCGATGCCAAGTACAGCGATAACGCTCAGCAGGTCCCGTGTCCGCCTGGCGGGGAACAGGTTCACCAGCCCGAGCGTGAGTGTCGAACCGAGCGCTGCGGGAATGAGCAGGAACGGCGTGATGGTGACGAGCACAAAACCACCAAAGGCAATCCCGCCTTCGTAGGCTACGCCGTAGGCCGCGAGGATAGGCACGAGTAGCAGCGCCACCATCCAGCTCGAATGCAGTGTGGTTTCCGCCAAGCGGGCCCGATAGAGCGCGCCCGCCTTCACCGGTGCGGCTGCCAACTGATCGAGATCACGTGCGAGAAAGAAGCTCGAGAGCGCGGCGATGGTGTTGGAAAGCAGCAGAATCGTGCCGAAGGAGAGAAGAATCATGGACAGCAGCTTCGCGGCCAACAGCGTCCCGATGTCCTCGGCACTGCGGAAGTAGCGCAGAAGGCGCAGCGCGAGCGCGAACGCGCCCGACCAGAATCCAAGGCCCAGGGTGGAGATCACGATGAGGCGGCGGAGGTCGCCTTGTTCATGATGGCGGGCCCGGTGCCGCGCCATCTGCCACTTGGGGGACAGGAGATGCCAGGTGCCGTGGTCACCGCGGGGCGCGGTGACCTCACGCATCGAGCACCTCCACGAGATCGCGGGCCGCACCATCGCCAGTCAGACGCAGGAAGATGTCCTCGAGGGCATCATCGCGACCGGAGGCCTGCTGCAATTCCGACATGCTGCCGCAGGCGACCAGTGCGCCCCGCTGCATGATGCCAATCCGGTCACACATGCCTTCGGCGATCTCCAGCGTATGCGTGGACATCATCACCGTGTGGCCGCGATGCGTGTACTCGCGAAACAGATCCCTCAGAATCTTCGCCGATTTCGGATCGAGCCCGACCATGGGTTCATCAACGACGATGACCTGAGGGCGATGCACGAAGGCGCTGGCGATGATGAGCTTCTGTCGCATGCCATGGCTGTAGCTTTCCACCAGTGCATTCCGCCATGGTTCGAGATCAAAGAGCGCCAGCAACTCTTCGCCACGACGCTCGACCTCACGTCCCTGAGCGCCATAGAGGCCGGCGGAGAAGCGCAGAAACTCCATGCCGGTGAGTTTTTCGTAGATGAAGGGGCGGTCAGGGATGAAGCCCAGCGCGCGCTTGGCAGCAATGGGGTGGGTACGCAGATCGTTGCCCGCGATGCGGATGGAGCCCTCGGTGGGTTGCAGGATGCCGGCAATCATGCGCATGGTGGTGGTCTTGCCGGCCCCATTGGGCCCGAGGAAGCCAAAGAGTTCCCCGGCGGGTACGACGAGGTCGAGTGATTGGACGGCCGTGAAGGCACCGTACCGCTTGCTGAGCGAGGTGATCTCTATCATGCCCTCAGGACGATCACGCACACCCCCTGCGCAACTTCCCTGACGTCGGGGACGCCCCCTGATGTACGGGAGCACCAGAGGTTCGCCGCACAGGGCTCGGAAAGGCCCCGCGTCAGCCGCTCCGCACTCACTGCGCGCGGCGTTCCCCGGATTGAGCACCTGCGGGGTTGTTTCCGCCTGGTAGTTTCCGCAGCTTCAGGGACTATGGCCGAATCGGTGGAACCGGCGCCGGGCGGGAAGCCGTCCGAAGCGCTCATTGTGCGCGGAGCGCGCGAACATAATCTGCGCAACATCAGTGTGACGATCCCGCGCAACAAGCTGACCGTGGTCACGGGGCTTTCGGGATCGGGAAAATCCTCGCTGGCCTTCGACACGATCTACGCAGAGGGACAGCGCCGGTACGTCGAATCGCTGTCGGCCTATGCGCGTCAGTTTCTTGGGCTCATGGAGAAGCCCGACGTCGACGCCATCGAGGGGTTATCGCCGGCGATTTCCATCGAGCAGAAATCGGCGGGTCACAACCCGCGGTCGACGGTTGGTACGGTGACGGAGGTGTACGACTATCTCCGCTTGCTGTATGCGCGTGGCGGAACGCCGCACTGTCCCAATTGCGGACGTGCCGTGCAGCGGCAGAGTCCCGTGCAGATTGCCGAACAGATCCTGGCATGGCCTGAGGGCACGCGCCTCGAGATTCGTGCGCCCCTGGTGCAGGAGCGCAAGGGTGAGTTCCGTGAACTGTTTGAATCCGCGCGGAAGCAGGGGTTCGTACGTGCCGTCGTGGACGGCGTCCTTGTGGAGCTCGCCGATCCACCGAAGTTGAATCGCCGACTCAATCACTCCATTTCCGTGGTCGTGGATCGCCTGGTGGTGCGGGCTGAGGACCGTGGACGCATCACCGACTCCGTTGAGACGGCGCTCCGACTCGCGGACGGACTGGCGGAGGTGATGCGTCACGAAGGCAGCGATCCGGTGATCGAGATGTTCTCCGAGCGCTACGGATGTCCGGTGTGCGGAATTTCCATGCCCGAGCTCGAGCCGCGGCACTTCTCCTTCAATTCACCGTTTGGAGCGTGTGAGACCTGCAGTGGCCTCGGGACCACGCGCAGTGTGAGCGAAGATCTGCTGCTCGGGGATCCCTCGATCTCCATTCTCGAGGGCGTCGTGCTGCCGTGGGGTGAACCCGACGGCTACCTTCGCAAAGTGATCCTGCCGGGATTGGCGCGATCGCTGGGCTTCGATCTCAACACCCCGTGGGGCAAGCTGCCGTCGACCGTGCGCCAGCAACTGCTCCACGGCATCGGCGATGCGCCGGTGCGCGCGCGCAAGGGTGTGAAGAAGGCGGCCAAGGGAGCGACCGCCCGTACCGTGGCACGAGCGGTGGCAAGAGCAACCGCCGAGAGCACCTGGGAAGGGATTGTCGCGCACGTCCAGCGGCGCTATGACGAAAGCAGTTCAGACGGGGTGCGCCTCGAGCTCGAAGCCTTCATGGTGGCTGCGCCCTGTCCATCGTGTCGAGGACGGCGCCTGCGCCCCGAGTCACTCGCGGTGACCGTGCACGGCCGCAGCCTCGGGGAGGTCGTGGAATGGAGTGTCGTCGACGCGCTGGCATTTTTCGAGGATGTGCCAGTGCGCAGCGCGGGGCGTCCCGGACTTGATCCGGGGATCGCGGGCCCGATTCTCAAGGAAGTGCGTGAGCGGCTGCGCTTTCTCGTCGACGTTGGCTTGGACTACCTCACGCTCAATCGCAGCGCCGAATCGCTCTCGGGCGGCGAGGCACAGCGTATTCGTCTCGCCACGCAGATCGGGTCCCGCCTCGTCGGGGTCCTGTACATCCTCGATGAGCCCAGTATCGGCCTTCACCAGCGCGACAACGGGCGCTTGCTGACCACGCTCAAGCATCTGCGGGACCTCGGCAATACCGTCATCGTCGTGGAGCATGATGAGGAGACCATCCGCGAAGCGGATCATCTCATCGACCTCGGACCCGGTGCCGGCAAGCATGGTGGCGAGGTGATTGCGGTGGGGTCAACGCAGGACGTGATGGCCAATCCGGCGTCAATCACCGGCGCGTACCTCACGGGGACGCGCCGCGTGGAAGTCCCTGCATCACGACGGCCCCGAGACGCATCGCGCCTCCTCACCGTGCACGGTGCGCGCGAACACAACTTGCGGGATGTGACGGCCGAGTTCCCGCTTGGCATGTTTGTGGCGGTCACGGGTGTGTCGGGGTCGGGGAAGTCCACGCTGGTCACCGATATCCTCCGCAAGGCGCTGTCACGGCACTTCTATCGGGCGCGTGTCATTCCGGGCGCGCACACCCGCATCACCGGTCTCGAGCATCTCGACAAGATCATCGACATCGATCAGAGCCCCATCGGTCGAACGCCACGATCGAATCCGGCGACGTACTCGGGGGTCTTCACGCCGGTGCGCGAACTGTTCGCCGAATTGCCGGAAGCGAAGATCCGCGGATACGGACCGGGGCGATTCTCGTTCAATGTGAAGGGCGGCCGGTGTGAAGCCTGCCAGGGCGATGGCCTTGTGAAGATCGAAATGCACTTCCTGCCCGACGTCTTTGTGCCGTGCGATGTGTGTAGTGGCAAGCGGTTCAATCGGGAGACTCTGGAAGTGCGTTTCCGCGGACGGAGTATTGCGGACGTGCTGGATTTGACAGTTGAGGACGCCTGTAGTGTGTTCGAACATCAGCCACGCATCGTCCAGAAGTTGGAAACGCTGCGGGACGTTGGGCTCGGGTATATCCATCTCGGCCAGAGCGCGACCACGCTCTCCGGCGGTGAAGCGCAGCGCGTGAAATTGGCCACGGAGCTGGCCAAGCGCGACACG
This sequence comes from uncultured Gemmatimonas sp., assembly GCA_964586985.1. Taxonomy (GTDB): domain Bacteria; phylum Gemmatimonadota; class Gemmatimonadetes; order Gemmatimonadales; family Gemmatimonadaceae; genus Gemmatimonas. The sequence continues at coordinate 7,434 of CAZPJX010000045.1, read as the reverse complement.
GGGCGGACGCTCTATATCCTCGACGAGCCCACGACGGGACTGCATTTCGAGGATGTGCGGGTCCTGCTCGAGGTACTGCACAAGCTCGTCGATCGCGGCAACACTATCCTGGTGATCGAGCACAATCTGGACGTCATCAAGACGGCCGATTGGATCGTGGATCTCGGACCCGAGGGTGGAATTCGAGGCGGGACCATCGTTGCGCAGGGCACGCCGGAAGCAGTCGCCGGGATGCGCGAGAGTCACACGGGGCATTACCTCCGGCCATTGCTCCAGTACGGCACGTCACGGTAGGCTTGAAGCACGCACCAGAGTTCCCTTATTCCCGGAGCATCGTGGTCTCCCTTCTCGACATCATTGGTCCGGTCATGGTCGGGCCGAGCTCCAGTCACACCGCTGGCGCCTGCCGCCTCGGATTGCTTGCGCGCTGCCTCGTCGGGGGGACACCCGAACGTGCCGTCATCGAGTTGCACGGATCCTTTGCCCGAACGGGTGAGGGGCACGGTACCGACAAGGCCATCGTCGGCGGCCTGATGGGGTTCCGTCCCGATGATGAGCGACTGCGCACGGCCCTCGAGATCATGGACCGTGAAGGCCTCGATTATCGGTTTGAGAAAACGAGTCTGGGAGACGACGCGCATCCCAACACGGTGCGCATCACGCTGGAGCGTGGTGATCGCTCCGCACAGATGCTGGGGGCGTCCCTCGGGGCAGGCCGCGTGCTGGTGAGTGAAATCGATGGCTATCCCGTGGAGGTGTCGGGTGGGAGCGATACCATCGTGTTGGTGGCCGAAGACGTGAAAGGTTCCGTTGCGCGCATTGCCGGACTCCTCGCAGAGGCAGAACTCAACATTGCGACGCTGAGATTGTCGAGAAAGGCGCGAGGCGACGATGCGTTCATGGTGATTGAAGTGGACGAGCGTCCCGGAGAGGAGGTGCGCGATGCGATTCGTGCACTGAGCTGGGTGAAGTGGGCATTTCGACTGGACAAGGTGAGTGCATGAACCGCGTTGTCCGGCGGGTGTGTACGGGGCGGTGATCCACACGAGTGATCCACACGGAGGATCGAGAGATGTATCGCAGTCTGGCAGCAGCGGTTCAGGACGCAGAGGCTCGGGGGGTGCCCATGTCGACCGTAGCCCTCGAGGCAGAGGCCAAGGATCAGGGGCGTCCGGTTGGTGAGATCCGCGATGCGTTGAAGCGGGCACTCGCGGTGATGCGCGATGCGGTGGAACGCGGGATGGTGGGGGATCTGATCTCGTCGTCCGGGCTGGTCGGCGGCGATGCCGCGCGACTGCGGACGGGCCCTGCTGGTCCACTGTACGGCACGCTGTTTCGCGACGTGCTGGCCCGTGCGCTGGCGGTGCAGGAAGTCAACGCGGCCATGGGCGTGATCGTCGCGGCGCCGACCGCGGGGGGCGCGGGCGTCCTGCCTGCGGTGCTCACGGGACTGGCTGCCGCTCGTGGTATCGACGATGAACGACTCATCGATGCGTTGGCCACCGCTGGCCTGATTGGGGCGGTGATTGCGGACCGTGCATCACTGTCGGGCGCTGAGGGTGGGTGTCAGGCCGAGACTGGAGCGGCGGCCGGAATGGCCGCGGGTGCTGCGGTCGAGATGCTTGGCGGCACACCGCGTCAGGTCAGTCACGCCATGGCGCTGGCGCAGCAGGGTACGCTGGGGCTGGTGTGTGATCCCCTCGGTGGGCTTGTCGAACTTCCCTGCGTGTTCCGCAACGCCACGGGAGCAGCGATTGCGCTTGCCGCGATCGAGATGGCGATGGCGGGCATCGAGTTCGCCATCCCAGCCGACGAAGTCATCGATACGATGGGCGAGATCGGCGAGAGCATGGATGTGCGATACCGCGAGACCGCTGGCGGTGGACTTGCGGCAACACCAACGGGCCGGCGTCTCGCCAAGGAACGTCTCTACCAGATCAAGCGTGCCGGAGGCTGAGTGGCGGGGCCAGCGACCACTCGGCGTGCACGGCGGTGGAGCCTCTCGTGGAGTATCGCCGTAGCGCTGTTGGTGGTGGGCTGTGATGGACCGGCTCGCCTGCGCACCACCTGGGTGGACGCTGGTGACACGGTTCTGCGGGAGACAGAACGCGTGGGCCGACTTGCAGATCCGGACTTGCGTGAGGCCTCAGGTCTCGTGGCGTCTTGGGGAGAGGCCGGGGTGTTCTGGCTGCTGAATGACAGCGGCAATGATGAACGGTTGTATGCGGTGGATCAGACAGGGCAGAGCCTTGGAACGGTTCGGGTGCAGGGCGCCCGAAACCAGGACTGGGAGGCGATATCGGCGGGCCCCTGCCCAGACGGACATTGTCTGTATATCGGAGACCTGGGCGACAACCTGGCGTTTCGCTCAACGGTGCATCTCTGGCGCCTGGTCGAGCCGCGGTCGACCGACACCGAGGTCCAGGCAAAGGCAATGGTCACCCTGCGCTACGCCGATGGCCCGCAGGACGTCGAGGCCATGTACGTCGCGCCCGATACCAGTGTCTGGCTGGTCAGCAAGCGGCCCAGCACCCGCCGTGACGGGACCTTCCGACCGGTGCGAGTCTATCGGGTCCCACCGGCGGCCTGGAGCACTCAGGGGCCCGTGACGCTCTCGGTCGTCGACTCGCTGCCCGTGGTGCCGGTCCGACGCAACTCGCGGGACTGGATCACCGATGCCAGCCTGACGACGCCGGACTCCTCAGAGACGGCACGCCTCGTGCTCCTGTCGTACGGCGCGGTGCATGTCTTTGCCGTGGATGCCGTTACGGGACGTCCAGGGGCTCTGGTGGCCCGTTGTGCGCTTCCTATCCATGAGCGCAGCAGTGAGGGGGTTACCTGGCTGAGTGACGGCCGGATTCTCCTGGTCAACGAGGGGCGTGGCGGGGTCATGTACGCGGGCGTCTGTCCCTAGGCGTATCTTCCGATCGAAACGAATCGTCCCTGCGCAGCGTATGGCTCGGCATCCGAACCCACAGGAACTGCTCTTATGGTCACGCGTGAAGACATCGAGGCCTTTCTCGATCGCTTGAGCACCGACGGTGCCACTTGCAGGGAGGTCGAACCGGGACTCTGGGTTGTGAAGCCAGGTGGCGTACTCGATTTCGATGTGGTGGTGACGCACAACCCGCCCGTGGTGGTGCTGCGAGTCAAGATCGGGTCGCTGCCGGCCGATGCCACGGAGGCCGCTGCGCTCTTTCGTCGCCTGTTGGAACTCAACGCGACCGATCTCCTTCATGGGGCCTATGGCATCGAAGGCGATGCCGTGGTGCTGACCGAGGCACTGGAACTGGCGCATCTCGACTTCGAGGAGTTCCTTGCGTCCTACGAAAGCATGACTCTCTCGCTCACCACGCATCTGCGTGAGCTGGCCGCCTTCCGCGAGGCTCGCTGATCCATGGGTATCTTCGATCGTCTCTCGACCCTCATCAAGTCGAATCTCAACGACCTCATTTCCTCGGCGGAAAACCCCGAGAAGATGTTGAATCAGATCATTGTCGACATGCGCGATCAGTTGGCGAAGGCCAAGCAGCAGGTCGCCGCCGCCATTGCCGACGAGAAGCGTCTCAAGGACCAGGCCGATTCGGAATTCAAGCTGGCCGACGACTGGGAAAAGCGTGCCATGCTGGCGGTGCAGGAAGGGCGCGACGACCTCGCCAAGCAGGCCCTCATGCGCGGACAGGAGCATCTCGAACACGGGCAGGCGCTCGCCACCACCTGGGAAGCGCATCGGCTGGAGACGGAGAAGCTCAAGCAGTCGCTGCGTGACCTCAACGACAAGATCGAGGAAGCCAAGCGCAAGAAGAACCTGCTCCTGGCGCGTCAGCGGCGCGCCGAGGCACAGGCCCGCATTTCCCAAACGATGTCGGGGCTCTCGAACAACTCGGCCTTCGATGCGTTTGCGCGCATGGAAGAGAAGATCACGTCCAACGAGCGACAGCTGCAGGCTGCCCAGGAAATCGACGAGGAGTTCAGCGGCGACCGGTTGGCAGGGGAGTTCAAGCAGCTCGAGCGTGCGACGGGCGGCGCGAGTGCCGATATGCAACTGCAGCTGCTCAAGCAGCGGATGGGCGTGCTTTCGGCTGGTGCCCCTGCTGCGTCGCGGCAGCTTGGTGCCGGGGCGCCCGAGGCGGCCAAGCCCGCAGAACCGGCGGCCCAGCTCACCGCTGGCAAGACGGAGCAGAAAACGGGGGAGGCTGAACTCATTGCCGAAATCGAACAGCTGCGGGATATCAATCCGCGTTCCTGACGCTCGATTCGAAAGCTGGGTCGAAGGGGATCAGGTGTCAGCACGCGCCGGAGTGAGGTCACTCCGGCGCGTGGTCGTTCGAGACGTCATTACCCACCGAGTGCGTTCACGGTGAAGGCCAGGATGCCCATGTTGAAGACGAATGCGGCCATGCTGTGCCCCAGGGCAACGCGGCGCAGATGCGCACCGGTGATGACGACATCTGAGGTCTGGAATGTCATGCCCAGCGTGAAGCTGAAATAGATGAACTCCCAGTATCCGGGGTGTGGCATACGGGGCACCTCGATCCCACCCTGATCGCGGCCCTGCGATTGCCAGTAGTACAGATGGGCATAGTGCAGGGCGAAGACCGTGTTGCCGAAGAGCCAGGAAAGCACCAGCGTGCCGATCACGAGTGCGATCTCCGCCACTGTCAGACTACCGGGACGGGCGATCAGCGTCCCGGCAGCGAACAGGATGACCAGTGACAGGAGCACCGAGATCGCAAGCAGGCCCGCACGATTGGCGTCGTTATCTGCGGCAGTATGCCGAATGTCATCCGGTTTGGCGCCGAGGAGGGGCAGCACCGACATCAGGAACACAATGGTGGCAGCGTCGAACCCCACCAACAGGGCCGTACGGGGTCCCGCCCCGAATGCAATCAAGCCACCGGCCCCGGCAAGCAGGAGGAGGGCGAAGAGCAGGAATCGCGTGGGTGCGATGCGGCGACCGACAGCGAATCGCGCGGAAGAGGCCATGTGCCAAGCTAGCGTCAGGCGTTCGCATGGCCAGTACGGCGCAGTTTGGGTGAGACCACCTGGTGCCCCAGCACCCATAGTGGCGTTGTCCCTGGCGTGTGTCCCGCGTGCCACCCGTCTGAGCATCCTCTGAGTCTGCCGGTGCTTGCCATGTCTGTGATCCTGTCGCTTTCCCACGCCACGGCTGAGTGGCGGGCGGGTCTCCCGCCTCAGTGCATGGCGACCGTACGGTTTCTCGATGGAGTCTCGCTGACGATCGCGCGTGGTGAGTGCGTCGTCGTGCGGCACGACGACCGATACAGCGCGCAAATCCTGTTGGCCGCGCTGGCTGGCAGTCCGCTGGCGCTTCGAGCTGAGGGCTGGCGTGGGGAGCGAAAAATGCAGACGGGGTTGAGAATCCGGCGCTCGGCCATCCGTCTCGATGTGCTGCCGTGGTTGCTGGATGGGTGGCGTTCGTCGGCCGGAAAACCTACGTATGCCCCGAAGGGGATCCCTTCATTGCGGGCCGTGGCGGAGCCTGGTGCGTCACCGCCGGGGCCGGAGGGCATAGCTCGGCTGCACCTGCTTCGGGCTTCCCGCGAGGGGTCGGTCACCCTGGCGGAGGGCCGCCAATGGCAGCGCTGGGCCCGGAGCGAGGCGGGGAGTGCGCACGCCGTGGTGTTGGTCGTGTCGGCGAACGCACGGGTGTCCCTGCAGGCCTCCCACGGGGCGTCTCGGCCTCCGGTCCTGTGCGGTGCCGGGGCCGAGCCGGCGGTGATTGTCAGACAGCTCCAGCTCCATGGCGGACGGCTCCACGGATGATGCGCTCCACTAGATTCCCCATGTTCTCCGGGTTGGGCCGTGGGTGGCCGGCCCGTGTCATTGTCTTCCCGATTCGTGCCCATGCCCCAGTTCCGCCTGTACAACACGCTCACGCGCCGCGTGGAGCCGTTCGCGCCTGCCGATGGTCAGACGGTGCGCATGTACACGTGTGGACCGACTGTCTACAATCCGGCACATCTCGGGAATTTCCGGACGTTCCTGTTCGAGGATCTGCTGCGTCGGGCCATTCGTCTCGCTGGCTGGCAGGTGGAGCAGGTGATGAACCTGACCGACGTCGATGACAAGATCATTCGGAAGGCGGCGGCCACGGGACAGGACATTCTGCAGGTCACTGAACCCTTCACGGCGCTCTTCCATCAGGATCGCCGATATCTCCGCATCGAGGATGCGGAGCGCTATCCCAAGGCGACGGAACATGTTCCGGAGATGATCGCGCTCGTGGAGCGACTCGTTGCCAATGGAGTGGCCTATGTCGCGGAGGATGGCTCGGTGTACTTCGCGATCGATCGGTTCGCCGACTACGGTAAGTTGTCCCAGTTGGACAAGCGTGAGGTGAAGAGCGGCGCGCGCGTGGCCCAGGACGAGTACGCAAAAGAGAACGCTCAGGACTTCGCGCTCTGGAAAAGTGCAAAGCCGGAAGACGAAGCGACCGGCGCGGCCTGGGATTCCCCCTGGGGGCGCGGGCGACCAGGGTGGCATCTCGAATGCTCCGCCATGGCCATGAAGTACCTGGGCGAGACCTTCGATCTTCATGCCGGCGGCATCGATCTGATCTTCCCGCATCACGAGGACGAGATCGCGCAGAGTGAAGCGGCGACGGGCAAGCAATTTGCGCGGTGCTGGTGCCACGGGGAGTTCCTCCTCACCGATGGCGCCAAGATGGCCAAGCGGGTCGGGAATGTCGCCAACGTCGTCGAATTGCGCGCAGCGGGGATCAGCGGCACGGTCTATCGGCATTTTGTGTTCAACGCCCATTACCGCAAGCAGCTCAACCTCACCGAGGACTCGCTCGAGCAGTCACGAGCCGCGGTCAACCGCATAGGCGCGTTCGCGGCACGCCTGGCTGCGGCGACGGTCGGAACGGCTGCCCTCGTGGGTGCCGCTGACCGCGCCGAGGCTGCGTTTCTGGGAGCGTTGTTCGACGACCTCAATGCCCCGGAGGCCATGGCGGCGCTTTTCACCTTCATTTCCGAGTCCAACCGGGAGCTCGATCTCGTGGCGAGCGATCCGGCATTGGGCGATACGGCAGCCTTGATCAGGGCCCGGGAGGTGTTCGCTCGAATGGACGGGGTTCTGGACCTCGTGCCGGAGGCGGGGGCCGATGACGAGGTGGCGGCGTGGGTGGAGGAGCAGCTGGCGGCGCGGCGTGCGGCGCGAGAGCGGCGGGATTTCGCGGCCGCCGATGCCATCCGGGCCGCGCTGACGGCCAGAAACATCCTCATTGAGGATGGCCCGACAGGTACCCGATGGCGGCGCGGGTGAGCGGCCGGAGGCACCCGAAGCCTTCCGGGCCATCTACCAAAAGGCCAGGGTGCCGATTATCGTTGGAGACTGCGGAAGTTCGGGGCCGTCGCTGACGTAGCTCAGTTGGTAGAGCAGCTGATTTGTAATCAGCAGGTCAGGGGT
>CAZPJX010000044.1:0-22844 GCA_964586985.1 uncultured Gemmatimonas sp. | reverse complement strand
CAGCCCGCTTCGGCTCCCGAAGTGGTAATTGATGGACGCAACATCAACCTGGGCTTTTCTCGCGATGGCCTTTCCGGTCGTTTCGGCGAACCCGGACTCAGCGAAAAGCGCCCCGGCTGCCTCCAGAATCCGGGCACGAGTTGCCGCTCCATCGGCACGAACACTTCGATCAGCTCTACCCATTCCGTGTCCCTTAGGAGGAGCTGGTTTGACAAAAGATACAATTCAATTTTAATTGACAATTACTGACCAGGCTAGTCAACTGCTCTCGAGACCACTTCAGGTCGCTATGAAGAAGCCGCCGATCCTCGCCGTCGTCCTCGTCGCCGTCGCCCTCATCGGGTTCATCTCGTGGCGCGTTCTTGGACGCGAGGCCGACCGCAGCACACTGGTGCTTCAGGGGTCGGTCGAGATCCGCCAGATCGCGCTCGCCTTCGAGGGAAATGGCCGCATCACGGCCATCCACCCCGATGAGGGTGACCTCGTCAAGGCTGGCGAGGTGCTTGGCGAGCTGGATACCAGGACCTTGAGCCTGCAGGCGGATCAGGCACAGGCGTTGATTGATGTGCAGCGCCAGGTTGTGGCGAAGCTGCGAGCGGGAACGCGCCCCCAGGAGATTTCGCAGGCCCGCAGCCGAGTGAAGGCGGCTGAAGCGGATGTCGAGCGTGCTCGTGGGGATCTCGGACGCCTCCAGGGAGTGGTCAGCAGCACGCAGGGGCGTGGTGTGAGTGCCCAGGATCTCGATCATGCCACTCGAGCCGTTGAGGTGGTCGAGGCACGGGTCGCCGAGCAGCGGGAGAACTTGCGTCTCGCGGAAGTCGGACCGCGCCGGGAAGACATTGCGGCGGCCGAGGCTCAGCTCAGGGCCGCGCTGGCACAGCTCGCGCTCCTCAGGCACCAGATCTTTCTGGGCGAACTGAGGGCACCCGTCGATGCGGTGGTTCGCTCGCGTCTCCTGGAACCCGGAGATATGGCCACTCCGCAGAAGCCGGTTCTCGCGCTGGCCTTGTCGCACCCCAAGTGGGTTCGCGTCTACGTGAGTGAACCAGACCTTGGCCGCATCCGCACTGGCATGAAGGCGCGGATCCTGACAGATGGTCAGCCCGCCGTACCCGTCGATGGCAGCGTTGGGTACATCTCCTCTGTTGCCGAGTTCACCCCAAAGTCGGTCCAGACCGAGGAACTGCGTACCAGCCTTGTGTACGAGGTGCGCATCCGGGTCGAGGACCCCGGCGATGTCCTGCGACTGGGACAGCCAGCGACCGTTCAGCTGTCTGTCGGACCAGCGAACTGAGGCGACGTGCCTCCGGTGCGTAGCGAGCTGACCATCATCGCCGAGGGCGTGCGGAAGTCCTTTGCGGCACCCACCGGTGGCGAATTCCTTGCGGTAGATGATGTGTCAATCTCCGTACGGACGGGTGAGTTGACCGCGCTTGTCGGCCCGGATGGAGCGGGGAAGACCACATTTCTCCGAATGACGGCGGGCTTGCTGGCTCCGGATGGGGGGCGTCTGGATGTCCTCGGCATCAATGTGACGAAGGATCCTCAGCGTGTGCAGGATCAGATCAGCTACATGCCGCAGCGTTTCGGATTGTACGAGGACATGAGCGTACAGGAGAACCTCGACCTGTATGCGGACTTGCACGGAGTACCGCAGGACCTCCGTCGTGAGCGTTTCGCGCGCATGCTCGAGATGACCGATCTTACCCGCTTCACCTCGCGTCTCGCCGGCAATCTCTCGGGGGGCATGAAACAGAAGCTGGGCCTGGCGTGCACGCTGGTCCGATCGCCGGCCCTGCTCCTGCTTGATGAACCCAGCGTTGGCGTGGACCCCCTGTCCCGGCGCGAGCTGTGGGCCATCGTACAGCGTCTGGTGGATGAGGAGCAGTTGAGTGTGCTGGTGAGCACGGCGTACATGGACGAAGCCGAGCGTTGCGCACAGGTATTCGTGATGCACGGCGGGCGCCTGCTGGCCGAAGGCACACCCACTGCACTTGCCACCCGTGCTCGACAGCTTACGTACACGGCAAGCGCCGCAGCGGTAGGCTCCGCCCGAAACCTGCAGGCGCAGTTGCTCGATGCCACGACCCTGATCATTGATGCCGTGCCGAAGGGGGGGGCCGTGTCCTTCATTCGTCGTCCTGAAACGAGTGATGCGCTGCTCTCGGATCTGTTGGGGCGCGCATCGTATCAGCCGCGCCCCGAGACCCTGGAAGACGCCTTTATGATGCTGCTCCGACAGCATCATGAGACGACCGAATCGACGGCGATCGGAAGGGAGCGCTCACACTCGAGCGCACGACCCGCTCCTTCGGCTCGTGATGACGGTGCACCGGTGATCGTCGTGCGGGACCTGGTCCGCAAGTTTGGCGATTTTACGGCGGTAGCCAGTACGTCCTTCGACGTGCGCCGTGGGGAGATCTTCGGGCTGCTTGGTCCCAACGGGGCGGGAAAGACCACCACCTTCCGGATGTTGTGTGGGTTGTTACCAGCCACCAGTGGCCAGCTCGAAGTGGCGGGTCACAATCTGCGCACGGCACGTGCGCAGGCTCGAGGGCGGATCGGCTATGTCTCGCAGAAGTTTGCACTCTACGGCAATCTGACCGTGTACGAGAATCTCGAGTTCTTTGGTGGCGCATATGGATTGCGTGGACAGCGCAGGCGCCAGAGAGTGGCAGAAGTCATCGCGGAGTTCGGTCTGGAACCCAAGGCCATCAGTGGCCGGTTGCCCACGGGCTACAAGCAGCGCCTGGCCATGGCGGCCGGGCTGTTGCACGAGCCGGATATCCTCTTCCTCGATGAGCCGACCAGTGGCATTGATCCGCTCGCACGCCGCGCATTCTGGCGCAGCATCACGACCCTTGCGCAGCGCGGCGTCACCGTCGTTGTCACGACGCACTTCATGGAAGAAGCAGAGTACTGTGACCGTATCGCCATTCAGGATGCAGGGCGGGTGCTTGCCCTGGGAACACCGCAGTCGGTGCGCGAAATGGCCGGAGGCGATGCCAGCACGGACATGAACCGCGCGTTCATTGCCATCGTCGAACAGGGGCGATCGCGGAACCTGAGCCAGGGCGGAGATGCCGTTGTATGAAGACCGCCGGATTCGTGCGACGCCTCGTTGCGCTGCTGCGCAAGGAATTCCGGCAGATGGTACGGGACCGGAGCAACCTGGCGGTGGGGCTGCTGCTTCCGGCTGTCCTGATCCTGCTGTTCGGGTACGGCCTTTCGCTGGATCTGCCCAATGCTCCCGTGGCCGTTGTCATGGAGGACCGCTCACCGACGGCCCGGGACGTCTTGAGCGGTCTGGATGGTTCGCGCTTCCTGTCACCGGTCTGGGTGGGCAGCATGCAGGAGGCCGAAGCACGGGTTCGCTCGGGCGAGGTGGAGGGGATAGTCCGCGTCCCACAGGATTTCTCCTCGCGGCTTGCGGCGGGAGATGCGCGAATTCAGGTGGTAACGAACGGATCGAGTTCGAGTACGGCACTGGCGGTTGAGGGTTTCGTCAGCGGGGCAATCGGGACCTGGGCACAGCAGCGCGCTGCCCGTGCGGGGACCGCTGCACCCTCTGCCGGCGCCGTGGAAGTGGTGCCACGGATGTGGTTCAACGAAGCGGGCAACAGCACCTGGTACCTGGTGCCAGGATTGATCGTGCTGGTAATGACCCTGATTGGCGCCTTCCTCACCTCGTTGCTCATTGCGCGTGAATGGGAACGGGGCACGCTGGAATCATTGTTCATCACGCCGGTGCGACCGATCGAATTGGTACTGAGCAAGTTGATTCCCTACCTCGTGGTCGGCGCCATCGACCTGGTGCTCTGCCTGCTGGCCGCCCGGTTTCTCTTCCATGTGCCGATGCGCGGTTCGCTGGGGATTATCTTTCTGCTCTCCATGTTGTATCTCACGGTCTCGCTGCTGGTGGGTCTGTTCATCTCCGGCGTCACCCGCAATCAGTTCGAGGCCAGCCAGGTTGCTCTCGTGACGAGCTTCATGCCGGCGTTGATGCTCTCAGGCTTCGTGTTCGATCTGCGTAACGTGCCAGTACCGGTCCGCGTCGTGAGTCATGTCTTGCCGGCGACGCATTTCATGGGTGTCATCAAGACACTGTTCCTGGCTGGGAATGACTGGGCCGCTGTCCTCAAGAGCACCGCGATTCTCTCGGCGTATGCGATGGGCCTGTTATGGGCCACGCAGCGGACCGTTCACAAGAGACTGGACTGATGTCGGGGTTCCTCCGTGCCGTACCCATCGACTCACTCGTGCAGATCGGATCGTTGATTCTCAAGGAATTGCGAGCCCTCCTCAAGGAGCCTTCCAGTCGCGTCATTCTCTTCGCGCCGGTCTTCATGCAGGGGCTGCTCTTCGGCTACGGCGCCACATACGATCTCCGGCATGCACCGTACGCGGTCCTGGATCAGAGCCGGAGCGCCGCGTCCCGGGAGCTCCTGGCGCAGATCGAAGGATCCGGCGTCTTCGTCCGGGTGGCCACACTGGTTTCTCCAGCACAGATCAGCGATGAGATCGACGCAGGACGCGCCTTGTTGGTCATCACCATTCCAGCGGACTTCGCGACGCGTCTGGCCTCCAATCAGCCTGCGCCGCTCCAGGTCATCCTCGACGGGCGCAACTCCTCAACGGCGGGAGCCGCCGCCAGTTCCATTGGGGCGGTGGTCGCCCGTTTCAATGTCGCGCGCGGTGGTGGTGCTCCGGGAATCACCATTGAACGCCGTGCCTGGTACAACCCCAACCTGGAATCGCGCTGGACCATGATGCCGGCGCTGATTGCCGCGTTGAGCATGATCCAGACACTGTTGCTCGCGGCACTTTCCGTGGCGCGTGAGCGTGAACAGGGCACCTTCGATCAGCTGCTGGTCACACCGCTGACCCCGATGCAGATCCTGATCGGCAAGGCCCTCCCCGCCATTCTTGTCGGCCTGGCCCAATCCACCATCATCCTGCTGGTCATTCGCTTCTGGTTTGGCATTCCGATGAGCGGTTCACTGGGCACGCTCTACCTCGGCCTTTTCTCGTTCAATGTCGCGGTGGTGGGACTAGGACTCTCGATCTCGGCGCTGTCGACCACGATGCAGCAGGCCATGTTGTACACCTTCCTGCTGATCATGCCGCTGATCCTGCTCTCCGGCCTGCTTACGCCGGTACGCAACATGCCGCAGGTGCTGCAGATCGCGACCTACGCCAATCCGCTGCGCTTCGGCATGCGCATTGTGCGTGCGGTGTATCTCGAAGGGGCCAGCCTTGCCGTCGTTGGACCGGCGTTCATCCCGCTGCTGGTGGTCGCGATCATCACGCTCCCACTCGCTGCCTGGTTGTTCAGAAACCGCATGACCTGACCAGACCCCGATCATGTCCAGCCGCTCCCTGCGCCCGGGTACCCTCATGTCTGCCCCCTCTCGCGCCATTAGTCTGCTGAGGTACCGATCCCCTCTGCGCTCCCGTGTTCTCCTCAGCGCAGTCGTTCTCGCGCCTTCGCTCACGGGATGTCTGGTGGGCCCGGCATTCGTCAAGCCGACTCCCGCTGCGCCTGACTCGTGGACAAGCTGGCGCAGTGCGGACACCTCGCTCACTCTCTCCGGGAACGTCGGCGAGTCGCCGCGAGCCGATTGGTGGCGCGCCTTCAATGACCCCGTGCTGGACAGCCTGGTCAGGCGTGCACTCACGGCAAGCCCCGATCTCCGCACCGCCGCGTTGCATCTTGCTGCGGCGCGTGTTCAACGCGGGGTGGCCATGGCTGAGCGCGCGCCGCAGGTTGGTCTGAGTGCGGCGGGCACCCAACAACGCCAGAGTGAGTACGGAGCGGGGACCCGCCTGCTCGATGGACTGGGAGGCGATCGATCGAAGCTGGCAACCCTGCTGAGTGACCCCTTCACCCTGTACCAGGCCGGATTCGATGCCAGTTGGGAGCTTGATCTGTGGGGGCGCACACGTCGGGCGCTGGAGGCGGCTGACGCCGACGTGGGCCAGCAGACGGCACTCCTGGAGTTGACCTGGCTTGGCCTCGCCAGTGACGTGGGACGCAACTATAGCGAGCTGCGCACCGCACAGCGCCAGGCACAGTTGCTGCGCGAGGACATCGCCGCCGCAGAAGCACGGCTGCGTCTGACCGAGGCCAGGGTGCAGGGTGGGCTCCTCAACCACATCGTCCTGGAACAGCAGCGTGCGGAGCTTGCAGCGATCCGTGCCCAGTTGCCCGGTCTGATTGTTCAGGAGGGGATGAACGCAAACCAGATCACGTCCCTCCTGGGAGAGCACCCCGGTGCGCTGCAGCGCCTGCTCGCGGCGCCGACCAGCGATGAGGTGCAGGAACCCCTTCCCGATCTGACGCTTGGTTTGCCATCCGCTGTGGCAATGCGCCGTCCGGACATCCGTGCCGCCGAAGCCCGACTGCGGAAAGCGACGGCGGGGATCGGGATAGCCCAGGCGGCGCTGTACCCGAGCATTCGCCTGGGCACCCGTGCTGGCTTCGAGTCGTATCTGGGTGGGGAGTTTGCGGACTGGGGCACTCGTGTGTGGGCCGTGGGGCCCAGCCTGAACCTCCCCGTGTTTGACAGGGGTCGGCGCCGTCGAGTGGTGCAATTACGCGAACTGGAGCAGCAGGAGGCTGCGGTGAAGTATCAGCAAGCCGTGCTGAGGGCGTGGCAGGAGATCGATGAAGCGTTGACGACCTATAGCGCGGAACAACAGCAGGGAGCGCTGTTCACGGCGAGAGAGACAAGTGCCTTGCGTGCCTACGAGTTGGCTCAGGCGCAGTACGCCGGCGGCCTGATCGACTTTGGGGTCGTGCTCGAACGCCAGCGCGGCTATCTGCAGGCGCGCCGTGATCTCACGGCGAGTCGGGGACGGCTGCAGGTGCGATATGTCATGATCAACAAGGCACTCGGGGTCGTACCCGAGAGCCGAGACACCGCAGGGGACGTCGAGGCTCACTAGATTGCGCGTATGGCTCATCGCAAGATCCCTGAACTGCTCGCCCCGGCCGGTACCCTCGACGCCGTTCGCGCTGCCGTCGCCAACGGAGCGAATGCCGTCTATCTCGGGGCATCCATGTACAATGCCCGCGACGAGGGAGCTCAGCTTTCGCTTGACGAATTGGAGCAGGCCTGCGCCGTCGCGCATGCCCGCGGTGTCAGGGTGTATCTCACCTTCAATGTGCTCATCAAGCCCCACGAGCTGACCGAAGCACTGATCTATCTCGGGGAATGCGTTGACCGCGGCATCGATGCGGCGATCGTGCAGGATCTTGGTGTCGTGCGCCTGATCCAGCAGGTCTTTCCGCATCTGGAGGTGCATGGCAGCACCCAGATGACCGTGCATGATGTCAGCGGAGCACGGGTCATGCAGGCACTGGGCGTCGAGCGGGTGGTCCTCGCCCGCGAGAACACCTTGGAGGATATCCGAGCGATTCGCGAGGCCGTACCCGATCTCGGCCTCGAGACCTTCGTGCATGGTGCCTTGTGCATCTCCTATTCGGGCCAGTGCTTCATGTCGGGCATGATCAGTGAGCGCTCCGCCAACCGCGGGTCCTGTGCGCAATCCTGCCGCAAGGACTACACGCTCACCGATGATCTCACCGGTGCAGTGCTCGACTCGGGGTACCTGATCAGCGCGAAGGACCTCGCGGCACACGATCATCTCGAAGCCATCACCGACCTCGGGATTGGCTGTCTGAAGGTGGAGGGTCGCAAGAAGAAGCCCGAGTACGTGGCCACCGTCACGAAGGCGTATCGCGGGTGGCTCGATGGAATCGGACGGGGAGAGCAGGGACGGGCTCCGACCATTGAGGAGGTCGAACCTCTCGTCCAGATCTTCAGCCGCGGCAACACCGGCGGCATGTATGGTGGTCGGCAGGGACGCGACTACATCACCCGTACGCAGCCCGACAATCGCGGCCTGACGCTCGGAACCGTGATCGGGCAGGAGGACGGTGACCTGGTGGTGGAGGTTTCCCACCTGCTTGCCGTCGGTGACGGCCTCGGATTCGAGTCTCCCGACGCCAATTCTGCCGCGAGTATTGGTGGCAGTGTGCAGCGCGTTCGGACACTCGGGGTCCGTGCCGGACTGCATCGGCAAGTCATCGCGGTGCGCAACGGTCCGCGTCCAGTACGCGTGGCGGAGGGATGGCGGGTGGTGCGCACCAGTGACGCGACTCTCCTCAGCGCCTCACAGGCGTCGTATGCCCAGCTCACTGTGCCGGACCGGGTGGGCCGGGCACGCGTTGATGTCCGATGCTTCGGCCACGCCGGTGGTCCTCTCAAGACGCTCTGGTCCTGGGGAGATGTTGAGGTGACGGTGCGTGGCGAGGTGATGCTCGCGCCGGCGAGCAAGCGTGCCCTCGACATGACCACGCTGCGTGAGCAGTTCGGCCGTCTTGGCGAAACACCGTTCAAACTTGGTGCGGTCGATATTTCGGGGCTCGGCGATGGGCTCTTCCTGCCACTGCGTGAGCTCAATCGTCTGCGGCAGGAGGCAACGGATCAGCTCGAACAGCATCTGGGTTGGGCACGGCTCAGCGACACCGCCGAACGCACCGCGCGTATAGAAGCCGCTGTGGCCCACGTGGCGGTGCCGGCGGCGCAGCCCGAGGCCGCGCCTGAAGCGGCACACGCTCTGCGCGTCATCGTGTACGACATTGACGCAGCTCGCGAGGCTACGGCCGGCGGTGCCACGGAGGTCGTGTTCGATCCCTTCCTGCGGCACCCGGCACCACCTCGCAGCCGTCTCCTCGCGCTGCGCGATGAACTCACAGCCCAGGGCATCGGACTACGCCTACGCACCCCAAGTGTCGTGCGTCCGGAGGACCGAAAGGCGCTCGCGCCGTGGCTCGCGCTCGACCTGCCCCTGCTCAGCGGGCATCTGGGATTGGTGCACGAGTTCGGTGCCGACCGCAGCGTCATCGCCGACTACGCCACGAATGTTTTCAACCAGCACACGGCAGCGATGCTGTTCGAGTTTGGTGCTTCACGATCGGTGGCTTCCATTGAACTCACGATCGATGAACTGCAGACGCTCGTCGCACCGTGGGGCGGTGCGGGTTTTGATGTACTGGTGTACGGTCGCCCGGAGGGCATGACCATCGAACACTGTGTCTTGAGCGCCGCTTTCGATCGGGTGCCGACCACCTGCCGCGATCTCTGCGTGCAGAAGCATCCGCAGGTTTCGCTCACGGACCCGACTGGATACACCTTTGGTGTAGCCACCGACAGCGCCTGCCGGAATCGGCTTCTGCATTCACGCCCAATCGATGGGTCGGAGTATCTCCCGGCGCTGTGGTCTCACGGTATTCGGGGGTACCACATGGTGTTCAACCTGCCCGGTGATCCGGTCCAGGCACTGGTCCGTGCGTATCGGGACGCCCTCGACGCCCTGGCGGGCGGTGAGACAACCGTTCCCTCGACATCGCGTGCCGTTCTGGCAGGTGAATTTACGCGAGGACATTTCGCGCGCGCGGTCTAGTTCGATCCATCGCGAGAATCAGATGATACGCGTGAGGTATTGATACCGCAGCGTGGTGAGGAGCAGCATACGATGTCTGCATGTCACCACACAGTTCGTCGGCCAGTGGACAACCCTGTACACGAAACGACTTCCCGATTGCGAGACCAATCGGTGTTCCGTCTGGCGCACCGTCCGGTGCACCAGACGGTGTTCCAGACAGTACAGCGCACGGCGCCCCTGGTGTTGGCGGAACGCTCGACGAAGCGCGCGCCACGCTGCGTCGCTTCTTCGGCTATACCGACTTCCGTCCCGTGCAGCGCCGAGCCGTGGAGGCGGTGTTATCGGGCCGCGATGCCCTGATCGTTCTTCCCACGGGCGGAGGCAAGTCGTTGTGCTATCAGGTACCGGCTCTGATGCGCGAGGGGTTGACCATCGTCATCTCCCCCTTGATCAGTCTGATGCAGGATCAGGTGGAGGCCCTCGCGCGGCGTGGAATCAACGCGGCCTATCTGAACAGTACCCTTTCTGCCTCAGAGACAACTGATCGACTGGCGCGGGCTCGGGATGGGTCGTTACGGCTGTTGTACCTTGCACCTGAACGGCTGGCAATGGGGAGCACGGCACAGCGGCTGGCGGAGATTGGCGTCGCGTTGCTCGCAATCGACGAAGCGCATTGCATCAGTGAATGGGGGCATAGCTTTCGCCCTTCCTATCGAGGCCTTGGCCGCTTGCGTCTGGCCCTCGGCTCACCGCAGACGGTAGCGCTGACCGCAACGGCAACACCGGTCGCCCGCGCGGATATCGCGCAGCAGCTCGCGTTGCAGCAGCCCACGTTGATCATCGGCGGTTTCGATCGCCCGAACCTGCACTGGCTGGTGCACACCCTGCAATCCCCCCGCGACAAGATGGCTACGGCCATCCGCCTGCTGCGCGCGCAATCCTCGCCGGCAATCGTGTATGCGCCCACGCGAAAGGCCGTCGAATCCATCGCGGCAACTCTGGTGCACGGCGGCATCAGGGCCGTTGCCTATCATGCGGGGCTGCACGAGCGTCTACGGCTGCGCGCACAAAACGCGTTCATGGACGAGCGGGCCCGGGTCATCGTGGCCACCAGCGCCTTCGGCATGGGCATCGACAAGCCCGATGTCCGCCTTGTCGTGCACCATGCCATGCCCGGATCGCTCGAGGCGTACTACCAGGAGGCTGGGCGGGCGGGGCGCGATGGACGTCAGAGCAGCTGCCTGCTTCTGCACCACCGCAGCGATCGACTCACGCAGGAGTACTTCATCGCCGCCACCCACCCATCGCGGGAAGCGGTCGTGCGCACCTGGCAGGCGCTCCGCGCTAAGGTTACTCCCAACGGCCGAGTTGCATGCACCTCGCGGGACCTGCAGCGTGACCTCGCCGGGCGGAAGACTGGAGCCCTGAGCATCACGCAGGTGGAAGCCGCATTGCGCGTACTGGTACAGGCCGGAGCGTGCCGAAGGGATATCTCGGGCAGCGGTCTGGTTCAGATTCGCCTGCTGGCGAAACCGGAGCGCATCCGGCGAGAACTCACGGGCGGACGGGCGGGTGACCTTGAGGTGCTGCGTGCGCTCTGGCGGGCCGTGGGAGACGCACTCGAAGCCGGTACCAGCATCGATCTCAATGCGTTGCCGCAAAGCCTTGGTGGATTCTGCCAGCTTGTCCCTGTTTTGGAACGTCTCATGGCTCAGCAGTTCCTGACGTGGACACGTAGAGGGGGTGGCTTCGTGCTCGACCCACGCTCCAGGGACGCACAGTGGTTGCCGGTGGATTGGCAGCAGATGGAGCGTCGTCGACAAACAGACATTGGTCGACTCGAGGCCATGCAACGCTATGCGCAGACGCGACAGTGCCGCCGGGCGTTCGTCCTGCGCTATTTTGGGGATCCCGAGGTGCGGTTACCATGTGATGCGTGTGATCGCTGCCTGGGGCTCACCACATTCCGATCGTCGGCTGCCACGGGTTGTCTCCCGCGCCCGCTGTCCCGGATGCGGGCCCGCCGTTCTCCGTGATGTTTCCGACCTTCGCTCCCTCCATCCGTCAGCAATGCACGACAGTCTGTACTTCTCCGAACAGCACCTCGCTGTTCGCGACATGGTGCGCGCGTTTGCGCGCGACGAAGTTGCGCCCGTAGCCGCCGCGCACGACGAATCGTCCACGTTCCCGTGGGAGAACGTGAAAAAGATGGGTGAGTTGGGGCTCCTTGGTGTGCCCTGGTCGGAAGAGATGGGGGGCGCCGGATTCGATACGATCAGTTTCATGATCGCCATCGAGGAACTGGCGAAGGTCTGTGCTTCGCACTCCATCACCATCAGTGCGCATACCACGCTCGGCACGTCGCCGATCGTCAAGTTCGGGACGCCCGATCAGATCCAGCGATATGTGCCCCTGCTGGCAAGCGGCAAGGTGCTTGGTGGATTCGGGCTCACCGAAGAAGGCGCCGGCAGTGATGCCGGAGGCACCCGGACCACGGCGGTGAAGCAGGGTGACCGGTACATCCTCAACGGCAGCAAGCGATTCATCACCCATGCCGGTGTTGGCGAGATCTTCGTGGTGACCGCGGTCACCGATCCCTCGAAGGGCACGAAGGGCATTTCGTCCTTTATCCTGACCAAGGAGTCGGTCGACCTCGACGCCTGCCGGGCCCACGGTATCGGCCATGACGCGTCCCTGCCCAACATGAAAGGGTTCACGGCCGGCAAGAAGGAAGACAAGCTGGGCTGGCGCGCTTCGGATACCCGCGAGCTGCTCTTCGACAACGTTGAAGTGCCGGCGGAGAACCTGCTGGGCACCGAAGGCCTGGGCTTCATCAACTTCATGAAGACGCTCGACGCCGGTCGCATCGGCATCGCGGCCCTGTCCATCGGGATTGCGCAGGGAGCACTTGAGGAATCGCTCAAGTACGCCAGCGTGCGCAAGCAGTTTGGCAAGCCGATCGCCGAGTTCCAGGGCTTGCAGTTCCAGCTCTCGGACATGGCCACGGAGATCGAAGCGGGGCGGCACCTGATTTATCACGCCGCCTGGCTTTCGCAGAACGGGCACCCCTACAGCAAGGAGGCCGCCATGGCCAAGCTGTTCTGCTCGGAGGTGGCCATGAAGGCCACCATCAAGGCCATCCAGGTGCATGGTGGTTACGGGTACACCAAGGACTACCCGGTTGAGCGGTACATGCGCGACGCGAAGATCTGCGAGATCGGCGAGGGCACGAGCGAGATCCAGCGCCTGGTGATCGCGCGCCATCTGCTCAAGGACCTGGTGGCCTGATCCAGGGAGCCCCAGAGCCGGCCCCGGTGGGGACCGGCTCGGCGCGGAGGGGTCCCGCATTGCGGGACCCCTTCGGGTTGAATAGTCTTGGTGTGAGGTTTTCACAGTCGTCGCTTCAGGCGCCGGCGGTTCGTGCGACTCACGACCGTTTGCGTTGATGGCGTGGGCCGGCCGGTTTTTCTGTTGTGGCCAGCGTGCCACCGCCCGACCCCGCCGCACGTCCCGTGTCGTGACACGCGTCTCACGCATCTGCGTGCGCGTCGATCGCGGGTGATCGCGTGGATACCGGAGTGTGCGCCTGCCGTCATCATGGCTCTTCCGAGCTGCGAAACACGGGGAGCGGGCTGCACCTCCGGCGCGAATCGCCCGAACGATCAGTCATACCCCGGGGGAGCCATGTGACGTCGCCCATCGTAGGGCCTCGGTCACTGCCACTTGGCAGTGGAGCCAGGACTGGATGGGCAGTTCAGTAGGATCACCTGTTCGTCGTCATGCCGGTGCCCAGAGTCGCTGCCGCCGCCGTGTACGACTGGCAATCAATGAAGCGAGAGCTCCTGGTGAATGCGACGCCGCGTGAAACGCGCGTCGCCATCATCGAGGACGGCCAACTGGTGGAACTGCTTGTCGACCGCCCCGACGCCCGCCGCATGGTGGGTGACGTGTATCTGGGGAAGGTCGACGCGGTGCTACCTGGTATTCAGGCCGCCTTCGTCAACATCGGTACGGAGAAGTCCGCGTTTCTGCACGCGGCCGACGTCGTCGTCGAGGATGCGCAGGTATCCGATGACGATGACGACGACGAAGAGTCGAGTGACGAGTCCAGTGGGAATGGCGGCGGAGGACGTCGTGGACGGCGGGAAGTCCGCCCCATTCAGGACCTGCTCAAGCGCGGGCAGGAGATCCTCGTTCAAATCACGAAGGAACCCATCTCGACCAAGGGCCCACGCGTCACGGCGCAGGTATCGCTTGCCGGACGGTTTCTGGTATACATGCCCTTCGCCTCCAAGGTCGGGGTGAGTCGCAAGATCGATGAGCGATCCGAGCGCCAACGGCTACGGGCCATGGTGGGCGAGATGCTCCCCGACGATGCCGGCGGCGTGATCGTACGCACCGTGTCCGAGGACGCCACGAAAGAGACGTTCGAGCGTGAACTGCAGACGCTCATCAACAATTGGAAGCGGATCAAGCGCAAGACGCAGTTCACGCGTGCGCCATCGCTGGTGCATCGCGAGACCAACGTCACCCGCGGCCTCGTGCGCGACCTGTTCAGTGCCAAGGTGGAACGGGTGCTGGTGGACTCCCGGCAGGTCTATAATGAGATCACCGAGTACCTGCAGGGCATCGCCCCGGAACTCGTGGAGCGGGTCAGGCTCTACGAGGACACCGTGCCACTCTTCGACAGGGAAGGGATCGAGACCGAGATCCGCGACCTGTTCAAGCGGCGTTGTGACCTGCCGAGCGGTGGGTATCTCATTTTTGAACCCACGGAAGCGCTGGTCTCCATCGACGTGAACTCAGGCCGGTATACCGGCAAGAAGGACCCCGAGAAGACCATCCTCAAGACGAACACCGAAGCCGCACGGGAGATTGCGCGGCAGCTGCGCTTGCGTGACGTGGGCGGCATCATCGTCTGCGATTTCATCGATATGGAAACGCAGGCGAACCGCGACCGGGTGCTGAACGAACTCCGCACACATCTGGGCCGCGATCGGGCCCGGACCAAGGCGTTCGCCGTCTCGGACCTGGGCCTGATCGAGATGACCCGCCAGCGGGTGCGCCAGAGCCACTGGCACAGCATGACGCAGGGCTGTCCCACCTGCAGCGGCACCGGGCGAGTCTTCACTCCGGAGACGATCGTACGCCGGACGGAACGGGCCGTGCGGCGCATGGCCGCCGAGGGCCGAAAGGAACCCGTACTGCTCCGCCTGCATCCTGAGGTGGCGTTGCATGTGCTCGAACAGGAGCACGAATTCATGAAGCGCCTGGAGAAACTGGCGGGATTCTCGCTGGAGCTGCGGGACGACCCGTTGCTCAAGCCAGACGAGATCAAGCTGGTCATGCGCGGAGCCCAACGCGATGTCACGCAACAGTATGCACTGGCCTAACCGGGCTATCCGTTGACAGGTAACACCAGTCGTGATAGCCTTGTAGGCTACGTTTGGAACGACATCACTTGGATAGAATCATGAGCTACGCGATCATCCGCACCGGCGGCAAGCAGTTCCGTGCCGAGCCGGGCAAAACCCTTCGGATCCCCTCGCTGTTGGGCGAAGCTGGCACGGCCGTCGAATTCAACGACGTGCTTCTGGGCTCCGACGGCTCGCAGGTCCGTCTGGGCGTGCCCACGTTGTCCGGTGCCAAGGTCACGGCTGAGATCGTGAAGCATGGCCTCGATGACAAGATCATCGTTTTCAAGTTCAAGCGCCGGAAGAACTATGCCCGCAAGCAGGGTCACCGGCAGAAGTTCACGGAAGTCCGTATCAAGGACATCACCCTCGGCTGAGCGCCGGCGGCGCGCCCCACGGGCGTGCTGCCTACACTGGAGTATTCGTCATGGCACACAAGAAGGGCGTCGGCTCCTCACGCAACGGCCGCGATTCCAACCCGCAGTACCGCGGGATCAAGAAGTACGGCGGCGAGTTCGTGACGGCCGGCAACATCATCCTGCGCCAGTGTGGCACCAAGTGGCATCCGGGTGCCAACGTGGGCATGGGCACCGACTACACCATCTACTCGCTCGTCGATGGCGTCGTGCAGTTCGCGCACAAGAACAAGAAGGCCTACAAGGTGAACGTGCTCCCCGTTGAGTACGTCATGGAAGTCGAGGGCGAGGACGTGGTCGAGGCGTAGGTCTCCCGACGTTGCTTGTCTGTCGCATCGAGCGTTCCCGTCAGGGAGCGCTCTTTTGCATTTGGCCCCCATTGGGCTGCAACTTTGTGCGGCCTCGTGCGTACGGAAGCGAGCGCCGATCTCGCCAGGACTCGGCGTCACTCTCACGTCATCTGCCGGGGAACCGGACGAGGATTCGCGAAATGGCGCTCTGGGACAAGGTCAAGCAGGGGATCGACAAGGCCGGCAAGGCGGCGCAGGACGTGTTCGACGAGGGCAAGCTGCGCATCGATGCCTATCGAGCCCGCGAGCAGGCCGACAAGGCCGCGGAAGCGCTGGGGTATGCGGTATTCCGTGCCGCAGAGGCCGGTGGCGAGCTCGATGCAGACGCGCGCGTTCGGCTGATGGACTCGCTGCGCAGCAAGGACGCAGAAGCGCGCCGAATGGAGACTGAGCTGGCGGCGGCGAGGGCGGCCGCCGGGGAAGCTGCAGGAGCGGCCGAACCTGCGCCGAACGCTCCCCCGTCGACCGAATCCCAACCCGCGAGCCCCTCCGCTCCGGAGCCTCCCCCGCCTTCCGGTCCCCAATTCGACGGGTAGGGCGGGGACGCCTCCGGAATCGCAGCAGGGCGGGGGTGTCGCCGGACACCGCCCGCCTGCCTCCGTCCTACCGACCTGAGTCCCTGTTGGGGACAGCGGAAAGGGCAGCGCGGATCTCGTGGGGCATGTCCGTACACAGCGCGTCAACACCCCAGGCGGCCAGCGTCCCGGCCAGTGTCGGATCGTTGACTGTCCAGGCGATGAGGCGAGCCCCCGCAGCCTGGACATCGCGCACAAGCATCTCGTCGATCAGGTCGGCATGCTGCCACCAGTCCTCTGCGGCGGCCGGCAGGAGCTGGGACCGCACATCAAGCGGATAGGACGCACTGAGCAAACCGATGGGGAGCCCGGGGCTGAGGGCGCGCACCTCCACCGGAATGCGGTGATCGAAGGCGTGGACGGCCACCGTAGCGCCAGGGTGGCGGGCGATGGCCGCAGCCACCAGCGACTCCACGTTTCTCGCCTTCACCTCCACGTAGACCGTCGCCCTCTCGCCGACCAATTCGAAAACCTGATCGAGGGTGGGGATGTGGGAGCCGCTGGGAAGAGGTATGGCAGAAAGGTCCAGCGAGCGCACGGCCGCGAGCGTCACGACTTCGCCGTTGGCCAGTTGGGCCTGCGGATCGTGGTGGACCACGAGCACCCCGTCACGGGTTCTGTGCACGTCGAGCTCGAGCGCATCGGCGCCGAGCTCGAGGGCACGGGCGAAGGCCGCCAATGTGTTCTCAGGGTACTCGCGCGAAGCGCCGCGATGGGCGATGATCTCAGGGATGCCGGATACCACAGTGCGACGACCTCGCGAAGCGACCATACCCAGCAACCTGCCGCTCGTGGACGGTTGGGTCAATACAGCCGGCCGGGGCGGTGCTCTCCCTCGGACGACGGGGCTGGAGGCGCTGCGCTTCGCCGCCTCACAGCGCCTCTCCCTGCTGAATCCCAGGGGCCTGCCGAGCTTGCGAGGGACCTCCTCCCCGGATTGTTCCGAGTCAAGCGCCTGGAACCCTCGGGGCGCCCCTTGCGTCCCCATCGGAATGGGGACGGCCGGCACGGCCATCGCCCCAGCGCCATGAATTCCGCACCTGAGCCGGTCTTAACAGCAGCGGGTTTGCGACGTCATATGGGGTGGCCACGATGATCCATGCCGACCCCCGAGACGATGCCTCGGTAGACCGCGCGCTGATAGCGCAGTGGAAAGCCGGGGACGAACGTGCGGCAACGGCCATCGTGGAGCGGCATGCGGAGGCCTTGAGTCGGTTCGCCGCAAGCCTTGGTGTGACAGACGAAATCGACGAGTTGGTGCAGGAAACGTTCATTCGCGCGTTCGGGGCGTTGGACGCGTTTCGCTCGGATAGTTCGTTGCGAACCTGGTTGTTCACGATCCAACGACGATTGGTCATCGACCGGCAGCGTGCCCAGGCGCGACGCGGTCGTGAGGTCGGAGTGGAGGATGCGCATCTGGCAACCGAGTACGATGCCCTCGATGCGTTGGTGGCAGACGAGGCATCGCAGCGGATTCTGGAAGCGATGAGGCGCCTGACACACATGCAGCGGGAAGTGTTCACGTTGCGGGTGCAGGAAGGCAGGAGTTACCGGGAGATCGCGGAGATCCTCGATACGACAGAGGGGTCGGCCCGGGTGCATTATCACAACGCGATACGCGCGGTGAAGGAGTTTCTCGATGACTGAGTGCAAGGCACCGGAACTGCAAGATCTGCTTCCGGATTACATCGCGGAGTCGCTGAGCGAGGCGGAGTACTCGCAGGTGAGCGTGCATCTCTCACTGTGTGCGGCATGCGCTCGGGAGGCGGATCTGCTGCGCACCGTGCGGGTGCTGCGCCCACGTTCCCAGGCCATCGATGCGGCCTATGTCTCGCGTATCGTGGCCGGCTTGCCGAAGCCACCAGCAACGGTCATGCACCCACCGCGCCCGATGCTGGTCCGTACCACGGCCGATATGTCCGCGCCACCGTCCACACGGACGGCGGTACCGACCCTGCGCACAGGCACCTCGCCCTCGCAGCGACCTCAGTGGGGGAGGCCAACGCTGTGGCGGGTCGCCGCCACCGTGGCCGTGATGGTCGTAGGTGGGGCCT
Source organism: uncultured Gemmatimonas sp. (assembly GCA_964586985.1). Classification (GTDB taxonomy): domain Bacteria; phylum Gemmatimonadota; class Gemmatimonadetes; order Gemmatimonadales; family Gemmatimonadaceae; genus Gemmatimonas. The sequence goes on along the minus strand of CAZPJX010000044.1, from coordinate 4,582 downwards.
CGCTGCTGGTTGCGCGTCGCAGCAGCACGCCATCGCTCGACGGGGCGGTGTCGCAGGTCGCCGTGGCGGAGAGCCTCTCCGCCACAAACGGTTTGCAGGGTACGCTCGCCGCGGGTCCGAACGGCATCGACAGTGGTACGCTGGCGTCGCAGCCGGATGTGCCGGTGTCGTATGGAGACCTCGGCAATTACACCGAAGAGGAACTGCAGGGCATGATTGATCGGCTCGACCGTTGGGATGGCACCACGAGCACCGATCCGCTACCAGGCGTGCCGCTCGTCGCCACGCGGGGAGGCGCACTGTGAAGTCGTTCGTGAGCGTGCTGGGAACGGTGGTGACCTTCGCAGTGGCTGGTCTGCCGATCCCGTCGGTGGCGGAGGCCCAGAGTGGGCCCCCGACCGGCGGGTATCCGGGTCGGGGCCGCAGTGGGGAGCCGAGTGGAAGTCAGGAGAGAGATCGCAGTTCGACCGCGCAGCGCGAGCAGCTCGAGCGGCGTTTCCAGGAACGGCTCTACTCGATCGTGAAGCAGCAACTCAACCTCTCGGACGAAACTCTGGGCCGCCTGCGCGAAGTCGCCAGCCGCACCGAAGAGTCGCGGCGTGAGTTGCGACGCGAGGAGTTCACCGTGCGCATGGCGCTTCGCCGAGAGATGATGCGCGGTGAGAAGGCCAGCGAGACCAAGGTCGGCGAGCTGCTCAACCAGATGCCCAAGTTCGAACGTCGCCGTCTCGAACTCATGGAGCAGGAACAGTCGGAATTGTCCAAGTTTCTGACGGCCATCCAGCGAGTACGCTACATCGGGCTCCAGGAGGAGCTGCGTCGGGGCATGCAGGAAATGCAGGGGCGCCGCATGGATCAGAGCGGCCCGCCGCGCCACACGCCTGGCGACTCGGCGGCCGCTGCGGCACGCCGGCGTTTCGACCCCATCTGAACCCATCCGCCGTTTCGCCGCACACGCTTTCTTCGCGCGCCGTAGCGGCAGCGACGCCTGTCGTTTACACTTGGTGCTTCGTACCGACAGTTTTCCTGGTTGGTGCGCCCGGATGGCGGAATTGGCAGACGCAGAGGACTCAAAATCCTCCGACCGCAAGGTCTTGTGGGTTCGACCCCCACTCTGGGCACTGCGGGATCCTCACGGTACGTACGGCCGCAGGCGCACGGTGGCGCGTCGATACGGCGTGTTCTCGTTGAGCCGTTGCTGGCTGCACGAATCAACGATCAGGGGCACTCCCGCGTAGACCCGCCGTGTGATTATTGTTCGGCTCGTCGTTGCCGAGCAGTAACCGATGGGGTGTAGCTCAATGGCAGAGCATCCGACTGTTAATCGGACGGTTGGTGGTTCGAGTCCACCCGCCCCAGTTGTCTTCGGATTTTCGTGATGCCCGGTGTCCCGACAGGGAACACCGGGCATTGCGCGTTGTAGGCGGAATGGGCCACAGGCCCCCTCGCGCATACATTTGCTGGCGGACACCCAATGGGTGGACCCTGACTTCTTCCTGTTTCGACTCCTATGTCGCTCTCCTTCCACCTGCATACCTCGGCGCCTGCGTCGCTCGACAGTGCGCTGCTTGCCGTCATCCTGCCTCAAGACGAGGCGCTCAACGAGGCGTCGTTGACTGCTGCGCTGAGCCCCCTCGACACGGTGGTGCAGGGCGCGCTAAGCCGTTCGCTCGCGCGTCGCGATTTTCGTGGGACGCGCGATGAAACGCTATTGCTGGTCGGTGGGGACAGTGGAATCCAGCGCATCCTCCTGGTTGGACGCGGGAGTGCCCCCCTGTCACGCACCTCCGCACGCCGCGCCGCCGCGATCGCAGCTCGTCAGGCGACGAAGCTGGGCACCGGTGCCCTCGCGGTCTGGATTCCTGATGCCGGGACGTCGAACAGTGACGGCATCGAAGGACTCGTTGTCGGGGCTGCAGCGGGAAGTTGGAGCTACCCCGACCTGCAATCCCCACCGCCCGAGAAGGACCAGCGAGCGCGGGTGAGTGCCATCACGGTGCTCGCGGCGCCTGGTGAGGCCTCCCAGCAGGCGTTCGACACCGGCGTGGCCATCGCCGAAGGCCAGGCCATTGCCAAGCGCCTGGGGCAGATGCCCGGAAATGTCTGCACGCCCGAGACCTTCGCCGAGGTGGGCCGCGAGATCGCAGATCGCCATGGCATGCAACTCACCGTTTGGGGTCGAGAGCAGCTCGCCGCGGCGAACATGGGTTCATTCCTGTCCGTCGCGCAGGGCACCTCACAGGATCCCAAGCTTGTCGCGCTCGAGCATCGTGGTGGACCGGCCGGTCAGCAGCCGGTGGTGTTGATCGGCAAGGGGCTCTGCTTCGATACAGGCGGGATCTCGATCAAGCCCGCGCCAGAGATGGAGTGGATGAAGTTCGATATGTCGGGCGCCGGTGGTGTGATGGGGGCGATGGAAGCCATTGGACGCTTGAAGCTGCCTGTCAATGTTGTGGGTATCATTGGCTCCACCACCAACATGCCGTCGGGGGAGGCCGTGAAGCCCGGCGATGTGGTACGGGCTTCCAACGGCAAGACCATTGAAATCATCAACACCGACGCGGAAGGCCGACTGGTGCTCGCCGACCTGCTCGTGTTCGCCAAGCGTTTCAATCCGGCCATCGCCATCGATGCAGCAACCCTGACGGGAGCGATTGTCATCGGTCTCGGGCACAACGCCGTGGGCGTGTTTGGCAACGATCAGACCGTCACCGATGAAGTGCTCGCGGCCGGTCAGGCAGCGGGTGAGCCTGGTTGGGCGATGCCTCTCTGGGACGAATACAAGGAGCAGATCAAGTCAGACGTGGCCGATCTCCGGAACACTGGAGGGCGCGCTGCGGGATCCATTACCGCGGCCCTCTTCCTCCAGGAGTTCGTCGACGGGTACCCCTGGGTGCATCTCGATGTCGCTGGTACCGCGTACTCACAGACGGATCTGGGGTGGATCCCCAAAGGGCCCACGGGTACGCCCGTTGGTACGTTCGTGGAGATCGTTCGGGCCCGCGCGCGGCGGTGAGCATCTCCGCTGTGACCATCTCGATGGTCACGAGGGTGTCGATCGCGGCCCTGTTTCTCGCAACCGCTTCGTCGGTTGCGATCGGTCAGGTCCGCCCTGACTCGGCACGCGCGGATTCGGCGCGCGTGGCGGCACCGGCCCCTCAGCGGGATTCCACACCTGCCGAGCCCGACTCCGTCATGCGTGCGCGCATTCTGGCGAGGAGTGACAGCGCCAGACAGGCACGGCTCGGTGATACGATCAAGACCCCGGTCGCCCGCTTCGAAATGCCGGCGGCGGCGCTGGACCTTAGCGAGCGCCTGCGTTTTGACCGGGAACAGATCCTGGCCTCGAGTGCGGTGAACCTGGCAGACCTGCTGGACCGCGTTCCGGGAGTTGCCACCTTTCGAAGCGGTTGGTTGGCCGGCATCCACGCTGCAGCGTATAACGGCGATGCTCGGCGTATCCGCTATTTCCTGGACGGCATCGAGCTGGACAGCTTTGAACCACGCAACGGGGGAGCGACGGATCTTGCTGATCTCCCCCTCTGGACCCTCGACGAGCTGGTGATCGAGCGCGGCGCCGGGGAAATCCGCGTGTGGATGCGGAGCCTCGCGGCCACACGCACGACGCCCTTCTCCCGGGTCGACATTTTCACCGGTGACCTGAATACCAATGCCTTCCGAGGGTTCCTTGCCCGGAGATGGCGCAACGGAATGATGTTTCAGGCAGGGGGGCAGCAGGTGGCCACCCAAACGGGTAGGACTTCAAGTTTCACAGGCGGAGGCCCACGTCGCCTCCGCAGTGACGGCAGTGTTCTGCTATTCATGAGCCGTATGGGATGGGCCCGAGGCGCATGGAGCCTTGATGCCTACGCCCAGGGTGGCTCGCGTGAGCGGGATGGCCATCTCGCGCGAGACAGTGTGGCGTTCACGAACCTCCCCTCATACAAAGGTGTAAGTCGCGCAGGGTATGTTCGCCTGGGTTATGGAGATACGCTCTCCGGCCTTTGGTCACAGCTCATACTGCGCGCGGCGCGGGTCAAGAGCGCCCCCGATAGCACGTCCCTCGGCCAGACAGCGTCGACCGGCATGTCGTCGCTCACGGACTCGCTCCGGGTACACTCCGATACGATCCTCTCCGGTACCGAGCAGGTGATCGCAGCGGGTTATCGCGGCGCCAACTGGTCGGTCTCCCTGACCGATCGCGTCCGGCCTCGGAACGGGAAGGCGCTGCATGCACCCGCGTTCCGTGGCAGCCTGACCTGGCGCCAGTTCGCGCTGGGCAGTTGGGTGGAGCGCTCGGGTCCAGATTCCACAGACCGCAGCGAACTCGTTGCGCAGTATCGGCCAACCCCATGGCTCGCCGTCAACGCTGCCTATGCGCAGCGCTCGCCGGGTGACTCTACGGGTCGCATCGCCTCTTCATCGCTTCGAGCTGAGGCCGCAGCCCGGTACAAGGGCCTCTGGTTCGTGGGTGGGCTGCTGCGTGACGACGCCGTGCAGTACGCCAATATCGAGCTGCTCGCACTCCCCGGCGTGCTCCTGAGCGCCGCACCCGCACAGGGGGTACTCGTGGGTGCACGGG
>CAZPJX010000043.1:0-22944 GCA_964586985.1 uncultured Gemmatimonas sp. | reverse complement strand
CTCGGGATCGTGCCCCCCGAGAAAGGTCCAGGATCCCTTGCCGTAGTCCCCGTGCAGGTACTTGGTCCAGGGCGCACCCTCTTCCTGACCCAGGACCGTGACACCCGGCTTGACCACCGCACGATTGAAGCTCGTGGTCACGCCATAAAAGTCGGGGATGAGCGTGCGATGATCCTGCACGAGCATCGTCGCCACCGGATCGAGCTTGGCACTGAAGTCGAACAGCGAGAAAGTACCGAGCGGCTGACGACGTGACGGGACATTCACCTGGTGCCCATCGATGTCACTGAGCGCGTTCACGTAGGGAGATGGCTCGATATGTGCGCCGGTGAATGCCAGTGTCCGCGTCCAATCGAGCTTCGCGTCGGCATCTGCCGCGATCGGTGTGCCATCGGAGAATGGTCCGGCGATGTCCACGGCCCACGACGCGATTGAAAGATCGAGAGACTCCGTTGCACCGCACATCGCGAACAGGAACCCGCCCCGATCGACGAAGCTGCGTATGCCGTCGGCCACAGCCTTCTTGAGCGCCGGTACATCGTTCTTGCCGAAACGACGCCCCGTAGCGAGATCCTGTTCCCGCTGCGCGACGAACCAGGGAGCGTCGCGGTACGCCAGATACAGCTTGTTGTACTGCCCAGTGAAATCCTCGTGGTGCAGGTGCACCCAATCGTACTTGGAGAGGTCGCCTTTGAGCACGTCGTCGTCCCACACGGACGCGAAATCGATGCCGGCGTACGTGAGAGCAAGGGTCACTGCATCGTCCCAGGGTGGCTGGTCCACCGGACGGTAAATTGCAATGCGAGGTGCCCGCTCGAGCACCACGGCATCCATGTTGCCACCAGCGATCTCGGCGCGTGCCGCCGCGACATCGGCATCACTGAGTGACTCCACCGTCACGCCGTCAAGCGCTGCGCGCTTGCGTAGATCGGGCGCATCGGGAAGCAGGAATGCACCGCCGCGATAGTTGAGCAGCCACTCCGCCTTCTGGCCGCTCTTGAGGGCCTGGTAGGTGACACCGTAGGCCTTGAGGTGATTCCGCTGCCCGTCGTCCATGGGGAGCAGCAGGTGCTGTGCCTCGAGCCGTGGCGCGACGGCAACCAACACCAGAAGCGCAAGCAGGCAAGGACCCAGCGCTCGGGGTGCGAACCAGCGAAGAGAAAACGACGACATCATGGAAATCTAGATGAAAGTCCGGCCAGTGCCTGGCTGCACCTGACCTTTCAGCACTTCGAGTTCTCGGCGCCCCTGCGGCGCCAGGGCGCTGCCAGTGTAGTCCACCAGCATCTGCTCCAGCTTCGCGATGGCACCAGCGCTATCGCCCGACGCACGCAGCGAACGCGCCCAGGCCAGCAGCGCTTCGGGGGCTTCGGGACTCCTGGGAAACTCGCGGACGATGCGATCCCAGAAAGTCCGTGCCTGTGTCGGCGCGGAAAGACGAGCTGCCTGCGCGAACAACGCAGGGGCCGCCGGCCCGACCGAGTCCACCAGTTGTACAAACTTCTCAACCGCGGCGACGGAGTCACGGCGTGCCATTGCCAGGAAGGCCGCGCCCAATGTGGGCGATCGCGCAAGGCGAATACGAGCGAGCATGCCGAGCGCATCCACCAGCTCCGGACGTTGTGAACCCGCACGCACCAGGAGCCGGCGCGCAGCGGTCAGATCGCCGTCGTACAGGGCAATCCAGCCGAGCAGCTCGTCGTCCTCTTCGAGATCGGTACCGGCCATCGCCGCACGCGCACGGGGCAGATCGCCAGCACGCAGCCATCCCATCACCAGCGGTCGCGCCAGTGCCGCACGGGCCAGTGAATCGAGGGCCTTCCCTTCCCGTTCGAGAAGTCGCTCTGCGTCCTGCATGCTCCCGAGTTCCCCCAGCGCGGCAATCTCCGTGCCGAGCAGCGCCCGTGCGCGCGCCTTGTCATCGCCCTTCGACGGACGCTGCAAGATCGCGAGTGCCCCGGCAGCGTCACCGCTGTGGAGCGCGGCTTCTGCAGCCCGGCGCTGCGACTCCAGGTCGTTCTGTCTCGCAAAGAGCGCATTCCAGGCATCACGCGCCACGAGCCAGGATGCCCCCTGCTCGGCACGCTCGGCGAATGCGCGCCACGCCGCCGCTGTCGAGTCATCCGGAGGCAGCGAGACCAACGCGCTCCACGCACGACGGGGTTCACCCCAGGCCGACTCGAGTGCGGCCAGCAGCCGTCGCGCCGGAAGCAACGGAGGATCAACCGTCAGTACGCCACGAACAGAGTCTCGCAGAGCGGCCGGCGTGCGTTGCAGTCCGAAGAGTCCTGCCGTTTCGAGCCAGGGCTGGGTCACCAGCGCATCACGGTACGCCTGTGCCGCGGCAACCCAACGCTCCAGAGAGACGTTGAGCTGCGCCATCTCGCCCGAAAGTGCCGCACTTCGCCCCATGAGACGTCGGGCATCGGACAGTACCGAGTCAGCAGCGAGTGCGCGTCCACGTTGCAGCAGCAGACGCGCATATTCACGGAAGGGAGCCACATCGCCGGGGTCAGCACGCCGCCACGCCTGGAACGCCTCCAGCGTCTCCCCTTCGCGCAGGAGCCCCGACAGGGTGCGCAGTTGCACCAGGCGAGCGCTGGGGTCGGTGGGCCGAAACTGCAGCACCCGCTCAACCATCGGAACGATCGAGTCGAGCTGGCCCTGCTCCGCCATCACGCGCTCGAAGCCCAGCAGAGCCATCACGATGCGATCTCCATCGGGGCTGTTCACCGACAGGGATTTCTGCAGGACCTCCCGATACGCCACCGCGGCGCGCTTATAGTCGCCCTTGTCTTCCGCATCGAAGGCGCGGGCCATGGCATCGACCGTATCGCTGACACCCAGCGTGACGGGCGGCGTTCCGGAACTTTGCGCGTGCAGCGGGGGGGAAGCGAATATCGCCCCCGCGAGTACGCCGCCCGCGACCGTGAGCAGCGTCCGGAGTGAGGAGAAGAGGGGTGACCTGGAGACGCGCAACCGGCCCTGCCGCTCCGAACTCATGTCATTGCGGCGTTCCGCTGCCATTGAGTCGCCGGAAGTACTCGATCACGATGCGACGATCCTCGGGCCCGAGTCCGCGCAACTCATTCCAGGTCGGGAGGTTGAACTTCGTGGCCCCACGTCCGGACTGCGGCCCATCGACCCTGCCGGTGGAACCGTTCCCGGTGGCCGCCTTTCCTTCCCGCGGCCCCTGGTCGTCACGTTCATCCTGCTCGAGGAATCGACCTGCATCAAGCAGACGTCGGTACAGCTGTTGCTGTCGTGCCGCGACCGCGCCGTCGAGACCGTTCCGCTCGATCTGCGTTGCCAGGTTCTGCGCCTCCTTGGCCAATGCATCCGTACGTCCCGTCTGATCGGCGTCGGCCACATCCATGAGGTCACGCGCCACCGCTCGCTGCTGGCGGGCAAGGACACGCGCCTGCTGCTGCGCCTGGTCTCCCTTGGCCCCTCCCGGCATCAGGTTGAGCCCCTGCATCTGGCTGTTGAGCTGACCCTGTTGTTGTGCGAGCTGCTTGAGCTGTTCCATCATTTCCGTGAAGCCCGATGCCGACTGTGCGCCGTTCACGCGCTCGCGATCGCGCACGAGTGAGCTGAGCGCCTGATTGAGCGCCTCAGCCGCATCCTTCATGGCATTCTGTGTCTGCTCATTGCCGTTGGGCCGCCCCTGTGACTGCTGCATCGACTGCGTCGCCTGCTGCACACGGCGCTGCGCGTCTCCCATCGCCTTCTGCGACCGCTGCGACAGGAGCGACGAGGAGCGCCCCGCCTGTTCGAGCCGCTCAGCCGCCTGCTGCACGCCCTGTTGCAGGGCGCTCTGTTCACCCTGCAGGTTCTGTGCACCCTGCGATCCAGCCTGCTGCATCCGTTGGGCAAGATCGGATTGCTGCCTCGCCAGCTGCATGGTTTCGTTGATGGACTGATCGAGTTGGTCCGAGAGCTGACCCTTCCATTCGTTCACCTGGGATTCCCGGGCTTCGGCGAGCTGCTGCGCCGCATTGCCCATGGACTCCGCGGCGCGGCGCGCCTGATCAGCAGCACCTAGATTGCCCTGCTGGCCGGCCTGCTGCTGTCCTTGTTGTCCTTGCTGGCCTTGCTGGCCTTGTTGGCCGGACGGTTGGCCTGATTGCTGACCAGCCTGTTGCTGTCCCTGCTGAGTCCGCTGATTCGGTGGGCTCTGTTGCTGGCCGGACTGCTGGCCTTGCTGCCCAGGCTGACCCTGCTGCTGCCCCTGTTGTCCGGGTTGCCCCTGTTGCTGACCCTGCTGTTGCTGCTGGCCGGGCTGTTGGCCCTGCTGCGGGTTCTGCTGCTGACCGGGGGGCTGTGGTTGCCGTTGCGTGGCCCTCTGCATGGCGTCGGCCGCCTGCTTCACCATCGGCTGCGCCTCCCGGGTCTTTGTCGCGCCTTCGCGTGCGCCAGACTCCTGCAGCCGCTTGGCGAGGGATTCCACCGCGCGCTCGAGTTCACGCGTTCGGTCAGCCAGCGCCTGAGGATCCTGTGACTCACCTGCTCGCTGCTCACCGGTGCGCCCATCACCGCTCTTCCGTTCGCCGCTCCGCGACGGATCCGCACGCGGCTCCCCGGATGTGCGCTGACCAAGCTGATCCGCGAGCTGCTGCTGCGCCCTGGCCAGATCTCGCGCGTCATCACCCAAGGTCTGCATCGCGCCTTCGAGCGCCGCACGCTTGAGCATCTCCGCGCTCTTCTCGAGCTGCTCGCGCATCTGTCGCTGCTGTTCCGAGAGCTGCTGCATCGAACGCTGTGCGTCGGTCCCGCTCAACCGATCGCTGCTCTGGTTCAGGGATTCGAGCTGCTTCTGCATCTCCGGCGTCATCGCATCCCGCAGCATCTTCTGGATATCACGCATCCGCGACGCGAGAGCGGTGTCGAGCGCGTTGGCGTTGCGCAGGCGGGATTCCAGCTCCTTCGCGTTCTGCCGCAGCGAGTCCACCTTGGCACTGAGCCGCTGCTGATCCTGCGCCATCTGCCTCGCCTTCTCGGCCGCCGAAAAACTCATGGACTGACTTTTCGCCGCGTCACTCTTTAAACCGCCAGACTGCTCTCCGAGATTGCCCTGGAGTTCCCGGCTGCGCGACGCGTCACTGGTATTCTGCTGCAAACGACGCTCCTGCTGGGCCAGTTGCTGGGCCCGTGCCGCCAGCGAATCAGCCAGCGCACGGGCCATCGCGCGCTGTTCGGAGAGCGTCGGGACCCGTAGGATCACCTCGGAACTCTGGGCCTGCTGGCGCCACGGCGAGTCGTCGGTGGCGATGGCCGTCACGTGCAGACGATCTCCGGGTTCCAGGGTGCGGCCGTCGAGTGTGATGGTCGTCCCTCCCTCGAACAGCGGCACTGCTGGCGAAGCGATATCGAGACGCTCGCGGACACCGGCACCCACGCCCGACGCGGCTTCACGCCACAATTGCAGATGTACATGGCCTACGCCGTGATCATCGCTGGCTTCCACGATCACCGGCACGGCGCCCGTGGGACCTATGGCCGTATCCGTCAGCGGCGCCACGATGCGCACTGCTGGCGCCATGTCGGGAATCACCGTGAAGGGCAACGCATCGGGAAGCTCCGGCGGGAGCACCGCACCATCGGCACGCGGCGTTGCGGACGCTCCCCATGCCCACTGCCCATCCCGATCAATGGTGAGGACACCCGACGCGGGCACGACATCCGACGCGGCCTTGCTCGCGGCGAACCATACCGTGTCACGCCCGGAGAAGAGAAAGACGTGTTGTGCACCTCCGCGTAGTTCGGCGCGCACCTCCACCCGCGTGCCGCGTGGCACACGAAGCGGAGGTACGGGCTCGAGGGTCTCGTCGACGCGGCCAAGGTAGGCCGGGTACTGCGCCCGCAGTGCAATGTCACCTATCCAGCCACGATCTTCGACCACGAGTTGTGCTGACAGCTCCGGCGCTCGTCCATCATTGACGCGAACCAGCGTCCGTGCACGTACCGGACCGAGGGCCAGGGGTACGATTCCCGAGACCGGCACCTGCAGCGTGGTATCGCGCCAAGCCTCCCCCTCCGCACGGCGGGACACCGTGATGCTGTGACGCCCCGTTGCCTCAATCCGCAGCGTGATCGGCATACCGCGCGGCACCGAGGTCGGCACCCGCTCGAATGCCAGTGCCGGTAAGAGCGTGCCGGTCCAGGCACGCACGGGGTGCTGCACGGCGGCCAGACCATCCGGCGCCGCGCGAGATGCGAGGAACACAATCAGCGCCGCGACCAGCGCCAGCAGTGCGCCGATGAGCGTCTGCCGGGTGAACTGCCGACCTGCCGCAGGGGCGAGGGTACCGCGAGCGAGCCTCGAAGCGACATCCTGCGCCGCACGTGCACCGAGGGCACCGCTTCCCGCGACCTCCAGTGCGCCACGCAGCGAGCCGGCGCGGAGGCGTTGTTCCCGTTCTATGGTGCCCGCCAGGGACGCCATCGAGAGGGCCTGCGCCTGCCGAGCGAAGTGCCAGCGGGCGAGCGTCCCGGCGCCAGCGATCGCGCTCAACCAGCCGAAGACCGGCATCGCACGTGGCCAGGCCATCCAACGACCACCGCCAAGGGCCAGAACGAGCATCGCAAGAACAGCGAGGAGCGCGGCGACGGCGAGGAGGACCACAGCGCTCGTTGCCCGCCACCGGAGTGCACGCTGCTCCCCGCTCAGGCGGGCATCGAGATCCAGGGCCGGGGCCGTCATGGCTGCACCCGACTGGTAATGGCGTAGGTGAACAGATTCACCCCCATGCGCAGCGCCTGTTCATGCAGTTCGGGGGGATCGGCGTAGGTGCCGACATCTTCCCATCCGTTGCCAAGATCGGCCGAGAAGGTGTAGTACACGGCCAACCGGTTTCCAATGAAGATACCATAGCCTTTCGCGGGCTTGCCGTCGTGCTCGTGAATCTTTGGCGGACCGCTGGGAAAGTCGTAGACGAGGTGGTAGATCGGATGCGAATAGGGCACCTCAACCATGGGGCGATCCGGAAACACGCGCGCGATTTCGCGCCGGAACGTCTCGTCGAGCCCGTAGTTGTCGTCCGCGTGCAGGACTCCGCCGCGCAGGAGGTACTCGCGAAGACGCCGTGCTTCGGTCTCACTGAACTTCACATCCCCGTGGCCGGTCATGTACAGGAAGGGGAAATCGAACACGGCCGAATCCGTGAGTCGAACCCGTGCTTCGGTGCGCTCGATTGGCAGGGACGTGCGCTCGGCGATGGCCTGGATGAGGTTTGGGAGACCGGACGGATTTCCGTACCAGTCACCGCCTCCATCGTATTGGAGTCGGGCAATGGCCAGACGACCCGGGCCGCGCAGCGCCATGGTACCCAACGGCAGCAGCGCGCAGATCGCAAAGAGAGACCATCGGGCGAAGCGCCGCGGAGACCGCATGGGCGACCGGATCAGGTATCGTGAGCGAGGCGGTAGGCGAGATTGCGACTGGCGCCGTGTTCGTCCATGAGCATCCGCACGATGTCGCGAGGACGGAAGCCTTGCTCACGCAGGGCGCCGGCCACCGCGCGCAGGCCGTCATCAGACGGCTCAGCTACCTCGGCACCGGCCAGGACCAACACGATTTCCCCACGTGGAGGAACCGCCTCATAATACGCGGCGACCTCCGCGAGCGTTCCGCGGCGAATCTCTTCGAAATGCTTCGTCAGCTCCCGCGCAACCGCGACATGACGCTGACCCCCCGTAATCTCCGCCATCGCACGCAAGGTGTCCACCAGGCGATTGGGCGACTCGAATAGTATGACGCTGTGCGGCAGGCGGGCCGCAAGCGCGAGCTGGTTTTCACGCTCCTTGCCCTTGCGATCGAGAAACCCAAGCACCGTGAAGGGGTGCGGTGCCAGACCCGACGAGACAAGCGCAGCGAGGCTGGCCGAGGCACCGGGAATGGGGATCACGCGAATGCCGAGGGACACCGCCGTCTCCACCAGACGCGCGCCCGGATCGGACACCAAAGGAGTGCCGGCGTCACTGATCAACGCCAGCGCCTCTCCCGCGCGCAGCCGCTCGACAAGCCGCGGTGTAGCCGCCGCCTCGTTGTGTTCGTGCAGCGACAGCGTGGGCGTAGCGATGCCATAGCGGTCGAGCAAGGTTCTGGCATGCCGGGTGTCTTCACAACAGATCGCCGCAGCCTGATGCAGCACTGCCAGCGCCCGGAGTGTGATGTCCCCCAGATGGCCAATCGGCGTGCTGACGATATGCAGCGCACCTGGGGTTGCAGCCTCTGGCCAGAGCGCCACCGCCTGGGCGGCCATGGCCGCTGCGCGCTCGGAGCTTTCCTCCACACCGCGTGCCGCGCCCGTGACCGCCCCATCGGCAGCCGAAGGCGTCAGACGTGCTCCTTGAACTTCGCCTCGAGGGCCGGACGCGGGACTGCCCCGACCACCTGATCCACCAGCGCCCCGTCCTTGAAGAAGAGGATTGTGGGAATGGAGCGCACATTGAACCGCGCCGCCGTCCGCTGATTGCTGTCCACGTCGAGCTTGGCCACCTTCACCTGCCCCGCGTATTCCGCCGCGAGTTGCTCGATGATGGGAGCAATCATGCGGCAGGGTGCGCACCACGTCGCCCAGAAGTCAACCACCGCGAGCCCCTGAAGCGGCTCGATTTCGGCGGCAAACGTATCATCCTTCACTTCCACTGCGTTGGCCATCATATGCTCCATATGGGTCGCGAGGAACGGACGGCATGCACCGCGCGTGGTGCACCGGTTCCGTTCAATTCGCCCCCTGCTACAGGATTAGAATTCGGGATCCATCATACCCGATCCCCCGACCGACCATGACCGAACCCCTTCGCCGCGGCACACGCATCGCCCATATCGGCATTGCCGTCCGCGCGCTCGATGAGTTGCTCCCCCTCTACCGGGATGTGCTCGGCATGCCCGAGGTACCCCTCGACGACGCCGACGGTGCCTCGATTGCGGGGCTGGCCGCCGGTGAATCCCTCGTGGAGTTGCTCGAAGCCAAGTCCGAAGACACCCCGATCGGCAAGTACGTCGCCAAGCGGGGGCCGGGCATTCATCACGTCTGCTTTGCGGTGGACGACCTCGACGGCACTCTACAGAAGTGTCGGGATGCCGGCCTCCGGCTCATCGACGAAACCCCGCGCATCGGTGCCGAAGGCAAACGCATCGCCTTCCTGCATCCGAGTGCCACCGGGGGCGTGCTCGTCGAACTGTCCGAATACTAGTCGCTGTGTCCAGCAGAGCCAGCCCGGCCATTTTGGGCTGGCGGGTGGCCGGTGGGGGAATCCACCGGCCGCTTGCATTGAGGAACAGGTGCGCCAAAGCTGTCCGCACCGTCGGGCCAGGCATGTCCCCGCCTGGCGCCATGGCTCGAGTTCCGAGTCAACCGTTCAGCGGCAGAAATCGCGCAGTTTCGAGACGTCCACGTCCTCCACGAGCCAGCGACCCGAAGGACCCTGCACCGTGGTGAAGGTCGTGCGGGCCTTTGTGGGGCCCCGCTCCAGCTCCAAGAGGAACTCCTGCCGCCCACCGGTCACCAACCGCGGCCGCTCCTCCGCGTAGCTGTAGCGGTCATGCTGGATGAGGCATTGCATCACAATGAGCCGCTTTTCCAACTCCTCCCGCTTGAACTGGTCCCTGGCGAGCCCCTTGTTATTGCCCCAGAGTGCCGACATCCCCTGCAGATCCTGGGCATTGACGGCCTTGAGAAAGGCATCGATTGCCCCTCTTCCCGTGGCATTGCCGTATGCGGACGGATCGTCCGTCGTAACCACAGGGGTGGGCGCGGCGCCTGGCAGGTTCGTGGTGGTAGACACCACCTGCTTCGAGCAGGCGCCAAGCCAAAGGGCTGCGCCCACCGCACCATAGCGCAAGGCAAACCGCGCTCGACCAATTGCCGCCTGCCAACTTCTCGATATCGGACCGGGCACCAGGGCCTCCTTTCGACCTGATGTAAGGCGTGAACGACTGCGTGCTGCTAACCTATTCGTAACCACCGCCGGTGGTCACCAGCGACTCACCATGGTAGTCAACACCACGGCGTCCCCGAGGCATACCCCACAGATGGCCACTCAGTCCCTTCGGTACCAGCGTCTCTACGTCAACATCGATCATGTCGCCACCGTCCGGCAGGCCCGGCGCGGGCAACAGCCCGATCCGGTTGCCGCCGCGCTCCTCTGCGAGCGAGCCGGCGTGGACGGCATCACGGCACATCTGCGGGAAGACCGCCGTCATATCCAGGACGACGACATCCACCGCCTGATGGCGCAGGTGACCACCCTGCTCAATCTCGAGTGCGCCACTACTGACGACATGCTCTCGCTCGCCGAAACACTTCGGCCCGCGCAGGTGACACTGGTTCCCGAGCGCCGCGAGGAGATTACCACGGAGGGGGGGTTGGACGTACTCCGCCACGAGGCCGTCCTGCGGGCTGCCGTGCTGCGCCTCAGGGCAGCCGGAATCCGCACCAGCCTGTTCATCGATCCCGACCGTGAGGCTGTCGACGTGAGTGCCCGTATCGGAGCGGATGCCGTGGAACTACACACCGGCAGCTACGCCCATGCGCCACGGGATCCGAGCACCCTGCAGGCCCTGCGCGACGCGGCGACCCACGGTGGCACGCTCGGCCTCGGGGTGCACGCGGGCCATGGGCTCTCGGTGACGAATGTCGGACCCGTAGCGGCAATCCTCGAGATCGAAGAGCTCAACATCGGGCACGCCATCGTCGGTCGCGCCATCTTTGTCGGATTGGACGCTGCCGTGCGGGAAATCCGACACGCCATGGACGACGCCCGCGCCGCCGATCGCTTCTGATGACCACCATCATCGTTCCCGGAGTCACTTCAGCATGAGTGCACCGCAGGCTCTCATCGAGTTCTTCCAAAAAGAAGCGGCAGAGTACCTCGATCGACTCGATCAGCTCCTGAGTGAGGCTGGTCAGGATGCGGACGTCCCTCCGGATGCCGCAGCACTGCTCGCGAATGCGCGCGCACTTCGTGGAAGTGCCACCATGACACGACTCGACGGGTTGCCTGAGCTCACCTCGACGGTCGAACGCCTCGCCACGGGTTTGCGCGACGATGAACTGCGCTGGGACCAGCGTCTCCACTTCGCGGTGCGGGGCGCGCTCGCTGAGCTGCGGGCGCTGGTGGCCCGTGCGGCGCTCTGGAGTGATTCCGAACAGCGGCGCTGTCATACGCAAGCGGTCGCGCTGGCTGCTGTCGCGGCGGGCTATCTGGCCACCAGCGCACCGGCACACGCCCCCGCATCGCAGGTACTTCCCATTGCGCGTTTCTTTCCGGATGACGGGCAACCAAGCGTCCTCCAGCGCAACCCGAACCCGCCAATCACGCTGGCGCAGCGCTTCCGCGCCGATCTGGCCGCGGCGGCCGACGGCGTGGCGCGTGAAGCGGCCGCACTGGCGACCAGCAACCCGGGCCCTTCCCAACTCGCGCTCAGTGACGGGGTGCGTCGTGCCCTGGTCGGTCTCGCTGATGTCGCCGAGAGTTACGGCGCCTCGAGCATCAGTACCCTGGCCACCCGCATGGCGCGGGCCCCGTTGGCCGGCAGCGCGGAACGCGCAGGCGTGCAAGCACTCGCGCAGCTGCTCCTGAACCGTGAACTGACAGATCCGCAGCTTGCCCAGCAGGTCAGACAGGTGGGGCTCACCTGGGCTGGGGCACCGCCGGCAGAACCGGTGGTCGTCCCCATCGAATCGCTGCTCTACCGCGGGCACTCGGCAGTTGCCCGTGCACGAGAGGTGCGCGACGCACTCGCGCAGCACTGGCAGCGCGGGACGACGGCAGTGCCTGATGCATACGCGCTCTTCGACGAATTGAGCGACTTGCTCGATCTGGCCGTGACGACGTGACATCCGTGCGTATCGCTTCACGCATTGCGCAGCCACGGCGGGATATCGGGGATTCGGTGGATTGCCTACAACGCAATCGGAGGTCCTTCTAGTGCGGAGTTGGAAGACCTGGGTGGGTTTTGCACTCTCCGCGCTTTTGCTCTGGTGGACGCTCAAGGGCGTGGAAGCCTCGGCGGTGTGGGGCGTGCTGCGCACATCCAATGCGTGGCTCTTTGCGACCTGCACGGTGGTTGCCACCTGCATCTTCCCGCTCCGCGCACGACGATGGCGGCCCATTCTGGAGCCAGTTGCCGGCCCCCTGCCGTTCGGCCCGCTGTGGCGTAGCACCGCAATCGGCATGATGATGAACAACGTGTTTCCAATGCGCGCGGGCGAGTTCGGGCGCGCCTTTGCGCTCACACGCGAAGTACCACGGGTTGCCCTCACCACCTCGCTGAGCTCCCTGGGCGTTGACCGGGTGTTCGATGCGCTGGTGCTCTTCGGCATGATGTTCGCGGCCATGCTCGACCCACGGTTCCCCACAGGAGCGACCATCGCTGGCCAGTCCATCCCGCACCTGGCCCGTGGCGGAATCGTCTTGCTGTTTCTCCTGCTCGTACTGTGCTACGCCGTCGTGCTGCAGCCCGCGCGCGTGACGGGCCTGGTGGGCAGTGTGATGGGTCGCATCGCCCCCCGGTTTGCCGACACCGCCGTGGGCTTTGTGGAACTCGGGATCGGCGGACTGGCGGTGCTGCGCGACACTCGTCGCTTCGTCGCCGTGCTGCTCTGGGCCATCGCGCACTGGGCAGTGCATGCGCTGGGCCTCTATCTCGGATTCCTCGCCGTCGGCCTCGCCGTCCCGTTCAGCGCGGCGCTCTTTCTCCAAGGCGTACTCGGCATTGGTGTCGCACTCCCGAGCTCGCCGGGGTTCTTCGGCGTCTTCGAAGCGGCGGCGGTGGCCGGACTTGGCATCTACGGGGTACCGCGCGATCTGGCGATCAGCTGGGCTCTTGGCTACCACCTGCTCAGCTTCATCCCCATTACCGTGATGGGCGCCATGTACTTCGCTCGGCTCGGACTCAGCTTTGGAAACGTGCGTGGTGCACAGGCCAGTTCCGCGAGCAACTCAACCGTCGGAACCGGAGTCATGTGATGGCGGCTGCTCTGGTGCACACCGAACGGGCCCACGCCAAGATCAACCTGATGCTCCGCATCCTGGCGCGTGAAGCCAGTGGGTATCACGGCATCGAAACGCTCTTTCAGCTCCTTGCGTTGCACGATGTCGTGCGTGTCTCGGTGAATGATGGGCCATCCACGCTGCACTGCGAGGGTCCCGCCATGCCACCGAATAGTCTCGGTGACGCACAAAGCAATCTCGCGTGGCGTGCAGCGTCAGCGTATGCTGAAGCATCCACACAAGCGTACGCTTCAATGCGGGCCGGAGGCGCTGGTTCCACCACAAGCGCCGCGCGCTGGCTTGACTCGTGGCAGATATCGATCGAGAAGCACATCCCTGTAGGGGGTGGCCTTGGTGGCGGCAGCGCCGATGCCGCCGCCGTGCTGCGCGCACTCGACACGCTCGCGCCCTCGCCGCTCGGCCCGACCCGTCTTCTCGAGATCGCGGGGACACTGGGCGCCGATGTGCCCTTTCTGGCCAGCATGGACGAGCTCGCTCTGGGCTGGGGCCGTGGCGATCGCCTTCTCGCACTCACCCCGCTCCCTCCCATGGGAGTCACATTGCTGACCTTCATGGCGGGTGTTAACACCGGGGCGGCGTATGCCGCAGTGGCGGCGTCGCGTGCGGGCTCCGAGGGGATGGCCGCTCCTATTCCGCATCGCTATCCTGCTGCGGCATTTCGGACATGGGAGGCCGTCGCGGCGCTGACGCACAACGATTTCGAAGCAGTCGTGCCCGCCATGCATGAGGGCGTTCGAACAGTCCTGCCGCTCGTGCAAGCCGCGGCGCGCCGACTGCGCACAGAGGCGCTACCCGGGATCGGCCAGATGAGTGGCAGTGGTGCCACCTGTTTCGTGTTGCATCCGGTTGATTGGGAGTTTACAGCGCCTCTGCCCTCCGGCGTACGCGTAATCCACACGCGTACGGTGTGAGTGGGGCCGAGGGGGCCCAGCGTGTCTTGTCCCCCCCGTGCCCCGTGCTGACATTCAGAGCATGAGCACTCCCCTTCTGCTTGCTCCCACCATCGACGACATCCGCGCCGCTGCTGCCCGCATCGCCCCCTACGCCGCCGTCACACCCCTTCTCGAGTCGCCCGCGTTGAATGCGGTGGCCGGCGGCCGCGTGCTCCTCAAGGCTGAAGTGCTGCAGCACACCGGGTCCTTCAAGCTGCGCGGGGCGCTGAATCGCCTGCTGCAACTGACAGCGGAAGAACGCCGTCGAGGCGTCGTCGCCTATTCGTCGGGCAATCATGCCCAGGCCGTCGCGTACAGTGCCACACTGCTCGGCATGCGTTCCACCATCGTGATGCCCAGCGATGCGCCCCCGCTCAAGATCGAACGGACGAAGGCCTTTGGTGCGGAGGTGGTACTCTATGATCGATACACGGAGGATCGTGTGGCCATCGGCGGTGCCATCGCGGAGCAGTCGGGTGCTACGGTGGTGCCGCCGTTCGAGGACCCGCGCATCGTGGCCGGTCAGGGCACTCTAGCCCTCGAAGCGCTTGAGCAGGCAGCGGCGCGCGGCGCACTGCCGGATCGTTTCTATGTGAACTGTGGCGGCGGAGGACTCACGGCAGGCTGCGTGTTGGCCGCCGAGGCCGTCTCGCCAGGAACCGTGGTGCATACCTGCGAACCCGCCGCCTTCGACGATACGGCGCGTTCCCTTGAACTCGGATATCGCGTGGCCAACGAAGCGGGGCAGCGTTCCATCTGCGATGCCATCGTCACGGAGATGCCCGGTGAGTTCACATTTTCCATCAATCAACCGCGCGTCGGTGAGGGGCTTCGCGTCACCGATGACGAGGTCCTCGCCGCCATCGGGTTCGCCGCGCGTGAACTCAAGCTGGTGGTGGAGCCAGGTGGCGCCGCATCGCTGGCAGCCCTGCTCTCGGGCCGACTCGACACACGCAATCGCACCACGCTGGTGGTGGTGACAGGCGGTAACATCGATCCCACCATACTCGCACGAGCCCTGGGAGTATCCTGACGTCGCACCCCCTTTGTCCGTTGGTCATTTTCCCATTCCAGAATTCGCATGATCACGATTTCCGCTTCCGCGGCCCCCCTCTCCACCACGCGCCGTCTGGTGAAGTGCCGTGTGGTCGTCCTCGGCTCAACCCTCCTCGGCCTAGCCGCACTCGCGACGGCCACGACGATCCAGGCGCAGCCGCCATCACGTGCCGGCAACAACGTCTCCATGCCTACACCATCGGATTACGCCGCCGCCATGCATGCGGCGCACGCCCATGAGACTCCGACCGCATCGGGCGCCGCATTGATTGCCCCCCGCCTTCCCGTGGCAGGCGAGATGGTGCAGTACGGCACCGTCGACGGCAAAGCCGTGCGGGGCTACCTCACGAAGCCCACCGGCACCGCGAAGCCCGGCCCGGCCATCGTGATGGTCCACGAGTGGTGGGGGATCAATGACAACATCAAGGCCATGGCCGATCGCTATGCCGGCGAAGGGTATTCGGTTCTCGCAGTCGATCTTTTCGGCGGGCAGGTCGCGGCCACACCGGACGCCGCCATGAAGCTCTATCAGGCCGGCATGTCCAACATCGCCGCTGGTGAGCGCAACGTGGCCGCCGCAGTCAGCTATCTACGCGCGAACGGCGCGACCTCGGTGGGCAGTGTTGGCTACTGCTTCGGTGGGCATTGGTCACTGCGCACCGGACTCGCCGGCGGCGCTCAGGTGAACGCAGTGGTCATCTATTATGGCGCCCCCATCACCGACGCACCGAGCCTCTCGCGCCTCAAGGCTCCGGTGCTGGGTCTCTTTGGTGGCAAGGATACCGGCATCCCCGTGGACAGCGTGCGCGCCATGGAAGCGCAAATGAAGAAGGCGGGCCGAAGCGTCAGCATCCATGTGTATCCTGGCGCCGGCCACGCCTTCGCGAATCCCTCCGGCCAGTCGTACGACAAGGCTACGGCCGATGACGCGTGGACCCGCACCCTGGCGTTCTTCAAAGCCAATCTCAAGTAGCGCACCACCAGCGAACCGTCAGCGAACCGTCAGCGATCCGCCAACGTTCTGTCAGCGATCTGTCAACGATCCATCGCCGATTCGCCAGCGACCCACCAGCTCTTCATCAGGATCCCATCATGACAACGCGTCGCGATTTCCTCCGCACCGGTTCGGTGGCGCTGGGTGGCCTCGCCATCTCGCCGTCACTCCTGCCGGCGCTTCCCGCTCCGGCTGGTCTCCATTCCCCGAGCACTCCGCCGCTTCGAGCACTCTACACGGACCCGGCCACGCGCGAACTCCTGATGGAAGCGCTCGACGCCGCCAAGCGAGCCGGTGCCTCCTGGGCCGATGTGCGCATCTCGCGCAACCGCAACAACAGCGTGCAAACGCGCGAGAAGCAGGTCACCGATGTGGTGGACGTCGACACCATGGGCTGTGGCGTCCGGGTGCTCGTGGACGGTTGCTGGGGCTTTGCGGCCACCCAGGAACTCACAAAGGCTGGCGTTGGCGGCGCCGCACAGGAGGCCGTGGCGCTGGCCAAGGCCAATCGCATTGCGCGCGACCGTCGTGTCGAGCTGGCGCCCACGCCTGCACACCCTGATGTGACGTGGCGGTCGAGCTACACCATCGATCCGTTCACGATCGCCGTCGAGGAGAAGGCCGACCTCCTGCTGCGAGCCAACGCCGCCGCGCTCACAGTGGCCAATGTGCGTTTCGTGAACTCCGGGTTGTCGTTCGTGAAGGAAGAGCGCAACTACGCCAACACGGAAGGCACCGTCACCACGCAGGACTATGTGCGCAGCTGGGTGACCATGAGCTGCACGGCCGTCGCACCAGATCGCACCGGCACCGCCGTACGAGGCCCGGAAGTGGTGCAGCCCGCCGGCCGCGGCTGGGAGTACGTGCTCGAAGCCGACATCGTGAACAATGCCAAGGTCTGGGCCGCGGAAGCTGCAGAGAAGCTCTCGGCGAAACCGGTGGAGCCTGGTCGCTACGACCTCATCCTGCACCCGTCGCAGCTCTTCCTCACCATTCACGAATCCATCGGACACTCCACCGAACTCGATCGGGCCATGGGCTACGAGGCCAACTACGCCGGCACGAGTTTCATCTCGCCGCCGGAGAAGGTACTGGGTTCGCTCCGCCTGGGACCGCCGATGATGAATGTCATCGGCAATCGCAGTGAGGTCGGTGCGCTGGCCACCATCGGCTACGACGACGACGGCGTACAACCCGAAGACTTCCACATCGTGAAGGACGGGGTGTTTGTTGACTATCAGACGACGCGGGAACAGGCACCCTGGCTCCGCGCCTGGTACGCCAAGAATGGCAAGCCGGTACGCTCGCATGGATGCGCCTATGCGCAGAGTTGGGCCGATGTGTCCTTCCAGCGCATGCCAAACGTCTCGCTGCAACCGGGCGATAAGGATATCGGTTGGGACGATCTCATCGCCGCCACCGACAAGGGCATTGCGATGATCGGCCGCGCCTCCTACTCCATTGATCAGCAGCGTTACAACGCGCAGTTCGGCGCTCAGCTCTGCTATGAGATCCGCAAGGGCAAGATCGTAGGCCAGGTGAAGGACGCAGCCTACCAGATGCGCACGCCGGATTTCTGGAACACCCTGGATCTGCTTGGTGGACGGAAGAGCTACATGCACGGCGGCACCTTCAACGATGGCAAAGGACAACCCGGGCAGGCAAATGCCGTCAGCCATGGCTGCCCACCCGCCCGCTTCCGCAATGCCAACATCATCAACACGGGGCGCGCCGTATGAGCCGCGAACGTTTCTTCCGTGATGCACCGGCCTCGCTCTTCGAGCGCGCAGACGCGAATCGTCTCGCCACAACGGGCGTACTGACCCGCGAAGAAGCCCAGGCCGTCGTGGAACGCACCGTGAAACTCTCACGGGCCGATGCCGTTCGCGTTTCGCTGCAGAGCAGTCGCGAGACCAACCTGCGCTTCGCCGACAATCAGCTCTCGACGTCCGGTGTGACCACCAACACCACGATTCGGGTCCAGAGCGTGTTCGGCAAACGCAAGGCCAGTGTCGTCACCAACGATCGCAGTGATGACGGTCTGCGCCGCGCGGTGCAGCAATCCGAAGCCCTCGCACGCCTGGCCCCGGAAGATCCGGAATATCTCGGCGAACTGCCACCGCAGCAGTACACGCCCATCAATGCCTGGTCCGATCGCACCGCGGAGCTGACCGCCGACGATCGCGCAAAGGCGGCACTGCAGGCGCTTGCCCCCGCGCGCGCTGGGAAGGAACTCACCGTGGCGGGATTCATCGTCTGCAATGCGGCAGCCACGGCGATCGGCACCAATACGGGGCTCTTTGCCTATCATCGTGGCACGAGTGCCAACTACACGCTCACGGCTCGAACCAACGACGGCACTGGTTCCGGCTGGGCCGGTGCCGAAGACAACGACTGGGCTCGCATCGACTTCGAGGACGTGGCACGCCGCGCCATCGACAAGGCCCGTCGATCACGCAATCCCGTGGCGATCGAACCCGGCCGCTACACCGTCATCTTCGAACCCGAAGCCGCGGCCAATCTCGTGGGGCTCATGCGAAACGCCTTCCAAGCTCGCGCCGCCGACGAAGGGCGATCGGCGTTCTCGAAGCCAGGCGGTACCAAGCTCGGGGAGAAGATCGTCGACGAGCGTATCACCATGTTCTCCGATCCCGCCGATCCACTCATGCTCGATGCGCCTTTCGACAACGAAGGCCTGCCGCGGTCAGCCCAGACCTGGATCCGGAACGGGGTACTGAATCAGCTCGCCTACACGCGCTTTTGGGCCAACAAGCAGGGAAAGCCCGCTACGGGAAGCTCCGGAGGCCTGCATATGGCCGACGGATCGGAAACTCTTGAGTCCCTCATCGCCGGCACCACGCGCGGCGTACTCGTCACGCGCCTGTTCTACCTGCGCCCACTCGATCAGCGGACCCTGATGTATACGGGCCTCACACGCGATGGGACATTTCTCATCGAGGGCGGCAAAGTGGTGCGCCCCGTCAAGAACTTCCGCTTCAACGACTCGCCGCTGTTCATGCTCAACAATCTCGAGGGCATCGGGAAGAGCGTGCGCACGGCCGGTGGCGAAGGTGGGCCCGGCGTCGTGATGCCCCCAATCAAGGTGCGGGACTTCAACTTCAGTAGTTTGTCAGACGCTGTTTGAGGCACATGCCGGATATCCCGCATCGCGTCGCGGCACACGGCCGCTGCGATGCGGGATGGGGGTTCTCACTCGCTGCGCCGCTCGTACTTCCAGTTCTGCGACTTCCCCTCGGCGATCTGCTCGATCGCCTTCAGGACACGTCGCTCCCTTGTCTCGGCCTTCTTCGCTTCGGCGATCCACTCGCAGTACTCGCGCCGATGTGACGGACGCATGACGTCGAATTGCGCCTTCGCGGCCGGCAGACGCGAAAGCGCCGCGGCGAGTTCCTCCGGCACCACGAGTGCGGCGCGCTTCCCACTTGCACTTGCACTTGCACTTGCACTTGCACTTGCGGAGGAGCGCGACAACTTCACCCCCGCCTCGTTGAGCCTCATGGCCTTCCTGATGTAACGTGCCAGTGCGGCCTTGCCGGGCAACTCCCGGATGCTGGCCACGCGCCCGAACTGCCCCATGGCTTCGTCGTTCATGTCTTCGCCAAGCACGTCGCGGGCAAGCCAGAACCCGAAACTGCAATGCGCCTTGAACGACGCCATCGAGCAGAGAATGCCGCCGGCATGAGTGAAGTGGGGGAATCCCCACTTGATGGTCTCCTCCACCTCCGGACAGGTCGTGTGCACGAGGTCCCGGATGTAACGCAGGATCGGCTGCGCGAATTCTGCTGACCGTTCGATGTAGGTGTCGACGCGCTGATCGCGGGCTCCCATGATGGACTCTGAGCGGAAAGCGATGAGAAACGATCAGGCGAGACGCAGCAACCCTTCCTGCGCGGTGGACGCGACGAGCACCCCATCACGCGTGAATACCTGCCCCCGCACGAACCCGCGTGCGCTGGCTGCCGTGGGGCTATCCATCGCATAGAGCAGCCACTCGTCCGCCCGGAATGGGCGGTGCATCCAGAGCGTGTGATCGAGCGAGGCAACGAACAGACCAGGATCCCGGTACTCGATATCATGCGGCCCGAGCGCCGTGGGCAGGAAGCCGTAGTCGGAAGCATAGGCCAACACGGCCTGATGCAGGATGGGGTCATCCGGCAATCGCTCCACCAATCGAAACCACACGAAGCGGCTGGGCTCACGGGACCGTGCCACCCCCGGCACATACGGGGTGTCAGTACGAATTTCGATCGCACGCTCCCGCACCAGGACATCGCGAAGTTCGGGGGCGAAGGCATCGATGTGCCGCCGGATCTGCTCCAGCTCATTGGGCAGACTCTCGGGCGGTGGCACGTCCGGCATGGTGGACTGATGGTCCAACCCGCGCTCCGGCGCATGGAACGACGCCGAAAGATGGAAGATGGCCTGCCCGTGCTGGATGGCCGTCACTCGACGGCTCGTGAAACTGCCACCATCACGCGGGCGGTCCACAAAGAACACGATCGGCGCCTTGAGATCCCCCGCTCGCAGGAAGTACCCATGTACCGAATGCGCCTCGCGCGGCTCATCCACCGTGCGGCGGGCGGCCACCAAGGCCTGGGCGAACACCTGCCCACCGAAGACACGGCCGGTGCCGAGATCCCTGTTCTGACCGCGGTAGATGTTGACCTCGAGCTTCTCGAGCTCGAGCAGAGTGAGGAGTTCCTTGGCGACGCTCATGTCGGGAATATGAAGGATTGGCATTGCAAGCGGTGGTTGTCATCACCATCTGAATATCGTAGCCTCATGGCATGCGTTCCCGGCAGCTGCGTCTCCTCCTCGTCCTTGCCGGCTTCGTGCTGGCCGCCCTCTGGTCCCGTCGCGGAGATCGCCCTCCCTCGGCGACGCTGCCGGCTGATCCCGGGCCAGAGCGGCCCTCCGTCTCGACCCCGCCAGCCCCGAGTGCACCACAGTCCCCCGGAGCGCGGGCGGAGGCGGCCTCTCCGCCGAGCCGATTCGGCGACCGCGGGTTCCGCTCCAGCGCACAGCTTGAGGAGCACTTCGAGAAGCATGGTGCGGAGTTCGGGGCACGGTCCGCCGCTGAGTACCTTGGGCTCGCCCGGCACCTGCGGGATGCGCCGGTGGGAGAAGACGTGCTCGAGGCCACGCGTCCGGTGGATGGCGTGGTTTCGCGTTACCAACGCAGCACGGGGGCCTTCCTGGCCTTTGATGCCGATGGCACGATCCGGACGTTCTTCAAACCAAACGACGGGGAGCGATATTTCCGTCGTCAGCTCACGAGGCGCCCATCATGACGGGCGAACCGCTGGGATCGGCCGCCGATGCCCGTCTGGCCCAATGGGCCCGGACGGTGGTGGATGTGGAACGGGGGTATCCGCTCACCTTCGACGACTACCTCAACGATCTCGACCTGCGGCGCTCGCTCGACGAAGTTCCGCTGAGCGCCAGCCAACAGGCAGTTCTGGAACGGCTCGACCTGCGATTCCGGCAGGCGAGCTTTCCGGCTGGCCGGTGCCTCTGGGGCGAGGATAACGCCATGGCTGAAGGCTGGACGCCGAAGGCGCAGTGGTACTATTGGCGACTCCCCGCACACCCCGGGACGGCCTTTCTCGAGGAGTAGCGCAGGCTGAGCACCAACGCGCACCGGATTCCGAGCCCCCGGATTGGCTATATTGCAAGGCTATGGCTGAACGCTCGCATCACTCGAAAGACCTCAACGAAGCCCTGACCGCACGGGTCACCGCGGCCACCGCCCTGCTCGAAGAACTCGCCAATGACCGCGCGGGCCTGCTCGACATCCCCGACGAGGCGCGGCGTCGCCTGCTCAAGGCGGCTGGCGAGGTCTCACGGCCTGACGCCATCCTGCGCCGGCAAATGGTAAAGGCCACCAAGCGGCAGAAGAAGGCCGAGCGCACCCAGAGGATGCAGGACGCCGAACACCAGCTGCAGGAGACGGGGATCCGGCGCCTGCGGCGGCAGACAGTCTTCACCACCCCGAACTATCTGCCGCCCGGGTCCGACACGCAGGAAACGGTGGAAGCCGATGAGTTCCGTGAAGCGCTGGAACCACAGCATTGCTACGTGTGCAAACACCAGTACACGGTGCTGCATCACTTCTACGATCAGCTCTGCCCGTCCTGCGCGGACTTCAATTTCCGCAAACGCGGTGAACTCGCCAATCTCACCGGACGCGTGGCCCTGCTCACTGGTGGCCGCGTCAAGATCGGCTATCAGGCCGGCATCAAGCTGCTGCGTGCGGGAGCGCATCTTATCGTCACGACGCGTTTCCCACGCGACTCGGCGCAGCGTTACTCCGCCGAGCCGGATTTCGCACACTGGAAGCATCGACTCGAGATCTACGGCCTGGATCTCCGGCATACGCCGAGCGTGGAGGCATTCTGCCATCACCTGATGACCACGCACGATCGGCTGGATTTCATTGTGAACAACGCCTGTCAGACCGTGCGGCGTCCGCCCGACTTCTACAAACACATGATGGATCTCGAGCGGGCCTCCGTGAGCGCCATGCCCGACGACACTCGCAAGCTTCTGGGCGCCTATGAGGGAGTGCGTGGCTATCACATGCTCCCCGAAGCGGGCGGCACGACCGACGAAGACACGATCAGTCCCGCCAGCTTGCCGCGCGCCCTCGCCGAAGTCGCCGGCATCACCCATGCAGCCGAGCTCTCACAGGTGGTGTTGTTGGAGGAAGAGCAGCGCCATCAGGCGCATCTGTTTCCAGAAGGGCGGCTCGACCAGGACCTGCAGCAGGTGGACCTGCGCGATCGCAATTCGTGGCGTCTGCTGATGCACGAAGTGCCGAGCGTCGAACTGCTCGAGGTGCAGCTCGTGAATGCGGTGGCGCCGTTTCTGCTCAATGCGCGGCTCAAGCCGCTCATGATGCGCACGCCTGAGCGCGAC
>CAZPJX010000042.1:0-23026 GCA_964586985.1 uncultured Gemmatimonas sp. | reverse complement strand
ATACGACGCGAAACGGTCGTATCGCTGCCGCGGGTGTCGCGACCGCCGCCGGCCTGCGCCCCTGAGAGATCGCCGAGCAGGTTGGCACCCGGAACGCCGTTGGATCCGGCATAGCCATAGCTCACCGCGCTCCAGATGCGTTGCGTACCGAGCCTCGCGCGAGCCCGGAGGCTCACCATGCCCTGTGCCTGCGCATCGGTGCCCGCCACGTCACGGACTCGCCAATTGCCGCGGCCCAGCGCCGTGAAATGCGCACCGCCAAATCGGCCCAGCGGCTGGGTGGCACCGAACCAGAGATCGTTCTGCTGAGCGAATGCGCCGCCGCTCCCGCCAGGAACCGATGCCATCCCGAGCACGGACAGCGTGGGCGTGTCGGTGACGGTGCCAATGGTGGCGGCGGGGGCGATCGGGGTCTCGCCGCGTCCCTGTGCTGCGAGCGGCGTAGCTGGTGCGACGGCCACGATTGCTGCCGACAGCGCGCACGGCACGGCCCATCCGCTACTCCTCACGGAGCGGCGGCGCGACGCGCGAAGGGGTCTGCGGGCGGGCGTCACGAGTCTGGTGGGCGGACCGGTTTGCGGTCAGTCGTACCGGGGGAGATCGATCCCGGAGAGTTCGGAACTGTTCCCCGAAGGTAACGGTTCAAGGCGTCGAGGGCCATACCGGGCCCTCGGGGGGCGTTCTTGGCCACTGCCGACTGCAGCCCCCAAAGCGCCTCATCGGACCTGCCCAGTTTGGCGAGGGCCGTCACGGCGTCCCTCGCCGTGGTGGTGGGCACTCCGCGGCTGGCGAGGTCGGTCATCACGATGAGGGCCGGTGCGGCCGTACCCATCGGTCTGTTGGCGCGCACCCCGGCCACCGACCGCGCATCGTAGCCGGCCCGCAGGGCGTCCGCTCCCGCCACCAGCTCATCGGTACTGGAACCCTGGCCAAGAATTTCCCTGGCCTCATTGAGCGCGGTGGTGAATTCGCGGACCACCTTGAGGATGCGGTCTCCACTGATGCGGCGCGCGGCGCCTTCGAGTGCCCGGTTGATCAGCGGGCGCGTTGGCAAGCCCGCTTCTGCGGCGACCTCGAAAAGCCCTCGCAGTGCATGGGCGGTTGCCACATCGAAGCGCGAGGTATCGAACTGGACCTGCTGAACGGTCTGCGTTGCGGCGGGTGTGGGTTGCCCGGGCGGTTGTGGCGTGGCCTGCGGTGTCGGTGAAGCATATCCCGAGGGCTGCGTCTCGGGCGGTGTGGTGTGCGCGGATGCCACGGCCGGAACCGTTCCGACCGCGAAGAGCGTCAGCAGCATCCAGGCCCTGCCAAGGCGAAGCATGGCTACTCGGTTCCGTCGACGACGACGGCGTTCGCTGGGCCGAAGCCCGCATCGGGCACCTGCGGTGCGCGCGTGTCCACCAACCACTGGCGGCCGTCCACGACGAACGCGTAGGAGTAGCGGCCAGGCGACAGCGGCACGCGTACGGACCACGTGCCCGCAGTCCCCCGTCTTGCCATGGGCGTCTTTGTGTCATCCCAGCCGTTGAAATCGCCGACAATGGCGACCGCACTTGCCGCGGTGGGGAGCGTCAGGTCGAATCGAATTTCTCCGTCGCCTTCATCGCGGATGGAACCCACGGGGAGCGCGTTCGCCGCGCTCGCGTCCTCACTCGCCGCTGCACCGGCGGTGAAGGCGCTATCGGCGTGACGCTGTGTCTCGGCGCCGCGCCAGGGGCGCATGACGCTAATCACCAAGGTCGCGGCCGCAGCAACCCCCCACCACCAGCGGGGGCGTGGCAACAGGCCACGTACGTGCGGGAGTCCGGGGGTGGCTCTGGGCGAGTTCGTCGCCGGCTCGGGGTTCGTCTCAGCGGCAGCGGCTTCGAGCGCGAGCACCGTACAGCGTTCGATCTGCGCCGCGGTCGCTGGTGGCATCTGGCTGTACGACGCCCGCAGCCGGGCGACGAGCCGTTCGTCGTCCGGCGTTGACTCGAAGGTCAGATCGAGCGGATCAGCCATGCTGCACCATACGATCTATCATGCCGAGGGTTCCCTCGACGAGGCGATGGACACGTCCTCCAGCGAGCGGCCCAGCAGGGCGCGAAGCCGCTCGCTGCCCCGCTTGACCCGCATCTTGAGCGCCGATTCGCCGGCTCCCGTCAGGGCCGACATCTCCGCGTATTCCAGTCCCTCGGCATACTTGAGCAACAGCGCCTCGCGCTGGGTCGGTTCGAGCTGAGCCAGCGCCCGGATCAACGCGACATCCTCCACGCCAGGCGCCGGCCCGGGCGGAGCCGCCGGAGCCGTTTCCAGAGCGATGTCGTCCTGCACAAACCGCCGAGTCCGGCGACCGCGCGAAGTGAGGGCGTTGCGACACTGATTGGTCAGGATACGAAAGAGCCAGGCACGGAATTGATCGCGTTCGTCGTACCGCGCGATGGCGAGGTACGCGCGGAGAAAGGACTCCTGAACGGCATCCTCCGCATCTGCCCGCTCTCCCAGCATGTGGTAGGCGAACCGCCAGCAGGCGTCGAAATAACGCGAAACCAGCGTTCCGAACGCGTCCGGATCTCCGGTTCGCGTTCGGACGACCAACTCGGCGTCAGTCATCACAGGCACAACATCGCCGACGCGCGTTTCGTCACTTCGTCCCGATGAGACCAAGCGGAGGTCGCCGCCGAGCCGGGTCCTGTGCCCCGTTCCGGCGCTGTCCATGACGCTCGGGCCGGTGGGGAGACGGGCTCGTCATCCCCGGTACTGGGCAAGGACGATTACGATGGACAGGGATACGAAGAGGGTCGTGGCCAGGCGATTGACGCCGCCCATGCGCCGGAGCAGGCCCTGCTCTTCACCGGACGGCAGTTGCTGGGCCGCCGCAAACTGCGATGCGGCTCGGGCACGTCGGAACAGCAGCCAGTTGGCAGTACCGCCCGCGGCAATCGCCGACGAGAGGTGAACGGCGAGGTTCATCATCAGCAGCCATTCATTCTCGGGTTGCCGCAGGGACTCCATGGTGAGTGGCGTATCCGATCGCGTGAGCAGGCGGAACACCAGGTTGGGAACCAGGAAGAAGACGGCAAAGGGCAGATAGAGCTTCCGATAGAGAAACCACACCGGCAAGGCCAGTGCGGCGCTCCAGTTCCAGGTGGGGACAAACGACGGGTCGTCGAGGAAGGGGCCGAGCTTGCGCCGATACACCTGCTCCCATTTTGCGCCGAAGTAGGTCTCCATGCGTTCGTTGGACAGCGCGGTGCTCGGGTCCGAGGGGCGCTGTGCCCAGCGAGGCAGGTCGGGCTGCTGGTCGGGGCGCGAGCTCTCCTGCCGGTCCCCGGGTGAATCGGAGCGCGGCTCCTCCGAATTGGGCCAGCGCATCAATTGACTCCCGAGCGTGCAGCCGGTTGCTGCTGTGACAGGCAATGCAGTGTGCCAAGCCCCCAGACCAGATCAACGGAGTGGATGCCGATGACCTCATGATCGGGGAGCAGCTCCGAGAGGGTGTTCAGCGCGACGCGGTCGTTGCGATCGTTGAACGTTGGGACAAGGCACACGCCGTTGCCGAGATAGAAGTTCGCATAGCTCGCCGGCAGACGCATGCCGTCCATCACCACGGCGCGGGGAAAGGGCAGCGTCACCACCCGCAGCGCTTCGCCGCGGGCATCACGAGCCTCTTGCAGACGGTGCAGATTGTCGAGCGAGCGTGCGTGGTTTTCGTCCGTGGGATCCTCTTCGTGCGCGAGCACGACCACGCCCGGTGCCACGAAGCGGGCGATGTCGTCGATGTGGCCGTGGGTGTCATCGCCGACACAGCCTTCGCCCAGCCAGATGGTCTGGGTGATGCCGAGGTACTCGGCGAAGGCGCGCTCGTAGTCCTCGCGCGTGTAGCCCGGATTGCGAACCTGCACATCGGACAGCAACCACTCTTCCGTCACGAGGAGGGTGCCGAGCCCATCGGTTTCGATGCCACCGCCCTCGAGTACCAGTGGACCAGCGTTGTCGAAGCGACGGGCTTCGATGCGCGGCAGGTTCGCGATGTGGGCCATGCGCTCCGGCACCTGCGCGTCGAGCTCGGCGTTGTCGTACTTGGCCCAGGCGTTGAACCCCCACTGCACCAACGCGATGCTGCCATCGGGGCGCATGACGCCAGTGGCACCGGAGTCCCGAAGCCAAACCCGATCGGTCGGCTGGATGTGCAGGCTGTAGCCGGAGGTGGGCACCGCGTGCTGCGAGAGGCAGTGCCGTGCCTGATCAGCCACCTGCTCGTCGTGGCAGAGAATCTCCACGCGCTCGAAACGAGAGAGTGCCCGGACGATCTCCGCATAGACCCAGGCGATGGGTTCGAACTTGCCGGGCCAGTCGGGCTCGTGGTGTGGCCAGCCGATCCAGGTGGCCTCGTGACGTTCCCACTCCGCAGGCATGCGCAGGGCCGGCGCTACCCCGCTGGCATGCACGGGTGTCGCTGTAGCGCGCGCCGCGGAGTTGGCGGCATTCGCGGGGGTGATTGCCGCGTCGATCGCGACACGTGCGGCGACGGTCACCTCACGCACCTCCGGTGATGGGCCCCAGCCACCGTTGGGTGATGGGCCCGTAGGCATCGATGCGGCGATCGCGGAGAAAGGGCCAGTTGCGCCGGGTCTCTTCGATGAGGCCGAGGTCACAGGCGGCGGTGAGAATGGCGGGTTCCGTATCCCCCTCTGCCAGGTAGCGCCCGAAGGGATCGCAGATGAACGAGTGGCCGAAGAACTCGAGGCCGTCGGTGCCGGGCTCGGGCTCGAAACCCACGCGGTTGGGGGCGGCGACGAAGACGCCGTTGGCGATCGCGTGCGCGCGCTGCGCGGTACGCCAGGCATCGAGCTGGGCGTCGCCGAACGTGGCCTTCTCCGACGGATGCCAGCCGATCGCGGTGGGATAGAAGAGAATCTGCGCTCCAAGCAGCGAGGTAATGCGGGCGCCCTCGGGATACCACTGATCCCAGCATATCAGCACACCGATATCGGCATATCTGGTGCGCCACATGCGGAATCCGTTGAATCCCGGATGACGATCCTGCCGCAGATCGCCGGTCACGTCGCCCGGTGCGAAGTAGTACTTCTCCTCGAAGAGCGGGTCGTGCGGGATGTGCATCTTGCGATAGGTCCCGAGCACGGAGCCGTCCGCGTCGATCACCGTGGCCGAGTTGCGGTAGAGCCCCGGTGCCTCGCGTTCGTAGAAGGGTGCGATGATGACCACCGCCAGTTCGCGCGCGAGGGCCTGGAGGGTCCGGGCGATCGGGCCATCGACCGGCTCGGCTATATCGAAGCGCTCCGGGCGAACCGTCTTGCAGAAGTACGGCGCGTTGAAGAGCTCCTGCAGACAGATGATCTGCGCACCACGTGAGGCCGCGTCGCGAACGCGCGCCACGGCTCTGGTGAGGTTGTCGGCGAGGTCATCGGACGCGGAGTCCTGTACGAGACCGATGGTGACAATGTTGGCCATGCCCGAAAGCTCACGAATACGACAGGCGCATGCAATGCGGCAGGGCGGTTAGCGCGGTGCCCGTCCGGAACGGGGCGTCGCTCGTGTGGAGGCGGGTCGCGCCGGCTTGGGGTCGAGCAGGGGTTGGAGGTAGAGCAGCAGCACGCGCCGAAGGTCATCGAGCAGCGGTTTCTTCTCCGTGGCAGCGGCGCGCGCTCTGCGGGCCAGGATGCTCTGGCCTATGGTCGCGGCGATGAGGGCGGCACGGCGCCGCTCGCGTGATCCCAACCGGGGATTCCGCGCGGCGAAGAGCACATCGAGGCGGTCGACGAAGGACTCAAAGAGCTGTATGCGCAGCCGCGACGGTGCCGAGCGCGTTTCGTCGTGGGGGCCTTCGTGGTGGGCAAAGACGCGACGGAAGGCCGGATGACGGTCGTGGAAGTCGGCGAGCGGCTTGATGATCCTGTCGATGAGGCGTTCGAGCGCGAGTCCCCGCGAGTCGATGGGAAACGTGCGCTCGTGAATGGCGCGCATCTCGTCGGCGTAGCGCAGCGCCAGGGCAGCCAGCACGGCGTCCCGATTGGGGAAGAATTGATACAGGGATCCCTTTGCCGTGCGCGCCTCCAGCGCGATGGCCTCAGCGGTGGCGGCTTCGAGGCCCGCGCGCGCGATGACGGTGGCGGCTGCGTCGAGGAGAAGCTCCACCCGCTTCTGTCCCCGGGACTGTCGTGGCCGGCGCCGGTATGCGTCGGGCGGGTCGGGTTCGCTGTCCCGTCCGGTTGCGGCGTGCTCCGGGGGCTGAGCGGCTACACCGGCAGTCGATGCGACCGTGCTAGCGGGAGGGGCGGGGACGGGGTGGCGTGGGGCGCGTTTGACTGGCATGGCGCTGGTACGGAAGACGGGGCTGGGGCCGGTGATCCTGGGAGGGTGTGCGAAATCACCTCGGTGTTGCCGCCCGACCTCGTGTACGGAGCGGGGTCAGGTTCGGAGCAGTACCGCGATGACGTCCATCACATTGGTGCCGGTGGGGCCCGTTCGAAGCAGGGCACCGGCCGCCTCGAGGGAGAACCAGGCGCGGCCGGTGTCAATATCACCTTCG
Organism: uncultured Gemmatimonas sp.; assembly: GCA_964586985.1. GTDB lineage: Bacteria > Gemmatimonadota > Gemmatimonadetes > Gemmatimonadales > Gemmatimonadaceae > Gemmatimonas. The sequence continues at coordinate 16,494 of CAZPJX010000042.1, read as the reverse complement.
GGAACGCGGCCGGCACGACGAGCGAGGGCGGGAACAGCGGCATCGACGATGGCGCCGGCGGCGTCGGTCGGGCCGTCCCGACCGTCGGTGCCAGCGGCGAGCAGGTCAACCCGGCTGGCGAATGGATCCCCACGCATGACGGCCTCTTCCAGCGCGAGAGCTGCGGCCAGCGCGAGCACCTGCATACGGCCACCCCGAAGAGGCTCGTCTGCCGCCGGCACAGTGGGCGCCAGGTCGGGGAATGTCATGCGGCGCGCATCGTCTTCGTCGCCGTGGACGACGGCGCGTTCCATGGTTTCGCGCAGATTCACCACGGGTTCGCCGCCGGCCAGCAGCAGAGTGTGTGTGCCACGCGGAAGCGTTGGCGCCAGACGCAGCACACGAGCGGCCAGCGCACGTCCCATCGCATCGGCTGCGCCTTCTACCGGTTCCGGGTCCACCAGAACCTGGGTATTTGGCCAGGTGCGAGCGAGGTCGGCCATGGAGCCGACCGCGTCAGTGTTGGTGGCGACGAGCGCGTAGTCCACGAGTTGGAACGCGGGATCGTCGATGCGGGGCACCGCGGGGGGCAGCGACTGCCCTTCGAGGCCAAGCACCGTGCTCATGGCACGTTCCATCCGACCTCGCAGGTCATGCGCGTCGAGCAGCGCGAGGAACTCCTCGTCACCGAGCGGGTCTGCGGAGCAGGGGCCGGAACCGATGACCGCGGGCTGATCTCCAACGACATCACTCACCGCAAAGGTCCCGATTCGATGGGCGCCGCGCCGAGCGAGTGCCGTAGCCAGGCGACCCGCTCCGAACCGGAGGACGCGCCGCCGTATGGCGTTCATTTCGTGGATGGCCAGTCCCGACTCGAGCAACGTCTGCGCGAGGTTGGCCAGGTGCGCCTGGGCCCTGTGCGTATCTCCCACCGCCTGTGTGAAGGCCGGAGTAGCTGCCGCGCAGAGCGCCGTGGTTCCACCCGAGAGGAGCACGAGTACGAGTGACCCCGGCGTGACGTCGCAGAGCGCGTCGTCGATGGCGTCGGCGGCGGCGAGCGATGCAGGGCCCGGTATGGGGTGATCGCCGATGCAGCGTCGAATTGCTGCCGGGAGCGGTGGTCGACCCTCTCGCGTGGCGTTGCTGGGGAGATGGTTTGACACCACAATCCCGCCGCTCGCCGGTAGGCCTCGTGCCTGAAGCGCTGCGTACGCACCATCGGCCATGGCCCAGGCGGCCTTGCCGAGTGCGAAGAGATGGATCGGCGGCGTCGGTGCACGCTGTGATGCATCATCTGAGCTATCACGTGATGCATCACGGGCAGCATCAAGCCGTTGATCGAGCCAGTGATCGACGGAGTCCCTGGTTCGCTGAAACGGTGATGCGCCCTGCACGGCCGCAGCGTGCAGAGCGGAAAGCAGGGTGCGTGGCTGCGTCACCACTGTCTCCGTCGGGCGGCCCCCGGCATCAATCTCGGGGTCGACGCCCGACGGTACTTCGTGGGGCTAGTGACCGTGACCCGCCATGGTGATGGCTGATCCGAGTTCGGTGTAGGCGTCCGCTGACATCTGGTTGAAAGGTGCCGCGACGTAGGAAATCTTCCCCTGCGGATTGATCACGTAGAGCAGGCGCTTGTGAAAGCCCTGCCCGGCGCTGGCAGAGTAGGCCATTCCGACCTTGTAGTCGATGTCGGCAGCGAACTGGAAGGGAAACTTGGCATCGCGAGCCCAGGAGGTCAGGGCGGAGTCGGGGTCGACGCTCACACCCACCAGGGTGACTTTTTCGCCATTCTTGAAGAGTTCGGCGTAGCGATCGCGATACGACTCCATCTGCACCGTGCATCCCCGCGTGCGGGCCTTCGGGAAGAAGGCCAGCACGACTGTTTCGCCCCGGTGCTCCGAGAGACGGAAGGGCTTCTTGGTGATTCCGGCGGAGGTCACGGTGGTGACCGTGAAGTCTGGTGCGGCATCGCCCACCTTGAGCGGTGCCGGCGTGGCGGGCGCCGCCTGCTGTGCTCCCGCCAGTGCTGGCGCGAAGGCAATGGGCAGGGCGATCGTGGCCGCAATGGCGGCGATGCGTGAGCGGAAGGACATCGGGGACTCCGGCGGGGGACTCGGTGGGAGAGTGCGGTGTAGGCGGAGCACTCGCAGGGTTCGTCTGGATGATAACGCCTCCAATCCCCATGTGGTTGTGATTGATGAAATCCTGACCGTTGGCGAGCGTCGGCGCCTGGAAAGCCCTGGCCCGGTTCGGCCGCTCCGCGGATGTCGCCCATCCAGGACGGGCCCCGCCACTGAGAGTGGACAGATGCGCTGGGCTACTCGGCTGGTTTCCCGGCGTTTCGGAGGGAAGGAGGGAGTGGCGATGGCGTGGCACAGTATGTGCGTTTCACCCGGTCGTTATCCGAGCCTGACGTTCCACCCGCCCCTTCGAGGAGATCGACGATGAGCAGGCATCGCATGCGTCCGGTAAGCGTACCGCTGGTGCGGAACACGCAGAGGAACTTCGTCCTCGGGCTGATGGCCCCTGTGGTCCTCGGTGCGCTTGCTGCGTGCGGTGGGGGACGTGACAGCGGTTTCGATCAGCAGCTCAGGGCGGATCTGCTGGCGGCGGCGCAGGCACCGACGAGCAGGCAGATGTATGCGAGCCCCGCAGAGCTGGGCTACCCCCAGGGCTATGCACCTTACCCGGGGCAGTATCCCGTCGCCTACGGTGCGCCGGGGGGCTATCCGATGCCCGTGTATCCGCAGCCCGTGTACCAGCGGCCGCAGACGCGGGTCGTGTATGCTCCGGCCCCTGCATCTACATCGGGCGCCGCTCGGCGCTCCTCGGGTGACGGTGCGGGCAGCGCCCGCCCCGGCAATGGGAACGGGAGTTCGGGTGATGCTGGTGATGTAGGGGGGCAGGCTGGACGCCGGCAGACGGAGAAGGGCGCGATCTACGGTGCTGCCGCTGGCGCGGCGATTGGTGTGTTGTCCTCGCGGGACCGAGCGAAGGGGGCCGCAGTGGGGGCGTTGGGAGGTGCCGTCCTGGGTGGCATCATCGGTCATGAGGTGCGACGTCCAGAGTGACGTTGACGACCGGCGACGCCGGGGTGGCCGAGGGTGTTGGTGCAATGTGTGGTGAAAAGAGTGCCCGTCGCCGTGAAACACCGGAACCTTCCAAGCGGTACGGTGTTGGAACGGAAGGCGGCAAATGAGGGGGACAGCTGCCAGCAGGTATCTGCTCGCTTCGTGGAGGGGGCGAACAGGGGGGACCACCCGGGTCGACGAATGTCGGTCCGGGTGGTTTTGCATTGGGGAAGCTGTCAGAGCAGGTCCGGAGTCTGCGCGACCCGCGGGATCAGACGATGCACTCGATGGCGCCTGGACGTACGGTGATCGTGAGGTCGCAGGACGAGGCTCGGTAGAGTTCCCCATCGGCTTCGAAGGTCGGCGGTCTCTGGCAGTGCAGGTGGAAGCGTTGCCCCGTCTGCTGTCGTACGCAGGCCGAGTGAAGGTGAGAGCCGCGCATGGCCCGCAGAAATAGTGCGGGACGTTTCCACCACGGCATCACCCCGATGTCGATCACATCGAGCGCGCCATCATCGAGCCTGGCGTGTGGAGCGATATGGAACGCGCCGCCGAAGCATCGTCCATTTGCAAACACGGTCATCAGATGGGAAGACCGCGCCGTTGACGGATGCTCGGTGCCGGATGCGTGTCCGGCGGGGCCTGCAGTGAGCAGCGCATCGAACCCTCGGTATCCAAGCAAGGCCTTCAGGGCTGTGACGACGTAGGCGCTGGTGCCGGAAAGCGCTGAGGACGTGTGCATGCGTTCGAGCACTTCGACATCGAAGCCCAGCCCTGCGGCGTTGAGGAAGGGCACATCATCGACGAGGCCGACGTCGACGGAACGGGTGTGTCCCCGCACGATGCGTGAGACCATGGCATGCAGATCGTGGGCGGGAGTGCCCAGGGATTTCACGAAGTCATTGCCGGTGCCTGCGGCGATGATGGCGACGGGAAGCCGCGAGGTGCCAGCGAGCAGCCCGCGCGTAGCATGATGCACGGAGCCATCGCCGCCCACGATGACCAGCAGGCGTGCGCCCTGGGCCGCGGCCAGTGCGGCCAGCTGGGCTTCGTCGCCCCGTGCCTGTGTCTCCACCGGCACGATATCGTCGAGCGATTGGAGGGCTTCCATGACACGCGGGGCCATCATTCCGGCACGGCCGCGTCCGGCGGTGGGATTGACGAGCACGGCAATCATGCGGTTTCGCTGCCGGCCAGGGGCAAATGCACACGACCTCGCATCAAGGCAATGCGAGGCCGTGTGTTCACCGGAGTCCTGGTGTGTGAAACTCGGACGTACTGCAACAGCCTTGGGGCGCGACTAACGCGCCACGAGACTGCGGAGCACGTACGGGAGGATGCCACCGTGCTTGTAGTACTGCATCTCCTCCGGGGTGTCGATGCGGCAGCGGGCCGTGAACTGCTTCTCGCTACCATCGGCGGCAGTCGCCTTCACGACGAGCCTGGCGCGTGGCGCGAGCGTGTCGTCGAGTCCCACGATCTCGTAGGTTTCGAAGCCGGTGAGACCATGGCTCTGGCGCGTTTCGCCGTTGACGAACTCCAATGGCAGCACGCCCATCCCCACGAGATTCGAGCGGTGGATGCGTTCGAAGCTCTCCGCGATCACGGCGCGCACCCCGAGCAGCATGGTGCCCTTGGCCGCCCAGTCGCGTGAGGAGCCCGTGCCGTACTCCTTCCCGGCGATGACGATCTGTGCCACGCCAGCAGCCTGGCGGGCCATGGCCACATCGTAGAGCGCCTCGGGTTGCGCGCCCGGCGCGGTGGCGGTCCACCAGCCCTCCATGCCTGCGGCCAGCTCGTTCTTGAGGCGGATGTTGGCGAAGGTCCCGCGCATCATCACCTCATGATTGCCACGGCGGGCCCCATAGGAGTTGAAGTCCTTTTTCTCCACACCCAGCGCGCTGAGGTACTTGCCCGCCGGGCTCGACGCCGCGATGGAGCCTGCAGGAGAAATGTGGTCGGTGGTGATGGAGTCCCCGAACATACCCAGCACCTTGGCCCCGCTGATCGGGCGAATGCCAGGCGGTGTCATGGTCATGCCCTGGAAGTAGGGCGGGTTCTGCACGTAGGTGCTGCTGGCATCCCAGGCATATTGATCGCCGGAGGGCGCGACGATGGCCTGCCAGTGCGCATCCCCCTTGAGGACGTCGGCGTACTGCCTGGTGAATTGCTCGCGCTTGACGCTGGTGAGAATGGTGTCTGCCACTTCCTGCTGCGTGGGCCAGATATCGCGCAGGAAGACCGGGCCGTCGGTCCCGACACCCAGCGGCTCGGTGGCGAGGTCGATGTCCATGCGTCCGGCCAGGGCATAGGCCACCACGAGTGGCGGCGACGCGAGGTAATTGAAGCGCGTCTGCGGGTTGATCCGTCCTTCGAAATTGCGATTGCCCGAGAGCACCGCAGCGACATTGAGCCGACCGGTTTCGATGGCTTCGCTGATCTCGAGCGGGAGCGGCCCGGAGTTGCCGATGCAGGTGGTGCAGCCATAGCCGACGACATTGAATCCCAAGGCGTCGAGCGGCTGCATGAGTCCGGCCTTGTTGAAGTACTCCGTGGCCACCTTGGAACCGGGTGCCAGCGAGGTCTTCACCCACGGCTTGGTGGTGAGCCCCTTGGCCACCGCATTGCGCGCCAGCAGACCGGCTGCCAGCATGACGCTCGGGTTGCTGGTGTTGGTGCAGCTCGTGATGGCGGCGATTACCACATGGCCGTGCTGGAGCTTGAACGTCTGTCCCTTGTAGGTGCAGTGCACGCCATGGTCGGTTTCGACCGGGCCGCCCTCCGCAACCATGGCGGCCGATGCCGTTCCCGCCACGCCATTCGCGCCGGTGGCGAACGCTTGCGAGGAAAGCTGTGCGGCCAGCGCCTCACGGTACATGCGCTTGCTCTCGGTGAGCGGCACGCGGTCCTGAGGGCGCTTGGGGCCGGCCAGGCTGGGGACCACGGTGCTCAGATCGAGTTCGAGGGTATCGGTGAAGATCGGATCGGGGGTGTCATCGGTGCGGAAGAGGCCCTGTTCCTTGCAGTAGGCCTCCACCAGCGCCACCTGCGCCTCACTGCGACCCGAGAGCCGGAGGTACTTGAGCGTCTCCGCGTCGACCGGGAAGAAGCCCATGGTCGCGCCGTACTCGGGTGCCATGTTGGCAATGGTGGCACGATCTGCGAGTGCGAGACTTGAGAGGCCGCTGCCATAGAACTCGACGAACTTGCCCACGACCTTCTTCTTGCGGAGCAGTTCCGTGCAGGTCAGCACGAGGTCCGTCGCCGTGGCGCCGGCCGGGAGCTTGCCGTGCAGCTTGAAGCCGATGACTTCGGGGATGAGCATGCTCACCGGCTGGCCGAGCATGGCCGCTTCGGCCTCGATCCCGCCGACGCCCCAGCCCACGACGCCCAGGCCGTTGATCATCGTGGTGTGCGAATCTGTTCCGACGAGCGAGTCGCAGTAGGCGAGCGTGTCGTCACCCTCCTTCGCGGTGAACACCACCTGGGCCAGGTATTCGAGATTGACCTGGTGGCAGATGCCTGTTCCTGGCGGTACCGCGCGGAAGTTGCGAAGGGCCGTCTGGCCCCACTTGAGGAACTGATAGCGTTCGCCGTTGCGCTCAAACTCGAGTTCCGTGTTGAGCAACATGGCGGCTTCGCTGCCGTACTCATCCACCTGGACGGAGTGATCGATGACCAGGTCGACGGGCTGCAGGGGGTTGATCCGCGTCGGATCACCACCGAGGGCGACCATGGCGTCACGCATGGCGGCCAGGTCGACCACGCAGGGCACCCCGGTGAAGTCCTGCAGGAGGACGCGGGCCGTTCGGAAGGCGATTTCCTTATCGACGGTGGCTTTCACGTCCCAGTGGGCGAGCTTGTCGATATCGGCCTTCTTGACGAACGCGTTGTCTTCGCCGCGCAGAAGATTCTCGAGCAGGACGCGAAGGGAGAACGGCAGGGTTCTGGCCGTACTTCCCGGGAGGGCGTCGAGCGTCGCGAGCCGATAGTAGGCGTAGGAGAGGTCGCCCACCTGCAGCGTGGAGCGGCTGCCGAATGAATTGGGATGCGCCATGAATGAGATATCCTGTGCGCGCCGACCCCTCGGGCGGCTACGCGCGTACGGAACGGAGCCACTCGTCGCGCCGTGTCGCCGCCCAAGGGCAACGCCCGGTACCGACGAGGCTATGCGAAATATCGACTATGGGACGGGGTGTGACCAGTAATCGGCCACCGGCCCCTGGCGGATGCCCGACCGGCGCTTCTCAGGTGGACTGGGATTCCGCGGGGACGTTGGGCACGACCGCAAGCGCATCCTCGGGGCAGCAGCGTGCGAAATCGGCATCGGCCGGGGAAAATTCATGGATGGGCAGGAGGGGGAAGGCCTTCTGCTCCCGATCCAGCGCCATGAGCTGGGGTGCGTTGGCAACGCAGATGCCGCAGCCGGTGCAGCGGTTCCGGTCGACCACGATGGTCATCTCCTGCCGGGGGAACACGCCACCTGGTGCCGCCAGCATCTGGTCGAGCGAACCGAGGGCCTCGCGCATGGACTGGTAGCCGAGCTCGATGAGTTCCTCGATGTGGGCGAAGGAGAATGGCCCGATATGGGAAATCGGCGGGCGGACCAGCAGCAGGGGCGGTGCGGCCCAGTGGTCGAGCACGGCTTGCTGTTGCTCATGCATCATCATGGCCGCAGCGCGCATGAAGATGGATGCGAAGCCCTGCTCGGCCACTCCGGTGGCCAACGGGACGTCGGCCATCCCCACGTCGACGGCAATGAGGGCATCCATGTCCAGGCCAGCAATACCGATGGGGAGATTGTCGGTGGTCCCGCCATCGATGCACACACGATTGCCTACCACGCCCGGGGGGAAGAAACCGGGGAGCGCGCAGGAGGCGTAGACGGCATCGCGGACTTTCACGGCGCTCAAGCCTGGCCGGCCGAAGACCAATGGCAGGCCGCGCTCGATGTCCACGGCCGTGACCAGGAGCGGGCTGCGAAACGTGTCGAAGGTGCCTTCGTCCACCAGCTCCTCGCAGAGGCTCCGGAGGGGACCTTCGAGATAGATCGACCGGGAGAGCATGCGCTCCATGAGCATGCCCATGTGATTGATGCGGAACAGGTCGCGGCGGCGAAAACGCTTGGCGCGTTCGAGCAGTTCCTCGGCGCTGCGTCCGCTCGCGGCAGCGGCGGCGATCATGGCGCCGATGCTGGCACCCGCGTGGAGCGCCGGTGTGATTCCCGCCTCGGCGAGCGCTCGAAGGGCACCGATATGGGCCATGCCCTTGAGGGCACCGCCTCCCAGCACCAGGCCGATCTTCGGGCTGCTCCGTGGGCGCACGGCGGCCCACTCTCCGCTGGCGGTGTCAAATCTGCGGTTCCTGCCGTTCATACGCCCGTCACGATCACCGATAGATTCCCCTGCATGCGTGTGCTGCTAGTGGAAGACGACGACACGTTGCGGGAGAGCGCAACGGCATTCCTGCGAGCGTCCGGTCTTGTGGTGGACTCCACCGCTACGGGGAAGATGGCGCGTGAACTCGCTGCCGTCAGCCCGTACGACGTGGTGGTCCTCGATATCCGTCTGCCAGATGACGACGGATTCCTGTTGTGCACGGCCTTCCGGGAGCGGAATCCGGCGCCTCGCATCCTCATGGCGACTGCCCGCGATGCGGTGGAAGATCGCATTGCGGGTCTCGATCTGGGGGCCGACGACTACCTCGTCAAACCCTACGCGCTGGGTGAGCTGGTGGCGCGCCTGCGCGCGTTGATGCGACGTCCCGATCATGCCGCGCCGACCGTTCTGCAGGTTGGTGACATGGTGCTCGACCCGGCCACACGTGAGGCTCGTCGCGGGCAGCGCGGTCTGAGCCTCACCGCCAAGGAGTTTGCAATCCTGGAGGTGCTGATGCGTGCGCCAGGGCGTGTGCTGACACGCGAGTTCATTGGGGAGCACGCATGGGACCACAACTTCGATCCGATGAGCAACGTGATCGATGTGTATATCGCTCGGCTGCGCCGCAAGATCGACGCGGCGGGAGAGCCGCCGTTGCTCGCGACGGTACGCGGTACGGGATACCGACTCTCCGTTCCGCCCCGCGGCTGACGGTTTCCGATGCCAGGCGGGCTCTCACTCGCGGAACGCACGGATACGCACGTTCCCCGAATCCGGTTGCGCTTCACGGCGCTCTATGCGACGACCTTGCTGGTGGTGCTGCTCTCGGCAGCGACGGCATTGCGTTTTGCACTGCGTGTCACGCTGGAGCGTGAGTTCAGCGAGTCGATGATCGCGTCCGCGGCCTTTGTGCAGCAATTCTTTCGTACCGAGCTACATGAATCGCTCACCATCGAGGGCACCATTGCCCATGTGACACAGGAACTGGTGTTCGCCGATCGGGTGATTCGCGTGCGCCGGCCAAACGGTGTGATGGTGGGCGACGAGCAGGCACTGGCACGGCGGGGCGATCCGTTGCGTGGTCTTCCGGTGCGCACCGTGCGGTTTCCCCTCGATCCGGAGAGGGCACCGGGCTTCGAGGTGGAAGTGACGGCGAGTCTGGCCAACCTGCAGGCGTTGCAGCAGCAGATGGATCGCTGGTTTCTCGTGGGGATTCCGTTGTTGCTGGTCGGTGCTGGTGGCGTGGGGTGGTGGCTTACCGGGCGTACGCTCCGCCCGGTGGGTGCAATGGCCGACGCAGCGGCGCGTATCGCACCGGCCGCTGGGACTCGATTGCCGGTGGATGACCCGCGCGACGAGATCGGGCGGCTTGGTCTTCGCTTCAACGCCCTGCTCGACCGGCTCGATGGCGCTCTGACCCAGCAGCGACAGTTTCTTGCCGATGCGGCGCATGAACTACGCACGCCAATCGCCCGCATGCGGGCACGCGTTGAACTGGCGATGCTGGAGAGTCGGGAGGAGTCGCGAAACACCGACAGCGTGCGACGCGAAGCCCTCGAGGCCCTGGACGATGAGCTGCGTGCGGTATCGCATCAGGTGGACGAACTGCTGCAGTTGGCCCGTGCAGACGCCACTGCCGATGAGACGCCGATGCTGCAACATCTGTTCCTCGACGATCTGGTTGCGGACGAGCTGCCGCGCTGGAGTCCGCAAGCCGTTCGCCTGGCGATCGATCTTGATGTCGACGTGATCGAAGAGACACCCGTGCAGGGTGATCCCATTCTCCTCGCCAGGCTTGTGGGCGTGCTGGTGGAGAACGCACTGCGCTACACAGAAGCGGGCGGCATTGTGCGTTTGTCCGTACGTCAGGACGCGGGTACCGCCCGACTTGACGTGGTGGACAGCGGCATCGGCATCTCCCAAGCCGAAAGGGCGCGCATCTTCGATCGCTTCTTTCGCGGTGAGGAGGCGCGACACAAGCGGGCCGATGGAAGCGGGTTGGGCCTGGCTATCGCTTCATGGATCGTCCGTCTGCATGGCGGGCGGATCGAGGTGGGCGCCGTTGCAAGCGGAGGGACGGTCTTCACGGTCTCCTTGCCGCTGGCACTGCCGTAGGCATCATCAGGGCGACGTGTCCTGGTTGATTCGCATGTGCAGGGCTGGAATTGAACCGGCGGCGGTGGGATTCCACCGGGATTCACGAACTGTTCATGCAGGGGCACTAGAATGCCGCCATGAACGCACGGAATCTCCGCACATCATCGGTCGGCTGGCGTGAATGGCCTGCGCGGGCGGATAGGCGCTCGCTCCTGACCTCGGTGCCGCGACTGGCGATGCCTATGGTCGCGCTGGCGGCGGTCCTGGTGGTCCTGCCGGTCGGTAGCCTGTCGGCGCAGGCAGCGGTGCAGCAGCCCGCGCCTGCCGCCCCGGCGCCCGCCTCGCCTGGCTCCTCCGGAGTCGGGAACCCAATCCCTTCGGATACACGTCCTTCCATAGGCTTGGCGGACGCCCTCGCGCTGGCGCGTGATCATGGGCCGTTGCATCGCCTGGCAGGTGCTCGGGCCCAGACATCGACGGGGCGTGTCCGGGAGAGCGCGCAGTGGGCCAACCCGTCGTTCGAGTGGCGGCAGGAGAACGTGGGCAGTTCGCTCGATCCGGACATTTTCGCCACGGCCTACGTGCCGCTGGACTTCACGGGGCGTCGGGTCGCCTTGCGGCAATCCGTGGCCGCGGGCACCTCGCGCGTTCAGGGCGAACGGGCACGGGATTGGTTGGATGCTGAGTATGCCGTAGCGCGCGCCTGGCTGCGCGCCGGGGGGGCGGCCATGGCCCTTGCGGTGAGTGAACGGCATGCGCAGGCCCTGCACGAGATCGCCGCGGTCGACTCCCAGCGACTGCGTGAAGGCCTGGTTTCCGAAGCGGTGGGATTGCGTACCGCACTGGAGTCGGACCGGGCACGGGTGGCGGTGGTGCAGGCGCGGGCCGAGGCGAACGCGGCGCAGGCAGAGCTGAGTCGCGTGCTTGGGAGCTCGGTTCCCGGGGCGCCTCTCCTCACGCTCCCGATACTACCGGCGGCACCCGATTCGACACAGGCTGTCACGGTTGCGCTGGCGAATCGGCCCGAGATCCGCGCACTCGAGGCGGCGGTTCGGGAAACAGGGCGTTTGCTGGCAGCCGAGCAGCGGGGCGTGCTTGGTGAAGTGCAACTTCAGGGTGGCACCAAGAAGACCAGTGGCGTGATGACGGGGCAGTTCGGCGTGGCCATGCCGCTGCCGTTCTTCAACAGCAACGGCGGCGCGCGTCAGCGTGCCCGTGGTGAACAGCTGGAAGCCCGCGTACAGCTCGAGGACACGCGCCGTGCCGTGCAGGGGGAAGTCGTCACGGCACTGCAGCACTACCGCGAGATGCAGGCGACGCAGTCTGCCGCCCGCACGTTCCTGACGCGCGGGGAGGATGTGGGGAATATCGCCCGCACCGCGTACCGCGAAGGCCACATCTCGCTTACCGAACTACTGGACGCTGAGCGCGCGGCCGCCGACGCCATGCAGGCGTATATCCGCTGGCTCCATGACACCTGGGCTGGTCGCCTCGATCTGGAGCGTGCCCTCGGCGCGCGTCTCGATGCCGATGGCGTTTTCGACCTCCCGTTGATTTCCACGTTGTCGCCAGGACGCTGACCCATGTCGACGCAGTTGCAGATGCCGATGCAGATACAGAGACCGCGCGCAATGCGGCAGCCGATGTTCATCCTGACCCTGGCCGCGGTGCTGGGTACCGGTTGCGGCGAGGAGCCATCGGCCGCGGGAGGGGCTGCGGAGGCCAGTGAGCATGCGCCGGTGGACACGTTCACCTTTTCGCCAGAGGCCGCGCAGATCGCCGACCTCGAAGTGGACACCGCACGGGTGATGGCGTGGCAGGCCTCGGTGTCCGTGCCCGGTCGCCTGATGCTGGATCCCGCTGCTCTCGAGACGCTGGGCTCGATCACTGAGGGACGCATCACCAGTGTCACCGTGCGGGTGGGAGATCGGGTGACGGCTGGCCAGACACTGGTGATGATCCACAGCCACGAGATCATGGAGGCACGCAGCGGATTGCAGCGGGCTCGAGCCCAGCTCGATGCGGCGGTTGCGGAGCGCGATCTGGCAAAGACATCGGCGGAGCGTGCGCAGCGATTGTTCGAGGCCCGTGCGATGTCGCGCGCAGAACTCGAGCAGGCGCAGGTGGCACAGCGTGTCGCCCGCGCGAGATTCGACGAGGCAACCGCGGAGCGGGATCGGGCGGTGGCGCTTGTCGACCATCTCGTCGGCAGCGATCCCTTGCCGAAAGGCGCCGATGAGCATGATGTCCTGATTCGCACACCGATCAGCGGCGTGGTGACGGAACGCGTCGCCCAACCCGGTACCGTTGTCCTGCCGGGCATGCCGCTCATTACCGTCGGCGATCCGCGTCGTCTGCAACTCCAATTGCATCTGACGGAGGGAGCGGCCGCAGGGGTCGAGGCGGGGAGTCGGGTGCGTTATGCGTTCACCGAGTCGCCGACCATTCTGTATTCGGCGAGCGTCGTCCGGGTAGCACCCACTGTTGACACGCTGACGCGCACCATCGAGGTGATCGCGCGTCCGGAGGGCGCAACGGCTGGACGCGCGGAGTCCTTCGTGCAGGCGCTGGTATTGGGTAAAGGCAGCGGGCAGAAGGTGATCGTGGTGCCTGCGGGTGCCGTGCAGGCCATCGATGCCGATACCGTGGTGTTCGTCGTTGAGTCGCGTGGTAACGACTTCTGGCTTCGGGCGACACCCGTGCGCGTGGGCCGACGCAGCGCCGAACATGTGGAATTGCTCGCTGGTGTGACCAACGGAACCGCTGTGGTCGTCCGTGGTGCGGCGATTGCCAAGGCCGAGCTGCTTCGGCGCCGCGGCGGCGGCGGCGCGGAACACTAGCATGCGAACGTTGATCCATGCCGTATTGCGTCACCGCGGCCAGGTGGTGGCCCTAACGCTGGCCATCATGGCTGCGGGCCTGTACGCGCTGCAGCACATCCCGTTCGATGCCTTCCCGGATTTGACGGGAACGCGGGTTGAAGTGATCACGACCGCTCCGGGCATGCCGCCTGAGGAGGTCGAGCGCCTGGTGACGTACCCCATCGAGTCTGCACTCATGGGACTTCCTGGTGCTGAACGGGTGCGGTCGGCCTCGAAATTCGGGCTGTCGCTCGTCACCGTGCCATTTCCCGACAACGTCGACGTGTATTTCGCCAGGCAGTTGGTACAGCAGCGTCTGGCCGATGCGGCGGGTGCGCTGCCTGCGGGGGTTGAACCGGGGCTTGGTCCGGTTTCAACGCCCATGGGCGAACTGTACCAGTATGTGCTGACCAGCGATTCCCTGTCGCTCACGGATCTGAAGACGCTGCACGACTACGTGATTCGCCCACGTTTGCGAACGGTGGCCGGGGTTTCTGAAGTGAATTCGTGGGGTGGCTTCATCGAACGCATCGAGGTGGAAGTCGACCCCGTTCGACTGGCCGCGCGTCGACTGACCCTCAGGGATGTGCACGAGGCACTGGCGCGCAATGACATGGGGTTCGGCGGCAGCTATCTGGAGCAGGGAGGGGAGCGGTTCACCCTTCGCGGGCTCGGGCGCGTGGAGGACATGGCGGAGATCGGCGGCGTGGTTGTGGGTTCGTATCTCGGCACCGGCGTGCGCATTGCGGATATCGCCGCTGTGCGCCGCGGCACGCTGCCCCGGAACGGTGCGGTGACGAAGGATGGTCAGGGGGAAGTGGTCAGCGGCATGGTGCTCAAGTTGAAGGGCGCCGATTCCCGGCAGGTGATCGAGGGCGTGCGTGCACGCATGGAGGAGATCAAGGCGGCCCTGCCCGCACACGTGACGATCACGCCGTTCTACGATCAGACCGATCTGGTCAATCATACCACCCGGACGATCGTCAAGAATCTGGTCGAAGGCGGGTTGCTGGTGATCGCGGTGCTGTTCCTGTTTCTGCGGAATGTGCGCGCCGCGTTGATCGTGGCGTCCGTAATTCCGATCTCCATGCTCATCGCGTTCGCCGGGATGGCAATCTTTGGATACTCCGCGAATCTCATGAGCCTCGGCGCCCTCGATTTCGGACTGATCGTGGACGCTTCGGTGGTTATGGTGGAGAGTTTCATCAGGCGACTCGAAGGTCGGAGTGATGGGCATCGACTGGCGCTGTTCGAGCGTGCGGCCGTGGAGGTGGGGCGTCCCATCCTGTTCGGCATCGCCATCATCGTGGCCGTGTACATCCCGATCTTCACGCTGGATGGGATGGAAGGGCGGATGTTCAAGCCCATGGCGTTTACCGTCGTGTGTGCCGTCCTGGGCTCGCTGCTGCTTGCGCTGACGTACGTGCCGGCGGTGTCTGCCTGGGCCCTGCGTGACCTCGTTCCCTCACCGGCGCCATGGCTGGAGCGGTTGACGGCGCGTTACCGGCGGGCGCTCGATGCCGTCATGGCCCGGCCGCAGCCCGTCGTGCTCACCGCCATCGTGATAGTGGTGATCTCCGTCTGGTCGTTGACGCGCATTGGCACCGAGTTCATGCCCAAGCTCGACGAGGGGGCGATCCTGGTGACGACCCGCCGCATGCCCAGTGTGGATCTCGCGGATGCGACGAAGTTGTCGTTGGCCGCCGAGCGGATCACGAAGCGGTTTCCCGAGGTGCTGACGGTCGTGACGAAGGAGGGGCGCCCCGACCTCGCCACCGAAGCGATGGGACTGTTTGAAGGTGACATGTATGTCATTCTCAAGCCGCGCAGCGAGTGGACCACGGCGAAGGATCGGGAAGGGCTGGTGGCGGCCATGGATTCCGCGCTGCAGGTGCTGCCTGGCATCGACGTGTCGTTCACCCAACCGCTGGCCATGCGCCTGGACGAGGCGGAGAGCGGTATCAAGACGGATCTGGGCATCAAGGTGGTGGGTCCCGATCTGGAGCAGAATCAACAGGTGGCTGAGCGCTTGCGGCGGATTGTGGCCACGGTGCCCGGCAACGCCGACGTGGGTGTGGAGGTGGCCGAGGGCTCCGGGCAGCTGCGCATGCGCATCCGCCGCGAGGTGTTGGCGCAGTACGGCGTGAGTGTGGCGGATGTGCGCGATGCCATCGACTACGCGATGGGTTCGCAGACGGCGGCGGAACTGATCGACGGATTCCGCCGCGTCGGCATCGTGGTGCGTCTCCCCGAGGCGTATCGCGCCGATGCCGTCGCGATTGGGCGTATCACCGTACGGGCGCCCGGGGGGGAACTGGTGCCCCTGTCGGCGTTGACGGAGATGGTCTCGACCACCGGACCTGAACTCATCGGTCATGAGGATGCACAGCGGCGCGCACTGGTCGTGAGCAATGTGCGTGGCCGGGATCTGGGAAGCTTCGCGGAAGAGGTGCGCGCGCGTATTGCGCGGGAGGTCACGCTGCCTAGCGGCGTGTTCCTCGAGTGGGGCGGCCAATACGAGAACCAGCAGCGGGCCATGTCGCGACTCAAGCTCGTGGTGCCATTGGCCCTGCTGTTGATCTTCGGGTTGCTGTATCTGTCCTTCAAGTCCATCCCGCAGGCGGTGCTGGTGCTGTCCAATGTGCCCTTTGCGTTGGTGGGCGGCATCGGTGCGCTGTGGCTGCGGGGCATTAACCTCAATCTGTCGGCGAGCATCGGCTTCATTGCGCTCTTTGGCATTGCGGTGCTCAATGGGGTGGTGATGGTGGAACATCTCAACCATTTGCGCCACGATGAGGGTCTCGACGACCGGTCGATTGCGGGGCGTGTGCGGCAGGGTGCTGCCGACCGTCTGCGGCCGGTCCTGATGACGGCGCTCGTGGCAAGTCTCGGGTTTGTTCCGATGGCGCTCAGCACCAGTCCCGGAAGTGAGGTGCAGCGGCCGCTGGCCAGTGTGGTGATCGGCGGCCTGATCACGAGCACCGTGCTGACCCTGTTTGTCCTGCCGGTGCTGTATGCATGGCTGGAAGGGCGACGGTCTGGCGCCGGTTTGCGACGTGCGGCAGTATTGAAGGGAGCTACTCAGTGACCTCTGCCCCCCTCAATCAT
>CAZPJX010000041.1:0-23811 GCA_964586985.1 uncultured Gemmatimonas sp. | reverse complement strand
ATCGAGGATGGCAAGCCGGTGTTGGGTCTGTGCCGTGGTCTCCAGATCATCAACGTGGCCCAGGGCGGAACGATGTGGCAGGATCTCGCATCACAAAACGTTGCCTTTCACAAGCACGACTATTTCCCCACCGCCGGCTTTGAGCGTGACCACATCGCGCATGAAGTCGATGTGATGCCTGACACTCGCTTGTCACAATTGCTGGAATCCACACGCTGTGGGGTGAACAGCATGCACCATCAAGGCATCAAGGAGCTGGGTCGGGATCTCGTGGTCTCGGCGCGTGCGGACGATGGGTTGATCGAAGCGGTTGAAGGGGCGGGGGAGGGATTCCTCGTCGGCGTGCAGTGGCATCCGGAGGTGTTCGAACTGGTGGATCCACACAGTCGGCATCTGTTCGCGGGCTTCATTCGGGCTGCCGTGGACTGGTCAACCGCCAATAACACGGCCCGCGTGGGCGTGGGGGGATGAATGCGAACGCCGAGCCTGACGGTCGGGATTGAGGAAGAGTACCAGATCATCGACCCCGTCACGCGCGATCTGACACCCGGGTTTGACGCTCTGGTGCAGTCGGCTGATGCGCAGTTGGCGGACGTCAAGGCAGAGTTGCATCAGTGCCAGGTGGAGATTGGCACCAAGGTTTGCGAGTCGATCGGCGAACTCCGCTCGGAGCTGGTGAAGCTGCGGGGCCTGGTGATCAAGGCGGCGGGCGAGCACGGATTGACCATCGCATCGGCGGGAACGCACCCGTTCTCGAATTGGATGAGCATGGGGATGACACCCAAGGAGCGCTACCTGGGCGTCAAGTCCGAACTGCAGGATCTGGCGCACCGCCTGCTGATCTTTGGCACGCATGTGCATGTGGGCATTGAGGATCCTGAGTTCCGCATCGATTGCCTGAATGCGGCGCGCTACATCCTGCCTCACATTTTGTGCTTGTCCACATCGTCGCCGTTCTGGTTTGGACGCAACACCGGGCTGCATTCCTATCGCAGCATCGTATTCAAGAATTTCCCACGCACCGGCGTACCCCGCATTCTGAACGGCTGGGGTGACTATGCCGACCTCGTCGATACGCTGCAGCGGACGCGCAGCATTCCCGATGGCTCGAAGGTGTGGTGGGATGTGCGACCGCACCACCAGTATCCCACGCTCGAGTTCCGCGTGTGCGATGTGAACACGCGCGTGGACGAGGCCGTCTGTATTGCGGCCATCGTGCAGGCGGTGGTAGCCAAGATGTGGAAGCTGCGCCGCGACAACATGACGTTCCGGGTCTACGCCTCCGATCTCATTGAGGAGAACAAGTGGCGGGCCGTGCGCTGGGGGCTGGGCGGAAAGCTCATTGATTTCGGCAAGAAGGAGGAGCTACCGACCTCCGTGCTCATCCGTGAGCTGATCGAGTGGTTTCTTGACGACATGCTCGATGAGCTGGGCACGAGGAAGGAAGTGGAGTACGCATTCCGGATCCTCAAGGAAGGCTCCAGTTCGCAGCGCCAGTTGGCGACCTATGCGAGGACCAAGGATCTGCGTGCCGTGGTCGACCAGCTCATTCGTGAAACAGCCGAAGGGGTCTGCGAGCCGACGCTGGGTCCGCCGCTGGAGACAGTTGGCTCACCCATCGCGGCGACGCCGTCAGCTGACGAAGTACCCTACCCGGCTGCGCGGGGTCAGTCGGTGCCCTGAACCTGAGTAGGTCCGACAGGGGTCGTGAGGTGAACCGCCCGAGGCGTTTGAACACTTCGGGCTGAGGCGGCGAGCGGGAGCATCGCGACCAGCCGCTCAACTCTCCGCAAGCAACGCCTCGTCCGCTGTGACCTCGTCACGCAGCAACGCATGGGCCAGCCGTTCTGGAAACTGGTGCACCTTGAGGCGTGCACGCGTCGTGACGTCAGATTCGGGTTCACCGATGGTGACCGTCAGGGCAGGCCCACTGCCCTCCACCTTTCCGACATAGGTGACGGAGGCCCCGGTGCGCCGATGCATCATCTCGATGCGCCAGGTGGTGTCCGTTTCAACGCGGACCTGGCCCTCGAAGGCACCAAGCCGAGGGCAGGGTACTCCATGCGCGTGGGCGGCAATCATGGCGGCTCCCACTCTGAGCGACGGCGCCAGATGGGGCAGGGCATCCCGCACGAAGACATCTGCGGCCGTGACGGCGTCCGGGGCACCGTTCGTCGCCCGGCTCAGCCACTCCAGCACTTCGGGGGTGAGGCGAGCCGCAATCCCTGAGAGTTCCACACAGCGTGCCGCATACCGGAGCACCTGACGCACTTCGATCCGGTCTACCTCATCGAAGAACCACGCACACGAGGTGAAGGTCCGCAGCGAGGCCCGCATCAGTTCCAGGAGTTCCCGGGCACGTTGGCGGTCCGCATCGGAAATCTCTGGTTGCAGCACGCCATCGAGGAATCCCAGGATCGCTGTGTCATCAAGGGCCACGACGCCGCCATAGGCGTCGCGCACCTCCCAGGGGTCACTGCGAAATAGTCGCTGTCCTTCGTGTTCAAAGACGGCATGACAACGCGCCGCCAACTGCTCCATCGCCACCCGCAACGGACCGCGCCATTGCTGTGCTGGTGGCTTGCTCCCATCAATGCGGCATCCGCAGTTGCTGCGCCACCGCTCAACCCCATGGGCACAACTCCAGGCCGATGGCGACACCAGGGTCACCTCCCGACCTGGCGCAGAGGCGGCCACGAGTGAGGCCGCATTGGTGAGCTGTGACTGCGTTCGCCGCGCCATCAGGGACATGGCTTCCACCAGTGTCGATTCCCCACCGCGATGATGATGCCCGAAGGTCTCCCCGTCCGTGGCGAGCGTGGTGCACCGATCATCGCTGAGCTCACGACCTTGAACCGGTGCGAGGCGCGAGGCCAGCGCACGCGCATCACCGAGCAGTCCACCGAACGCGACGTCACCCGCCAGACTGCCATCGTATGGCACAATGGTCAGTGATCGCCCCGAGGCGCCCTGCCAGCGCACGGGCATGCCACTGCCGTCGTGTCCATGCACCTGATAGGGTGCCAGAATGGTGAACCGAATGCCCTCGGCCGCCGCAGCCTCCAGGGTGTCCTCATCCACCGCACACTCGGGGAACCAGAACCCCTCTGGCGCACGACCGAATCGCCTGGTGAAATCCCGGATGCCCCAGCGAATCTCGGTGCGCCGGTCCCTGGCTGAGGCCAACGGAAGAATGACGTGATGATACGGTGCGGCGATGGCGTTGCCGTGTCCCCAGCGTTTGATACTCGCCGCGTCGCCCGCCTGCATGGCGTGCAAGACTTCCGGCGCCTCCGCGTCGAACCACTCGCACAGGGTGGCGCCGACGTCGAAGGAGCACCACGCGTAGAGATTCACCAGGCGGGCCAGCCCCACCTTGGCATCGCGATCCGGCGGAAAGGGTGCCGCTCGCGCACTCTCCAACAGATAGGCCTCGGCCATCGCCTGCCGAGCATAGCATTCGCGCGTTATGCGTGCATTCCAATCGTGATCCGGTGCCGCCGATCGCTCCGCTTCGATCACCTCCAGCCACGGGTCCTCACGTGGAGGCTGATAGAGGTGCTGATGAACGATGACGCGGTGTTTGCTCATGATTGCGAGAGATGTTGCCGCCGCACCCGCTCCGTCGCCGCACGATAGACGTCGGCGTAGCGACCAGCAGCCTTCTCCCACCCGAAGTCCCGGCGCATCGCCGCGCGCATGCGGGCAGCCCAGGCCACGGGATCGGAGAATCGTGCCAGGGCGCGCGAGATGCCGTGATCGAAACTTGCGGTGTTGAAGTCGTCGAAGAGAAACCCAGTGACATCGTCCTCGATGGTGTCGGCGATGCCACCAACACGACGTCCCACCGGCAGCGAGCCATACCGCTGCGCCCGCAACTGTGTGAGCCCACAGGGTTCGTACTGCGACGGCATGAGAAAGATGTCGGCGCCCGCCATGAGCCGATGTTCGAGCCGATCGGTGAAGTCGAGCTGTACGCCCACCTGCTTGGGCCGGGCCTGCGCCAACGCCAGAAGCCCGCGCTCATACCGTGCATCTCCGCCGCCCAGAAAAACAAACTGCGCGTCGAGCGTCCAGATGTGATGGGAACCCAACAGGAGGTCCAGCCCCTTCTGCGCAACAATACGACCCGTGAAACCGAAGAGCGGCACCTTGCGACGCTGCGGCAAACCGAACGATCGCTGCAGGGCCGCCTTGCAGCGGGCCTTGTTGCTGGGATCCTCGATCGAGTAGCGCGCGGTGATCTGATCGTCGGTGGCTGGGTTCCACGCAGACTGATCGATCCCATTGGTGATCCCGGTGAAGCGCCTGCCAAGGTTCTGAAACACCTCGTGCAGACCAAATCCACCACCCGCCGTGCGCAGCTCCTGCGCGTGCGTGGGGCTCACCGTCACCACCATGTCGGCGAAGGTGAGGCCGCCCTTCAGGAAATTGATGCGGCCATACCATTCGAGGTGACGAAAGTCGTACACCTCCGGTGGAATGCCACACTCGTTGAGCATGGACGCGGGGAAGTGTCCCTGGTATCCCGCGTTGTGTACCGACAGGACCGTGGGTGTGTCCGCGTAGCGCGCGCGTAGCGGCTCGTAGCTGCGCATATACATCAACGCCAGCGAGGTATGCCAGTCGTGCGCGTGGATCAGCACCGGCCCCACAATGAGACGCGGGATGGCATCGAGGACCGCGCGCGAGAACAAGGCGAAGCGGCGTGCATTGTCCACGTAGTCCCGGCCACCCTCTCCATACAGCCCACCGCGAGCAAAGGCGCTGGGGATGTCCACGAACACCACCTTCGGCCCTTTGGGTGGATGCACCTCCCGAAAGAAGCGCACTTCCTCGGTGCGAAACCCCAGGTCCACACCAATGGCGCGTCCCAGTGGCGCCAGGTCCGGGGCGTGATCGCGCACGGTGCGATACAGCGGCATGAACACCACGACATCGGCGCCGGCGCGTACCTGAAAGTTCGCGAGCCCCATCACGGCCTCCGCGAGTCCGCCGCTGCGGGCAAACGGGCTGTACTCGGCCGTGAGATGAACGATGGTTGGCGTCGCGGGCCCGGTGCCGAGGACGATGGGAGCACCAAGGCTCGGCGTAGGCATGGCAGGGCGGGTATTCATGGAAACCTCCCCCTCACGCCGTTGGCGGATCGTCGGGCAGAGCGTCGCCGAGTATGGACGGCGCATAGTACCCGCGCGCGTACTGCTCCACCATGCGGCGGGCCGTGAACTGCTGGCCAGCCACGCGTATCGCATGCTTCATCATCAGGAGCCAGCGGCGCGGCAGTTCGCTCTTGTCGCGATCGTAGTATCGTGGGACCACGTCCTGTTCGAGCAGTTCGTACAGGCGACGGGCAGTGCCAGAACCCTCATCGTTGTCGACCTCGGGTTCGATGGCCCATCCATTGCTGCCTTCGTACCCCTCTTCCCACCAGCCATCGATGGTGGAGAGCTGCGGCACCCCGTTCATTGCCGCCTTCATACCACTCGTGCCCGAGGCCTCGAGCGGCACGCGCGGCAGATTGAGCCACAGATCCACGCCCTGCACCAGCAGGTGGGCGAGGTGCATGTTGTAGTCTTCGACGAAGGCCACACGTCCTTCGAAGCGAGGATCGCGTGTGAAATGGTAGACGTTCTGCAGCACCTGTTTGCCGGGATTGTCGGCCGGGTGCGCCTTTCCAGCAAAAACGATCTGCACCGGCCGCGCGGAGTTCGTCACCAAGGCACGGAGCCGCTCAACATCCCGGAAGATGAGATCGGCTCTCTTGTAGGTTGCGAACCGGCGCGCGAATCCGATGGTGAGCACCTGCGGGTCGAGCAACGTACCGGCGCCCACGAGCTGCGTGGCCTCGAGTCCTCCGGCAGCGAAGGCGTGCCGTGCCTCCTCACGGACCATGCGCATCAGGGTGTGCTTGAGCCGCATATGGGTGAACCACAGCTGCTCGTCATCCAGCGTCAGCACCTGCTCCCACACCGTGGGGTCATTGCTGTACCCCCAGGCCAACCCAAGATGCTTGTCGAGCAGCTTCATGATGGGGTTGGCCATCCAGGTCGCCAGATGCACGCCGTTGGTGACATGGCCGATCGGCACCTGCTCGGCCTCCCGCTGGTTCCAGAGCGAGCGACTCATTTCACGTGTCACGATGCCGTGGCGTCGCGAGACGGCGTTGACGCGGCGCGAGAGCCGCACGGACGCTGATGTCATGTGGAACACCCCGCTTCCGGACTCGGGATGAAAGCCGATATGGGCGAAAACCTCGGGCGTGATGCCCATGGCCGTCCAGGTCGCCTCACCCTCTGCGCAGCGCAGCACGTCCTGCGCGGCGAAGTGGTCATGACCGGCGGGGACGGGCGTGTGGGTGGTGAAGACGCTGCTGTTGCGCACGCGGGTGACAGCATCGGTGAACGCCAGACCCTCCCCGCACAGTTCACGGACCCGCTCCACCATCATGAAGGCGGCATGGCCTTCGTTGGCATGCCAGGCTGCCGGGGCGATGCCCAGGGCACGGAGCGCTCGAACACCGCCCACCCCCAGCAACCACTCCTGACGCAGCCGCATCGCCGGCCCCCCCGAGTAGAGCTTGGACAGCAGCGGCCGGTCGTCGGGATGGTTCTCCTCGAGGTCCGAGTCGAGCAGATACACCGGGACGCGCCCCACCTGCATCTTCCACACACGAATGTGCACGTCGCGCCCGAAGGTATTGACCGTGACGAGGTGCTTCGCGCCGTCCCGGCCCGGTAATGGGGTGAGTGGCACCGTATGGAAGTCGACCTGCGCGTCGCTGTCCTCCTGCCAGCCATCCACCCGGATGTGCTGATCGAAGTAGCCGTTGCGGTAGAGAATCCCCACGGCGACCAGCGGCACACCGAGATCAGAGGCGGTCTTGAGGTGGTCGCCGGCCAGCACGCCGAGTCCGCCCGAATAGATGGGCACGGAGGCATGGATCCCGAACTCGGCGCAGAAGTAGGCCACCGTGCGGCCGCGCAGTTCTGGAAAGGTCCGGGCGTACCAGGTATGCTCATCGGAGCGCTCGGCGCCCAGCCACATCATGGCCCGGTCGTAGCGCGCGCAGAACTGCGTGTCCTCCGCGAGCGCCGCAAGGCGTTCAGCGGAGACCCGCTGGAGCAGGCTCAGAGGGTTGTGGCTGAGCTGCTGCCAGAGCGTCTCGTCGATCTCCCGGAAGAGCATCCGCGCTTCGCGGTTCCAGCTCCACGCCAGGTTCTGCGCGAGTTGGGACAGTCCCGTCAGGCGGGCCGGAAGCGGTCGGGCGGTGGGAGCGGCGGGGAGCTGCGGATTCTGGGAGCCTTCAACGGACACGGTCATCTCGGGTGGTGCTGGTGATCAGGAGCCATCACGGTCTGGGCATCGGCCTACAAAGTGAAAGCTATGCCGTGCGCAGAGGGTGTGGACAGTTGAGCCCGTCCGGACTAGTCTCGGAGCGGTAGGGACGTGTCCGTTTGGGACAGGTTCCATTCCCGGACGAGCGTCAGGTGGGCCACGTCAAGCGGCCAATGGGCGCCGCCGGTGACCCGATACCCCATGCTCATGCCCGCGCGCTCATCAACTCGGTCGGCCGGTGCCTCCGGTCGTCATTCCGGTCGTGTCTCGTCTCGAAAGACGTCGAGCTCGTCACGTCGTCAGTCGTCTCGCAAAGCCACTGGCAAGTCAACCCGCACGAGCCAGGCTGTCGACGTCTTCAAATTCGGAGGCGCCTCCCTGGCCGACGCGACGGCCGTTCGGCATGCGATCACGCTGATACTGGGGCAATCGTCGGGGCGTGTGGTGACCGTGGTCTCGGCGCTGGCGGGTGTGACGGACGCCCTGCTGGCCATTGCGGCGTCGGCGCGGGATGGAGATGTGAAAGCGGCCGATGCTGCGATCAATCGCCTGCACGCCAGACATCGGGCCGTGAGCGACGGCGTTCTGCCGAACCAACGTGCCCGGGCCGCGCTTGGCCGCGAGCTCGACGACGCCTTCGCGGAGCTGCGCACCCTGGCGCATGGCGTGGCGAGCCTGCGGGAACTCACGCCGCGCACGCGGGATTTCCTCGTGGCGCGTGGGGAGCAGCTCTCCGCCCGCATCGTGGTGGCTGGTCTGGTCGCGCGGAAACAGCGTGCGCAGTACGTGGAGGCCGCGGAGATCATTCAGACCGATGGCGTCTTCGGCAATGCCTTCCCCGATCTCGCAGCCACGGACCGCCTCGTGCGGGCCCGTCTCTCGCCGTTGCTGCGCCGCAAGGTCCTGGCGGTCGTGCCAGGCTTCGTGGGCGGTGGCCACGAGGGCGCACTTGTGACGCTGGGCCGCGGTGGGAGCGACCTCACCGCGACCGTGCTGGGGCGTGCGCTCAAGGCGCAGCGGATCACGCTGTGGAAGGACGTGCCTGGGCTCATGACCACCGATCCGCGTCTGGTGCCGACCGCGCGCATCGTGCCACAGCTCAATGTGCGGGAAGCGGCGGAACTCGCCTATTATGGGGCCAAGGTCCTGCATCCACGCGCCTTGATTCCGCTCACGCGCGTGCAGGTGCCGGTGTTCGTGCGACCGTTCGCGGAACCGGAGGCTGCGGGCACCGAGATCTCCGTGCGGCACACGTTGCAGCGCTATCCGGTAAAGGCACTGAGCATCGTGCGAGGGCAGGCGCTCATCACGGTGACGGGCAATGGCATGCTGGGGGTTCCCGGCATTGCGGCCCGGACCTTCGCCGCGCTACAGCAGGCCGGGATCTCGGTCACGCTCATCTCACAGGCGTCGTCGGAGCATTCCATCTGCCTCTGTGTGCCCACCGAGCGTGGGGCGGACGCGAAGGCCGCGCTGGAGCGGGCGTTCGCGCTGGAGCTTTCGCGTCGCGAACTGGAAGGGATGGATGCGCGCCCCGGCATGGCCACCCTGGCAGTGGTGGGCCTGGGCATGGCCGGATTGCCAGGCATCGCCTCGCGCATGTTCACCTCGCTCTCGCAAGCAGGCGTGAACATTGTGGCCATTGCCCAGGGTTCCTCGGAGCTCAACATCTCGGTGGTGATCGCCGAACAGGATGCAGAGGCGGCCGCGCGTGCGGTGCATGGCGAGTTCCAGTTGGACAAGATTGGCGGCGGCGGAGTGCGCCGAGATGACCGACTCGACGTAGTGCTGTTGGGGGTGGGGCAGATCGGCCGCGAGCTGCTTCGCATGCTGCCGCTCACCAAGCGGCGCGTGCGTCCCACCATCGTGGGACTCATCGATCGCAGCGGTTTTCTCTTCGAGCCAGATGGCCTCTCGCCGCGTCAGCTCGCGAACGCCGTGGCGCTCAAGGAGGCGGGCAAGCCGCTCACCTCACTGGACCATGCCCGTCGCGCGTCCGCGTCGGAGGCCGTGCAGTGGATTGCCGCCCATGCGCTCGCACGTCCCGTGTTGGTGGATGTCACGGCCGACGACACCCTGGGCACGATCCGGAAGGCTGTTGGGGCGGGCATGGATATCGTGCTGGCCAACAAGAAGCCGCTGTCCGCTTCGCGTGCTGACGTAGAAGCTTTGCGTGAATTGGCTCGGGCACAGGGCACCCGCATTCTGCATGAGACCACCGTAGGTGCAGGGCTCCCCGTGATGGACAGCTATGCCAAGCTGGTCGAGACCGGCGACAAGGTGCTGCGGGTCGAGGGTTGCACATCCGGCACGCTGGGGTATCTGCTTACGGAGATCGGCAAGGGACGTCCGTTCAGCGAAGCGCTGCGGGCGGCGATGGCCCTGGGCTACACGGAGCCTGATCCACGTGACGATCTCTCGGGGATGGACGTCGCGCGCAAGGCGCTTATCCTGGCGCGACTGATCGGCTTCACCGGCGATCTCACCGACGTGCGCGTGGAATCTCTGGTACCCGAGGGCTATCGGGACATGCCGGCCGCGAAGTTCAAGGCCACCCTGGAAGAGCAGGACAAGCGTTGGGCAGACCGGCAGGCGGCGGCCGCAAAGCAGGACCGGGTGCTGCGCTATGTGCTCCGTGCGACGTCGACAAAGGTTGTGGTGGGTTTGCAGGCCGTTCCCACCTCGCATCCCCTGGCCAGTCTGCGCGGCACCGACAACCAGATCGTCTTCACCACCAAGCGTTACCGCGAACATCCGCTCGTCATCACGGGACCCGGAGCCGGGCCCGCCGTTACTGCGGCCGGTGTACTCAACGACATCCTTCAGCTAACCCCCGCATGACCTCCAATCGCGATCACTCCATCGCTACAGGTGCGACTCGCCGCGATGGCGCCGGTGAGGTGTTTCTCTCCGACGCGGAGGCGTCTGGCGCCTCAGGGACAGCAGGCGCAGCAGGGGTGCAGAGTGTGCAGCGCTGTGATGCCTGCGGACATCGTCTCAGCGCGCTCGATGCGGCGCCGGATTGTCCACGCTGCGGCGGGCTGCTGGCCATCGTGCATCGTGCACCCGTGGATGCCACGGGCACGGCGCTCAGCGGCGCAGCGCTGCAACGTGCACTTTCGCCGGCCGCAACCGGTGCACATGTGTCGGGTGTGTGGCGTTTTGCATCGCTGGTCATGCCGGGGGCCGGCGCGTCGATCACCAGCCACCCCGAGGGGAACACCCCACTCATGGCGCGAGAGCGCGTGAATGCCTTTGCGGGCTGCGATGGACTGCTCCTCAAACACGAGGGCTACAACCCCACGGGTTCATTCAAGGATCGCGGCATGACGGTGGGCACGACGCAGGCGGTGCGAACGGGCGCCTCCGCAGTGGCCTGCGCGTCCACCGGCAACACCTCGGCGGCGCTCGCGTCGTACGCGGCGCAGGCCGGTATTCCAGGACTGGTGTTCGTGCCCGCCGGCAAGGTGGCGTTGGGCAAGATGGCTCAGACACTCGCCTATGGAGCCAGGACCCTGCTGGTGCGCGGAGACTTCGATGCCTGTCTCGAACTGGTGCAGCAGGCGTCGCGTGAGCTCGGGATCTACCTGCTGAACTCCATCAATCCCTGGCGGGTGGAAGGGCAGAAGACCATCGTCTTCGAGATGCTGCAGCAGCTCGAATGGAGCGCGCCGGATTTCATTGTGCTCCCCGCGGGCAACCTTGGAAACACAGCGGCCTTCGGCAAGGCGCTGCGCGAAGCCTATGCGCTGGGGCTCATCACCCGCATACCGCGCATCGTGTCGGTGCAGGCGGCAGGTGCCGCGCCATTCGCCCAGGGGTTTCGTGAACACTTCGCCTCGCGGCACACCGTGCAGGCCGAAACGATTGCGACGGCCATTCGCATTGGCGATCCGGCAAGCTGGGATCGTGCCGTGCGCACCATTCGCGAGACCGATGGCCTGGTGATCGCCGTGACGGATGACGAGATCATCGACGCCAAGGTCGTCATCGATGCTGCCGGCGTAGGCTGCGAACCAGCCAGTGCGGCCAGCGTGGCCGGTGTGCGGCAGCTCGTGCAGCAGGGAGTAATCGGGGCGCGGGATCGTGTGGTGGCTGTGCTCACCGGGCATGTCCTCAAGGATCCCGGGATTCTGCTCGACCTGCATCAGAACCGAGCGGATTTTGCGGCGGCGAATCGTCCTATCGAGATCGAGCCGACGGTGCAGGCCGTCGAGACCATCCTGCGGAATGCAGGCCGTTCGTGATAGGGTAGGAGCAACACCGAACGCATAGCCCCCCGGTTTCAGACGACATTCCGGCCCAGCACCACCCTCATCCGCCTCTCCATGTCCGCCGTATCGGCCCGTCGCACGCTGATCACGGGCGCGTCTCGACCGCTCGGTATTGAATTCGTCAGGCAAAGTCTCATCCGCGGCGATACCGTCTACGCCGCGTGTCGCAACCCTGCGCGCGTTCCGGTGCTGGCCGATCTGCGCGCGCAGTACGGTGGCCTGGAGTTTCTGGCACTCGATCCGGCGGATGCGGCGAGCGTGGCCGATGCGGTCCCGATGCTGGAGAGTCTCACGGAGTCCCTGGATCTGCTGGTCATTGCGCCGGCAGAACCAGGACCGCACGATCGCTCGGCCCAGATCGCTCGCGACGAGGAACTCGCTACGCTATCGGGCACGGGACTCGTGGAGCATTACCGGCGACATGCCGTGGCGCCCCTCCTGCTGGTGCGTACGCTGCTGCCGTGGCTGGCTCAGGGAGAGGGCGCCCGTGTCCTCATGGTGAGCCATGCTCGGGGATCGCTGGCCGCACGACGAGAAGGCGGTGCCTATGCAAGCGGCGCGAGTGCGGTGGCCTTGCACATGCTCACACGTGCCCTGGCCTTCGATCTTCGTGAAGAGGGCATCGTCGTGTGCCTCGGCAATCCTGGCCGCTACGCGGAATCGCCGGAAGACGATCGCGCACCAGTACCAATCGAAGACGCCGCATTGGGGTTGCTCACGCAGGCCGAACGCCTGCCGCGAGATCGCAGTGGAACGTTCGTGGACTGGACGGGTGCAGAGCGAGGGTGGTGATTCCTCCGGCCTTGACCCCCTTTGACAGGCAATCGCGAGCGGCGTGACTAGGTCAGCGGCATTCAGCTTCCGCCTTGCGGCGGCCCTGCTTGTAGCGGGGTGTTCAGGGAGGGCCTCCTCCACCGTTGGGCTCCCCGAGCCGACGTCCGGTGCTCCGACGGAACCGGAACCCTCTGACCTGGCCGTCATCCCGGTACGGGTGACCTACGTTCTTACTGCCCTTCGTCCGTCTCTCGATTCGGTTTTCCCGCCGCGCGACTCTCTTTCTGCTGCCCGATGCGCGAGTGCTGCGGGGCTTGTCTGTCATCAGTACGTCTACCAGCGCGACTCGCTCGCGCTCCGCAGCGAGGGGAACCGCCTGCAGATCGAAAGCCGATTGGCGTACCGGGCGCGTATTGGGGCGTTGGGGAGCGCCCGGGTGGCTGGTTGCGGGTACGCACCGGAGGCCATGCGTCGGGCGGATCTCCGAATGACCACCGCGTTGTTCTGGCGGAGCGACTGGCGTCTTGGATCTCGGGACACCCGCCTTGTGGCCACCCTGCGCGATCCCTGTCTGGTGACGGCACTGGGTATCAATGCGACGAATGCCCTGCAGTCGATCATCGACCGACAATTGGCAGCGTTCGCGGTTCAGGCAGATAGTGCCATTCCCATTGCCGGCGACTTCCGCCCACTCGCCGACTCCCTCTGGCGCAGCTTCCTCACGCCGACGCCGCTCGATTCCTCAGGTACCCTCTGGCTCGCACTCGACCCGGTGGCCGTGCGGGTCACTCCGTTTGTGGGGACCGGCCGGACCATCGTCACCAGCCTCGTGCTCTACGCGCGGCCTCGGGTGTCGGCTGGTGCCATCCCCACCATGGGCCTCAGACCGCTTCCCCCGCTGGCGCTGGGCGACGAGATCGCCGACTTCCGAGTACCCGTGTCGGTGGAACTCCCCTTCGCGGAGTTGCAGCGTCTGGCGTCGGAGCAGCTCGCCGGTGAAACGGCTGGGCAGAGCGTGCGCGTCGATAGTGTCCAACTGCGTGGGGCGGGGGACAGTCTCTTTGTGGACTTGGCGGTGTCCGGCGCACTTTCCGGACAGCTCACGCTTGTATCACGCCCGCGCTGGGATGGAGAGGCCCTGGAGCTTCGGCTGGATGACCTGGACTGGACATTGACGAGCCGCAATCGGCTGGCGCGGATCAAGGCGGTGCTGGCTACCCCACTTGTAGCCCGCGCGGTCAGGCGGGCCACCGGCGGTGGGCGGATTCCTCTCGGGGCGCAACTCGACTCCGTGCGGCACGAACTCATGCGCAGGCTCAATGGGCCTCTGGCACCCGGTGTGGTTATGGGCAGCAGCGTGCGGGAGGTGCAGATTCTCTCGGTCCGTAGCCGCCCGACAGCGGTCGTTGTGCGGGCACTGCTGACAGGCCAGAGTGGGGTCTGGATCTACTGATCTGGAATCTCTGATAGAGAAACCCTGGTCCGTGCACCATCACAAAAGTTGTCGAACCGGATGTTTCCACGTGAAACACTCAACCCCGAAGATTCGTGTCATGACTGCTAACAAGTGGTGTTCCCGTAACGGCTTGGCCCGCATTGGCGCGATTGGGGTGCTCTGGCTGGTGATCGCGGCTGGTTTGGCTTCTCGGGCGAACGCGCAGGGCAAGGTCCCAGCGGATCCCGGTACGCAGCGGCTGATGCATCGCCTCCAGGCACTCTCCGCCGATTCCATGGAGGGACGTAAAGCCGGATCACGGGGCGCGGCTCGGGCGCGGCGCTGGATCATTGGTGAGCTGACGGCCATGGGGGTGAAGCCCGCCGGCGACGCCTTTGAGGTGCCGGTTGCGCTGCGGGACCGCAGCGGCGGATCCGATACGGTGGGCGCGAACGTGGTGGCGCGTATCCCGGGAACCCGAGGGAGTGGCTCCGTCCTGGTACTGAGTGCGCACTACGACCACCTGGGCGTGCGCAACGGGGAGATCTACAACGGGGCTGACGATGATGCGTCTGGGTGTGTGGCGCTGTTGACCATCGCCGAGCGCTTGATGAAGGCCCGCCCCCAGCATGACGTGATTCTGGCGTTCTTTGATGCGGAGGAGAGTGGGATGGTAGGGTCGAGAGCGTTTGTTGCGGGGCCACCGGTGCCGCTGGAGCGGATCGGCCTGAACATCAATCTCGACATGGTGGCTCGCCAGGACGGGGGCGCCCTGTGGGTCGCTGGAACCTCGCACTACCCCGGGCTCAGACCGCTCGCGGATGCCGCGGCGAAGTCCTCGGCGGTTCCAATCCGCTTCGGCCACGATACGCGGAATCTCAAACCCGGCGACGACTGGACGAACTCCTCGGATCACGCCGCGTTCCACGCCAAGGGCATTCCCTTCCTCTACCTCGGTGTCGAGGACCATCCGGACTATCACAAACCCGGCGACGATGCCGCCAGGATCGACCCGGTGTTCTACCGTGGGACGACGGACTTTGCATACGACCTGGTGAAGCGCTCAGACGCCTCATTGGAGCAGATTGCCGCGATGCGCGGTCGGTGAGGGCGGCGACAAAGCGCAGCGGTAAGCCGCGTTGGAGTGCCGCGGGTTGCTGTGGGCTGGGGAGAGCCAGGCCGCAGACCTTGCCTTGCCTCAAGTTCAGACACACCGACCCCGAAAACACAGCTCCCCCGCAACGCTCGGCCCTCGAGCGGTACGGGGGAAGTCTGTTTTACGGTCCGTTGCGCGGGCACATTCCATCGGCCCCAACCCTACATCTGCAACG
The DNA here is from genome assembly GCA_964586985.1 of uncultured Gemmatimonas sp. Taxonomy (GTDB): domain Bacteria; phylum Gemmatimonadota; class Gemmatimonadetes; order Gemmatimonadales; family Gemmatimonadaceae; genus Gemmatimonas. The sequence continues at coordinate 8,662 of CAZPJX010000041.1, read as the reverse complement.
AATTCAGAAAGTGGTTCTCAGGGCGCGGTTTCCCGGACACCTGGTGAACGGACCGGTTGGACAGAGAGGACTGCCAATGGATCACCTCCGCGATGTAGGGTTGAACAACGGGCACTGCATCCGCATCCGCGGGTCTTGGGTCCCGCTTGGGCGGATCGTTCCACGCCTCCCGCAGGGCAGCTCTCGACTGGTTGCCGAGCCCGACCATTGGTGACGGAATGCGGACGCTCCTCCGCATCGCGCATATGGTACGATGGCGCACGTCGCCCGGCAAGCAGCAAAGAGACGAGCTGTCACATTGTCGCCGAAGCGCTAGATTCGTGGGACCCTTTCGGAGCTCGGTCGCTGGGTCAGGCCCGTCGGCGGCGTGGCGCCGGATGCGTTTCCCACCCCTTGGAATTCTCCTGGATCTGCCCATGCACGTGTCCGCCCCCTGGCGACGCGCACCCAATGCGCTCGCCCTCCTGGCTTGCGTGGTTCCTGCCACCCTGGTCGCTCAACCGCCCGGCCGCGGAGGCGGAGCGGGGGCGGGCGGCGGCGCTGGTGGTCCGGCCAGCACGGCCAATGCGCTTCCACCGCTACCCAAAGGCCCGCGCGCCATGTTGCTGCGGGACTGGTACCGGGTCGCATCGCTCAGCAGCCCTGCCATGTCACCCGACGGCAAGCGTATCGCGGTGACTGTCACCCGTCCGGTCGAGGCGGAGAATCGTCGGCATAGCGAGATCTGGGTGGTGGACGCGGCTGGTGGCGAACCACAGCGCTGGACGTCGCCCAGTACCGAAAGCAGCAATCCCCGCTGGTCGAACGACGGGAAGTACCTGTTTTTCACTTCCCAGCGAGCCGGGGGTAGCGGCAGCACCTGGGCTATCCGTCTCGATCAGCCAAGTGGCGAAGCCATTCAGGTAGCGGACTATCCGAACGGCTCACTGCCAGAGGACGCGTCTTTCGCGGTGTTTACCGATGCCGGTCGTCCGGGCCCGACGGCGCCAAGTCCTGATCCGTTTGGCCAGATGCAGGCGATGGCGCGTCCCCCGTTTGATGCCATTACGCGTCCGTCGACGCCGGCGCGTTTTGATGGCCGTCATGTCGTGGACATGACCTACAAGTCCAATGGCGTGGGTTTCGTGCCCGGTCGTCGGGTTGCACGCACCTGGCGTCCCGCGCAGATCGCCCGTCAGGCCTTCGGCGACACGGCAAAGAAGGTTATCACAAGCACACTGTACTCGCATCGCGGACCTACCGTTTCGCCAGACGGCAAGTGGATCGCCTTCACGGCGGATGCCCGCCTGCGTCCCGATTCCGTGGTGGATCTCGAGCGGGATTCCCTTGCCAAGCTGCCGTACAACAAGGTGCGCGATGAAGCCGATCGCAACGACAGCGACATCTACATCATCGACGCGAACGGCGGCACGCCACGCAAGTTGACCGAGTGGATGGGCGGGGAGTCGCAACTCGTCTGGTCGCCCGATGGCAAGCAGATCGCGTTCATTGGTCGTCCGTCACGGACGAAGAACGCCAACATCTATGTGGTTGACGTGGCCGGCGGCATGCCCAGGGCGTTGCTTGGCAACTGGCAGTATGAGCCCGGCAACATGAACTGGTTGCCCAACGGCACCATCCAGTTCGTCGCCGAGATCGGTGGCCGGACCGCCGTTCTGCGTGCCGATCTGAGCGGCAAGGCGCTGCCCACGGAAGTCCTCGGTGGTCGTCGCCAGCTGCGTGGCGTGAGCTATGACGCCAAGGGGCAGACCATCGCCTTCGTGTCCACATCGATGAACAAGCCCACGGAGCTCTTCGTGGCCAACGCTGATGGGTCTGGCGAACGGCAGTTGTCCAACTTCAACAAGGACGTCAACGCCGATGTGGTGTGGAGCGATGCGGAACGCTTCACCTACAAGAGTGTGGGCAACCTCGAGATCGAAGGCTGGCTCATGAAGCCTTATGGATACGAGGCGGGCAAGAAGTACCCGATGGTCATCTACATTCACGGTGGTCCGCATTCGTCGTATGGCGAAGGCTGGTTCGACGAGTTCCAGAACCTCGCGGCGCAGGGGATGTTTGTGTTGTTCACGAACCCGCGCGGCTCGAGTGGCTATGGTGCGGCGTTCACCTACAGCACGCGCGGTCGCTGGGGCATGGAAGACTACCAGGACCTCATGAAGGCTGTCGACATCGTCTCTGTGCGCGCCGACGTGGACAGCACGAAGATGGGTGCCACGGGTGGTTCGTATGGCGGCTTCATGACCACCTGGCTGGCCACGAAGACCACGCGCTTCAAAGCCATTGAGACCGATCGTACTATCACCGACTGGACCTACTGGTACGGCTCGAGTGACGCGCAGAACCTCACGGAGTTCGAGTTCTATGGCAAGCCGTGGGACAACCAGAAACTGTACGACGATCTCTCGCCCATCCGTTTCGTGAACAAGGTGAAGACCCCCATGCTCATCGTGCAGAGCGAAGAAGATCATCGCACGCCCATGGGCAGCGCGGAAATCTGGTTCATGTCACTCAAGAAGCAGGGCGTGCCGGTGGAAATGGTGCGCTATCCGCGCTCCAACCACGATCTGAGCCGCACGGGTGAGCCGTGGCTGCTGGTCGATCGGCTTGGCCGGTTGCGTCAGTGGTTCGGCTACTGGCTGCAGGGACAGGCGCCGGGTACGACGGCGAACTGATTGCCGGTGCCGACGAAGAACGCCCGGTTCCCGAGAGGGAGCCGGGCGTTTGTCGTGTGTGCAAAGGCGTACATGGACGTTTCGAAGGGCTCAGCGGTTTCGCGATGGGACCTGATGTGGAGAAGTGGAATTTGATAATTATTGGGATCCATGTTATCATAACACTCGCCGCTCGCACGGCGCGTTCGTGTGCGCAGTATATGAAGTCTCTTGCTGGAGGTGCCCAGTGCCCTTCGATCTCATTCTTCGATCGATGAAGCGGGTATTCGTACCTACGGTACTTGCGGCCGGTGCACTCGCCGCGTGTGGTGATCGTACGATCGCGCCAACAGGAGCGAGCCCCGCCGGAGCCGTTAGCTCGCGGGCGAGCGTTCAGCCTCCCGTCTCACATGGCTCACATTGGACCATAGACGAGATGTTCGCTGCGGTTGCGGATTCCGTGCCCGGTTTTGCCGGGTTCTGGTACGATGAGACTGGGCGCATTGTGGTGGGGTTGCGGAATCCGGAGACGCTGGCCGGGCAACGACACCGGCTTGCCGAGTTGGAGTGGCGGCTGCGGCCCGGGCGTCGCAATGCGCCGCCGCGGGGGAAGATGCTCGATTTTGCGTCGGCTCGTGCCGTCAGGTCCGAGTACAGCTTCCGGCAGTTGAAGGACGTGTACAGCGGTTCGGTGTTCGCCGCGTTGCCGCATATCTCCGGACTCACAATGTCGGATATCGACGAGCGTCAGAATTCCATCGTAATCGGTGTGTCCAGAGAGTCTCAGGTGAACGATGCGAGGGAGACGCTGCGCGGGTACGATGTTCCCGAGGCCATGGTGCAGGTTGTTGTGCAGGAACGCGCTCGGCCCAATGCTCTGTTGAGCGACCCGCTGCGTCCGGTGCCAGGGGGGGCACGGACTAAGAATTCGAGTTTAGGTGGGGGGTGTACCGCCGGGTTCATGCTCGTGAAATACATGGGTACGGTCTACGACACTGTCGCTACCGCGCGCTATTTCATTTCGAACTCGCACTGTTCCTCGAGTTACTGGGCGACCGACTACAGCCAGCGCTTCCAAGGTGGGAGCTTTGCCGCTACGGAGACTGGAGATCCCGCATATTTCACCGCGGCTCCCTGCCCGTCTGGCCATGTTTGCCGGTACACCGAGGCCAACCTCATGACCTTTTACGACGACAGCATCACGGCGGACTTTCCCCATGTCGCCTACCCCGCAAGCGATGGGGACACGAGTTTCACCGCGTACAAGACTGTGGTCGCCGAGGAGGTTCCCTATACCGGACTGACCGTGAAGATGATCGGCGCCACGAGTGGGCGGCAGTCTGGCACAGTGACTGCGAGTTGCGCCAACCAATACGGTTTCAACGAGTCGGGCCACTCGCTGCTGTGCCAGAATGAGGCTTCCTACTACGGTACGGGGGGCGACAGCGGCGCTCCTATTGTGAGGTTGTACATTGATGGCACGGTCGCGGCCGTTGGTCAACATTTCGGCAACGTGACGGTCAGCGACGTCTGGCAGAAGTCGCTCTTCAGCCCGATGTACGGAACCCTTGGAGACTTTTATGACCGGCTTCCGGGCTATCAGTTCTTCAGCACATTCTGGTACTGACGTCTTGTCGGTATCGCCGCGCTATCCCGGCGCCGGAGCGGAATACAAAGGAAGGGAGGGAGTCGTGAAGGGCTCGACACAGAGGAGGGCACTCACCTGTGCAATGCTGGCTGCTGTCACGGGGGGCTGCGCCACCGACGCGCCGGTCGTGGTGCCGTGCAGCGAGCAGAACATGATGCCGTTCGTGGTCATCGTTTCCGACGCACAGACCGGCAAGCGCTGGCCGTTCTACAATGTGGTTATCCGGGCGAGCATCGTCGGGATGCCGACATCGATCACCATCGCCGACTCCATCGTGGGGCCGAAGGCGGCCTGGGTTGTCTACCACGGCATGGATGTTTCGGGGCCAGGGAGCGATTCCCTGGGGGCCGGCTTTCCCGGAGCATTCGGCTGGTACGCCGTGGAAGTCACGGCCGATGGCTACCGCCCGTGGCGTACGGCCGCGTTTCGTACTCTCGACCCCAACACCTGCCCCGTCCACCCGGCGGTGCTCGAGGTGCGGATGACGCCGGATCCGACGCGGCCGTGACTGCCACGGGAACTTCGCGGCGCTGCTATACGGCGAAGCAGTAGAACAGCCCGGCACCGCCCGTGGCGCGCAGGTTCTCCTGCCCACAGCCGCGCGAGGCGTGCGCTGAATTCCACGACGTGGGATTCGCACCGCCACCCTGTCGGTCGTGGTGGCCCAGCAGGGCGCTGCCGTTCTCCGCGTTGCTCATCCAGTTGCTGCACGTGCTGTCACCGGCGTCGTTCGAGACACGTCCATCGAGTGTCGAACCGGTCAGGATGTCGTGCGTGTTGGGGGTATCCCCACGTCCGTTCACCATGGCGCCTTTCTCCGTGAGGCTGTTCTCCTTGGTCAGCTTGTTGTTGTCGCTGTGGAGATCGTCGACGCTGGTGGCGACGACGACGCCCTTCGCATTCTTCCACGGCCCCTTGCCGATGCGATCGCGGGCATTGATGGCGGTCTTGCCGCCGACTGCCTGCTGGCTCAGGTAGGCGTGCCAGGTCTTGCCGCGTACGCCCGCGGCCTCCGCACGGGAAGCGCAGATCCGGTCGGCACCTTCAAGGCCACCAAGATTGGCTCCATCACCAGAGCCGGCGCTGGTAATGAAAAACGACATGTCCTGTTGCAGCGCCGCATACACCGGCGGTTCCGGTGTGGTGGTGGACAGCATGGCGCCGAGCACGACGAGGGGGAGATGGAGCGGGACCATGGGGTATCTCCGAGTTACCGTGGTGGGGTGAGATGAACGACCTCGGTGGTGTAGGCCGAGATCGCGGTGGGACTGTAGGGTAGTGGCGAAAATGTACCGCGCGCCCACAGGGGAAAGAGATTGGCATAGAACGCGCTACGTGGGTCCCCGCTCTGACCAGGTGTGTTGGTGACGCGGGCAGCGTCCCAGTCGGCCAGGTCAATGACCATACGCAGACTCGCCCCATGCATCTGGTTGTCCGTGTTGCCTGTGACGTGCAGGGTGTTCGCGTACCCGCCGCGGGGGAGGGGGCCAGGGGAGAGCAGGGCACGCAGTGAGTCCGGCACGAGCGGATCGAGCACGTGACTGATACGCACGAAGTGGAACTTTGGATCCCCGTAGCGCCACGCGGCAGGATCGGCGCCGAAGCGGCGCGTGACATTGGCCACTGCCTCGACGAATGCCTGGTGTAGAATGGAGTCGCGGCGAACCTCGGGATTGGTGCCGAGGAGTGAATCAGGTTGGGTGAGCCATTGTACGGTACGGGCGAGTGGTACGGTGCGAAAAGCGTTGCGTGCGCGCGCCGGTACGGCCACCGCCGCCGTGATGGCGGAGAGCCGCCGCTCCCATTCCGCGTAGATTGCGGCGCCACGGGAGTCGGCGTGCATGAACCGGTCCCATCGAAGCAGCGTATCGCGCGCGGCGGCGACCGTCGGAGACGCAAACGGCAGCGATGCGAGCAGCGGCACGAGCGCGCGCGCCGGGAGGGACAGCTCGTCGTACTGCAATGCCGCACTGCTGGTGACCGTGGCGTGACGGGTGGTATCGAGTACTTCAGTAAGCCGGTCGCGACGGAATGGGTCTGCCCAGGTGCGAGCCAGCGCGTCGAAGCGGGGATAGGACAGTGGCACGTTGAAGGCGTTCGCGGTGCCGATGTATCCCCGTGACGGCGATTGCTCGTGCGGAAGATCGCGAACTGGGAGAAAGCCCTTCCATTCAAAACGGCCGTCACCTGGTACCGGCACGAGACCATCCCAGTTTGGCCGCACTGGCGCAATGGCCGCCGCCTGCCAGCCGATGGTGCCGCTGGTATCCGCCCAGATCCAGTTGAGCGCGGGCATGCGGGCGTATGCCAACGCCGCGCGCGCTTCGGCCCAGGTCCGCGCCTGATCGAGCCGCAGGCTCGCGAGATACGGCGCACTGCCCGGTTCCAGCCACGCCGCACGCAACGCGATAGCCTGCCGTCGTGCGCTGTCGACGTACAGCACGGGGCCGTGCCGGGTGTATTGCAACGCGACCGGTACCGGCGCGGTGCCGCGCACGCGAATGGTGTCGACGATGGTGCGCATGTGCTCGAAACCATTGCCATAGCGGTACGCGCCCGCATTGGACGGATCGAGTGCGTACACATACAGATCTTCCGCATCGATGCCGAAGATGGTGAGCCCCCAGGCCCCATGGCGGTTATGACCGATGGCAACGCCGGGAATCGCAGGCTCGCCCGCACCGATGACGTCCCAGCCCGGTGCCTTGAGGTGGACCATGTACCGCAGCGACGGTACGGCGATGGTGCGATGGGGATCGTTGGCGAGGATGGGTTTGCCGCTCGCGGTGCGTGAACCGGCGATGACCCAGTTGTTGCTCTCCCACAGGTCGGCGGCGTTCTCGTGTGTCTCGCCGGGGTCGCTTCGCCGCCACGCCGCGGCTACCTCGTCGGCACGGAATGTTGGGGCGCTGCGCGAGCCGTCGTAGTCGGCAAACATCCGGTTGTCGCCCACGGCCTCGAGCAGACTCGCCACCGCAGAGTCGATGGCGAGTCGCGCATTCTCCGGCTCATACCGCATGCGCCGTCGGACGGCATCCTCACCGAGAAGACGCACCGCTCGGCCCGTGTTGGGTTCCGCCTTGGCATTCGACGCCAGCGCATTGTGACGCGAGACCACGACCGCAGGCGTCCAGCGTCCGGGCTGAATACCCAGGGCCCGGAGATCGGGCGGCATGAGGGTGGAGTCACGCCGGACTTCCGCGACCCGTGCATTCACACCATCTACGAACGCCTGAATGATGGAGGCGCCGCGTGGGTGATAGTGCGCCAGCTCCGTGGCCATCGATCCCCGGTACGCGAGCAGGCGCGCGGCACGATCCCGCGCGACCCAGCGTGGGCCCAGTGCTTCGGCCATGGTGCCGGTGGCCTGTCGGCGCCAGAGCTCGAGCTGAAACAGCCGATCGCGGGCCGCGCTGTAGCCCTGGGCGAAAAAGAGGTCACGTTCATTCTTCGCCTCGATATGCACGACGCCCGCGCTGTCGCGCGTGAGCCTGACCGCGGCGCGGAGGCCGCGCAGCGTCAGGCGGGCGGTCGTCACGCGTGCCGCCTTCGTCTCCTGTGCGGCTTGAGCGACTCCGCCTGCGCTCGATCGAGCGCTCCGTGTGATGTTCTGCGCGAGGAGCGACATCGGCAGCATTGGCAGCATCGACAGGATGGCGAGTGCGAGAGGCACTGCAGCCCGCACATGGCGGGGCGGGACACACCGCAGGAGCGAAATCGGCATGGTGGTTCAGACGGAAGGTCGGGAAGCGATCTGTGTTTCCACGCACGCCTTGGCGAACGCCTCGACGATGTCCCCTGCGGGTCGGATGTCGTGAATGGCATCGACACTGCGACCGGCCTGCCAGTAGTCCTGTGACGCGCCGTCGATACTCGATCGCTTGAGACGGCGCAGCGATCGCAGCGCATACCAGGTGCGGACCCAGTGCTTGGTCCGCCGGCCGCGGAAGAGCATCCGCGAAAGGGGACCCACGGTGGTGCCCAACTGCTCGACGTATGGCGTGCGAAGGACAGCCACCGGAATACCCGTCAGCCGTTCGGTCAACACCACGTCGCGCGCCGACGCGTCAACGATGGCCTGCTTGTATCGCGGATCGGCGCGGCACTCGGCAGTGGCAATGAATCGCGTGCCGAGTTGCACACCGGCGTACCCCATGTCGAGCAGCGCGCGGCCCTGTGCCGGCTCACCGACGCCGCCGGCGGCCACTACCGGCAGGCCGAGATCTGCCACCTCGTCGAACAACGCACGTGGGTCGCGTGATCCCGCGTGTCCTCCCGCCTGATTGTTCACGGCCACGAGACCGTCCACACCGCCGTCGCGTCCCTTGAGCGCCCACTTGCGCTCAGTGATGTCGTGGTA
>CAZPJX010000040.1:0-23922 GCA_964586985.1 uncultured Gemmatimonas sp. | reverse complement strand
CTCATTCCCGGCGGTGGTGGTACGAAGGAATTGCTGATGCGTTTCACGGCGACGCTTCAGGAGTACGAGGAGGTCGATCTCTTCGCGGCCGTGAAGAAGGCGTTCAAGCTCATTGCATTCGCGACGACCAGCACCTCGGCGCCGGACGCTCGCGCGCTCGGGTTTCTCCGGGCGGACGATCGCATCAGCATGAATCGCGATCATCAGATCGCCGATGCGAAGCGCAGGGTGCTGGATCTCGCGCCCGGATACTTGCCACCGATCGAGCGCCGCGTCCGTGCGCTCGGTCGCGAGGGATTGGGCAATCTCGAGTATGCCGTCTGGGCCGCGAAGGAAGCGGGCCAGGCGAGTGCCCACGATGTGCGTGTGGGATTGGCGGCCGCGTACGTGCTGTGCGGCGGCGACGGAACGGCCCGGGACGTGACCGAGCAGGACCTACTCGATCTCGAGCGCGAGCAGTTCCTCAGTCTGCTGGGAACTCGAGAGACCCAGGAGCGCATCGCCTACACCCTCAAGTCCGGCAAACCGCTGCGCAACTAAGCGCGCCAGGAGAAACGAGCAATGACCGAAGTCGTGATCGTGAGCAGCGCGCGGAGCGCGGTGGGACGCGGCAAGGCCGATGGGGCACTGGCGGGGGTTCATCCGGTGGATCTGTCGGCGGCCGTGATGAAGGCGGCCATCGACCGGGCGGGCCTGGATCCCGTCATCATCGAAGACGTGCAATGGGGCTGTGCGATGCCCGAGGCGTCGCAGGGCCTCAACCATGCACGCCTCGCGTGGTTGCGTGGCGGATTCCCCGTGAGCACCGCAGCGGCCACCGTGAACCGGTTCTGTTCCTCGGGACTGCAGTCGGTCGCGTATGCGGCGCAGGCCATCATGGCGGGCCAGGGTGACGCCGTCATGGCCGGTGGCATCGAGATGATGTCCCAAGTTCCCATGTCGGGCTACAACGCGCGCCTCTCCCCCGCAATCACCGAGTCCTACATCGGCATGGGCTTCACAGCCGAGCGCGTCGCGAAGCAATGGGAGATCACGCGGGAACAGCAGGACCAGTTTGCGTTTGACAGCCAACGCAAGGCAGCGGCCGCGATCGCATCCGGTGTGTTTGCCACCGAAATCGTGCCGATCGTGACCCAACACTACACATGGAACGGTGCCGAGAAGACGGAAACGGAGGTGGTGTTCGATACCGACGAGTGTCCGCGGGCCGAGAGCACGCTGGAGGGACTTGCGAAATTGCGTCCGGCATTCGTTCCCACGGGGACCGTGACGGCTGGCAATGCGAGCCCGTATTCCGACGGTGCGGCCGCCATACTGTTGATGAGCGCCGACCGGGCCCGCAGCCTGGGCCTGACCCCGCTCGCGCGTTTCGTGAGCTTCGCCGTCGCTGGTGTCGAACCTGACATCATGGGTGTGGGCCCGATCAAGGCGATTCCCAAGGCCCTCGCCCGTGCGGGGCTCACGCTCTCCGACCTCAAGCTGATCGAGTTCAATGAGGCCTTCGCAGCCCAGGCGCTGGCGGTGATCAAGGAACTCGACATGCCGGCCGACATCATCAACGTGAATGGCGGCGCGATCGCACTTGGCCATCCTCTGGGTGCCACGGGGGCGAAGCTCACCACACAGCTCGTGCACGAGCTTCACCGCCGCGGCGGCGGCTATGGGATGGTCACCATGTGCATCGGTGGCGGGATGGGGGCAGCGGGGATATTCGAGGTCTATTGACGCTTCGACGCTGCGAGAGGGGCTACGTCAGGTATCCTCCGTCCACGACGTAGACCCCTCCCGTGCAGTACGACCCCGCATCGGAGACCAGCAACAGCGCCAGTCCCGCCACATCCTGCGGCATGCCGATCCGACGAATCGGCTGACGTCCGAGCAATTGCGCCGCCATTTGATCATCCTGCCAGAGCGCCTCCGAGAAGCGCGTCCGGATAAGGCCCGGGCAGATCACGTTGGCGCGAATGCCGTCGGCCCCCCACTCCTGCGCCATCACCTTGGTCATGGAGATGAGCGCCGCCTTGCTCATGCTGTACAGGCCAAGACCGGGTTCCGGGGTGAGCCCACCGATGCTGGCAATATTGAGCACCGCACCGCCCCCACGCTCCGCCATCACCGCATACGCGGTACGGCACAATGCCAGCGGCCCCTTCACATTGACATTGAAGGTCTTCTCGAAGACCGCGTCACTCGCCTGCTGCAACGGACCAAACACCGGATTGGCCGCCGCATTGTTCACAATGATGTCGATGCCGTCGAAGTGTTCCACCGTCCGAGCGGCAAGCTCGTGGGCGTCCACGGCATTGCCCATGTTGGCCACATGTCCCGTCACGGTGCATCCCTCCGCCTGAAGGCTACGCACCGCGTGTTCGACATGCTCCGCCTTGCGGCTCGAGAGCATGACCCGCGCTCCCGCCCGCGCCAGTGTAGCGGCGATGGACAACCCGATCCCACGGGTGCCGCCCGTCACGATCGCGACCTTGCCATCGAGACGAAGACGCGCCGACACATCGGCGTCTGCGGGGGGTAGCGACTCAAACGGCGTGTTCATGGGGCCCTCAGGCGATCCTGGAGTGATCCGGCCATGGCCGGGGAAAGCAGTGGACTTATCGATCGAGGCGCGTGACCCGCCCGATCGGCGGCATCACGAGACGACCATCCATCCGTTCGAGATGGCGGATCACAAGATCCGCCGTCCGGGGGACACTGGTGGGATTCAGATCGTAGGCCGCACAGGCCGCAGCGGCTTCCGGAATACGGTACCCATCACCGCCTTTGCATGCCGGATAGGTCACGAAGCTCACGCGCAGCGTATCCGTGGGGCGAATCACCTGGCCGTCGTCACGGGTGAGTGCACCGATCACGCGAGCGCCGCTCGGTTGTCGCGCGTCGAATTGGAAACGCACTCCGCTCACCTGCGGATAGGGGCCACTGCCAAGTCCACCGCGACGAATTCCCGTCTCGAGCAGTTCACGCAGACGTGCCCCGGAGAGCGGAAAGGTGATGGCCCGTGTCTCGTCGGCAAACAGAAAGACGCCCTCGATCATATGCCGAGTGATCGGGCCGGCCGGCATGACATCATCGAAGCGCAGCGCACCCGAGTTGATCATGGCCACGTCTGCTGCTGTCCCTTCACGCATGGCATCCACGATCATGTTGCCGAAACGGCTTTCCCGCTTGGAGATGGAGTCGATGGCATTGATCGGCTCCGGCGCGACGCCCAGCACCCGGTCCGGCCCAATCCGGCGATTCAGTGTGTCCCGCCAACGCGCGACCGCGGCCAGGGTGACTGGGTCGTCACGCATGCCGCGCCCAGTACGAATTTCCTGATCCTGGGTACTCCACCCATCGGCGGTACGCGTAAAGGTCACAAGATACGCAGTGCGGGCATTCGACACGGCCTTCACCACCACACGCCCATTCAGCGACAGCCGTCGGCCATCGTGATCGTGCCCGCCCAGAATGGCGTGAATGCGCGGCTCCTGCAGCAGCGAGAGCGAATCCTGATACATCAGCCGGTGGGTGAGCCCCACCACCAACTCGGCGCCTTGTGCCTGCAACGTATCCACCAGGGCAGTCGTGGCGGAATCCGCATCCCGGCAACGCACATAGCTCGGATATTCCAGCACGATGTTCGTACTGAAGATCCCGATCTTCACGCCGGAGACGCGGAGCGTATCCCAGCCACGCACACCGGGGAACGGCGCCCCGTTCGATTCAGTGCAGTTACCCGACATCCAGCGAAACCGCGATTCACCAAGCCGCGCGAGCAGGTTCGCACGCGAGCCATCGAACTCGTGGTTGCCCAATGCCGCGACGTCGAGCCGCGCGGCATTGAACCCATCCACCATCTGTGCCCCGCCATACCACTTGCTCAGTACACTGGGCGAGAGAACGTCACCAGCCAGAACGAACACGACGGGCGCCTTGGTCGCCCTCTCGATGGAGTCGCGGATCGCCGCCACGCGAGCCAATCCACCCGAGCCATCACGCAGCGTGTCCGTGACATACACATCGTTGACCAGCAGCATGCGCACGACGATGGGTTCATTGCCAGTGCGTACCGGACCCGCCCCGCTTCCCGCCTCCACGGCGATCGAGGTCGGCCGCCCCCCGGCGCCGCTTCGGCACGCGACTGCCACCGCGCTCGTGAGCACGCCGAGCATGGCCCATCGGATGGCCAGACGCGCGCGCGGCGAGCACCTCATCAGACGATCGCTCCCGCGTCCACCCCACGAATGGCGAAGACCCGCGCGATCGCCTGCTCGATCTTGTTGTTCGGTGTGCTCGCCCCCGCCGTGATTCCGATGCGGAGCGCGCCCTGTGCCGGTAGCCAGGGCGATGCGGCGTCTTCATGATGCACGGCCCCGATGCGCCGGAACTGCACGCGGTTTCCCTCCACATCGATGGCATCAGGATCGGCAATGTGAAAGGTCGGTACCCGTTCGGCGCACAGGGCGGCCAGGGAGATGGTGTTGCTCGAGTTGTAGCCGCCCACCACCACCATCAGATCGATCGTTTCGCGCAACAATTCCTTCACCGCGTCCTGTCGATCCTGCGTGGCGCTACAGATGGTGTCGAAGGTACGGAAATGTTCCGCGCGATGCGCCTCGCCATAGGCGCGCACCATCGCCTCTCCCACCGCCGTGCCGATCGCCAACGACTCCCGCGCCAGCATGGTGGTCTGGTTGGCTACGCCCACACGCTCCAGATGCAGGTCGGGATCGAAACCGTCGCTGGCGGCCTTGGCGAAGCGTTCGAGGAAAGCGACCCGAGACAACACCGGCCGTTGCGGCGAGCCTCCGGCACGCGCTTCAAAATAGTCCATGACCAGCTCCGCCTCGGCCATATCGCGCACCACCAGGTACTGCCCACCGGCATACTTCTCCACCTGCGAGGCTGTCGCACGCGTCTCCTCGTGATAGTACTTGCCGTGAATCAGCGAGGTGAACCCATCCCGCGCATACGCCTCCACGCGCTTCCAGACATTGAGCACCGACCCGCAGGTGGTATCGACCACGACGCAACCCAGCTCACGCAGGCTCCGGAAGTCCTGGATGGTGACGCCGAAGGCCGGCAGGATCACCACATCTTCAGGCTGAACGGGGGCATAGTCGAATCCCTTGCCCTTGGCCGCGAGAAACACGACGCCCATTTCCTGCAGCTTCGCGTTGACATGCGGATTGTGGATGATCTCGCCAGCCAGGAAGATCCGGCGTTCCGGGAACTTTCGACGCGCCTGGTAGGCATAGTCCACGGCCCGCTCCACGCCGTAACAGAAGCCGAACTCCCGTGCCAATCGAATCGTGGTGTCTCCCACCATGAGAACGAAGTCCCGCTCCCGGAGCAGATCCACGAGATGGCCGGTATAGTCGGCGGCGAGCGTTTCCTGCACCTCCGCCTTGAGACCGAACCCCTTCCTGATGTAACTGCCAGCCTGCACGTCTGACGATGTATTCGACATCCGTGAAATCTAGCGCCTTGGCGATCGTGACCACGCACCGGCCCCTCGTCCGGGATTCCCCTCTGGCCGAATTGGCGTCGCTCGTGCACCGTACGGTCATGTATCGCTCGATTCTCGTTCCCTACGACGGTTCCGCACCTTCCGCGCGAACCCTTCCGCTGGCTGCGGCCATTGCACGCAAGACCGGTGCGTCGCTACACGTGGCCTTCGTGCACGACCCCAGTGCGTACATCCCCTTCGTCCCCGGCGAAGTCGCCATCCCGGTCTACGATCAGGCGCTCGTCAACACCCATCGTCAGCACGATCAGGAACTGCTCGATGCAGCGGTCGCGCAGCTTGTTGCCGAGGGCGTGAACGCAACGGGTGTGCTGCTCGAAGGCACGGTCATTGAAGCGCTCGAGGAACATGCGCAACAAACCGGTATCGATCTGACGATCATGGGCACACACGGGCGCAGTGGTTTTGAACGACTGCGACTCGGCAGCATCGCCACAGCGTATCTCACGCGCGCCACCAGACCGGTCCTCCTCGTGCCGGGATTCGAAACCGCGACACCAGGCACGCTGCGCTCCGGTCCCCTGCTCTGCCCGCTCGATGGATCGCCCTTCTCGGAAGTGATCCTTCCGTATGCTCGCGCCTTCGCCGAAGCCATCGGGGCCCGGCTGCATCTCATCAGCGTGGCCGTCCCCCATGCCATTCCCATGGCCCCATTCGGTGCCGAGGCGCTCCTGGCCGACGGGCAGGCGCTCGAAGCCGAAGCCTCCGGACGGGAGGACTACCTCTCTCGCGTCGCCGCCGACTGCCCGGCAGGCACCACGTGGTCAGCCGTCAGCGATATGAGCGTAGCGCGAGCCATCGAGGATACCTCCAGGGACTTGCAGGCCAGCGCGGTGTCCATGGCCACGCACGGACGCGGCGGACTCAAACGGCTCGTCCTGGGCAGCGTCACCGACGAGGTGCTGCGCGGCACCGAGGTTCCCGTCCTGGTCTACAGGCCGCAGCAGTAGGGCGACCTGTCGGGAGCTCTCAGCCGCTCCGCCCGAACAACGCTGGCGCCAGCCACGGCGCCAGCGCATACGCCACCATCGGTTCGTACGCGCGCTGACGGTCCACCAGCCCCGCCGTGAGAATGCCCACGGCCCCTCGGCCGTGCTTGGTCCCCGTCGCCTGGACAACGGCATCCATGGCGTGCCCCAGTTCCTCGCCGGCTCGAATCCGCACCGCAACCATCTCTGGCAAGGGCATCGACAGCGAGCCACCCAGGCCTTCACAGCCTTCCTCGTCGACCACCACCGCCCAGGCACAGCTGCGCATACTGCCGTTGGCCATCTGCACGATGCCGCCTTCGAGACCGATGCCCAGCGAGCCGCCTCCATCCTTGAGGGCCTGAATGGCCCGCTGCCGCGCCCCAGCCTGCGTCTCTGCGTCCCCGATGGGCTGATCGGGCACACCACTGGACACCGCGACGCCCACCACAACGGCCTCGGGTGCCAAACGCACGATCACCGCCTGGACCGCAGCGATCTTGACCGGATTGGTAGACCCGACAACGACACGACGAAACAGGTTGGACACGGGAATGCCTGAGAAAGGTCTGGGGAACTCGGAGCCACCCCAAAATAGGCGCTTGCTCGCAGCCACGTGTGCGCGTATTAGGTTAACAGGCGGACGCCCACCGAAAGGGCCGTTCCCTGGTTAGTTGCGCAAGAATTCCCTCGCCACTCCATTGGCATTCTGCTGGTACTCCGCTGCATGGCCGTCGCTCCCCCCGACGCGCGAACGGCGGCTGCACGTGAACGGCCACCCGGTCCGCTGCCGCCTCGCACGCGTCTCTGGCTCGATTTCGTCAACACCGATGCCGTCGGTCAATCACCGGGCGGAGATCTGTTGCGCGACTTCGACGCCCTGCTCGGTTGGCTGCAGCAACACGCGGCCATTGACGACGAACGAGGCATTGGCATTCTGCGCCGCGCCGTTCTGCAACCGGCAGCAGCAGCGGCCACGCTGGTGGATGCCCGTCGGGTACGGGCTGCCCTGCGCGCCCTGGCGGAACGCGGGGCACAGCTGCCTCGCGTGCGAGAGGATGCAGTCGTTGAGATCAATCGAGTGCTGGGCCGCAGTGCCGGGACCCGACGCATCGATCCTCGGCTCGGCGGAGGATACATTCGCAGCTTCGTACCAACCGGGGATGCCTTCGCGGGCCTCATGATTCCGATCGTGGAATCGGCGACGGAGTCCCTGGTCGAGGGAGAACTCGGTCGAGTACGGCGATGCGCGGATCCTCGCTGTCACCGAGTCTTCCTCGACGCCACAAAAAATGGATTGCGGCGCTGGTGCGACATGGGCACCTGCGGAAATCGCGCCAAGGCCGCTCGCCATCGCGCCCGCGCATTGGGGGCCCCGTGAGCGCCGATCAGCCCGAACTGGGGCTCCACGTGACCGCTGCGATTCCCGCATGACCACGCCCCGCACGCCAGGGCGATCTATCGATCCTGTCCCGCACACGGCGGACCCGGACCTGACGCTCGAACGAGGTTTCGTGGCGTCGCTCCGCTGGCTCGTCTCGGAAGGCGATGCGCGAGGTGTGCGACGCATCGCCGTGGAATTGCGAGCCCTGCGGGAAGCACTCGCCACGATCGACGAAACCCGCCTCGCCCGTGACGAGCACGCGCGAAGGGCCCTGGAGCTCGATCGTGAGTTGCAGTCCGCACTCGCCATTCTCGGCCCCGGCACGGCCATCGACGGAACCGGCTCGCTGTTGCAGCGCCTCCTGCGTCTTCGCGAACGCCTCGCGGAAGATCGCGCGGCCCGCGATCAGTTGGTGCTTGAACGGGATGCCTGGCGGGCGATGTGCACGCTGCTCACGCACACACGCGCCGGCGCCCAGGAAATGCTCGAGACGTCCGAACGCCAGCATCGCCAGACGCTGGCAGAGGTGGATGTGCTCCGCGAGCGCGTGGTGGAGCTCACGGTGATGCACGACGACGCGGCCGCACGAACCACCGCAGCCCGTCAGGAACTGGCAGCCTTGCGTTCGCAGCTCACACGCTGGAGCGGGACGGTGGAACGCGCACTCACGGAGCTACTCAACGGCGCCCGCGATCTCGCAGACTGACCTAGCGGCGACGACGCCCCTTCCCGGGATGCCGATGGCCGCCGCGTCCACCTGAAGCGGATCCGCTGCGCTCACCACCTCCACTGCGCCCCCCCTCCCGTCCGCCGTCATGGCGGCCGCGACGACCTCCACCGCGATGGCGCGCACGTTGATCCCCCGGCTCGGATCCCCCCTCCTGCACCCCGCGTTCCTCATCGCCGAACGGCAGATCGAGTCGCTCCTGCAGGGTGTGGAGATCCGCAGCACGTACGGCCCCACGGGCTCCACGCCCCACCACGAATCTCATGGGCCTATCGAGGACGGGGAGCTCCTCCTCTACCAGCGTGCGGGCAAGCTTCTCGGGGAGGCGAAGCCGGACCACACGCTGCGACGTGCCATCCGAGTCTTCTTCGAAGTCGTATTCGAGCGTCACGTCCCGATCCCGCACGATCGCCGTCTTTGGCAACTGATGTGCCCTGGTCAGTTGGTCGCCACTCAGGAAATCGCGGCGATCGATCAGCAGTGGCAGTGCGCGAATAGCTTCCCAACTCGATGCCTCGCCCATGCGAGACAGGTACCACGCCGCCAGTTCCGCCTGACCCAACCTGGGCACCTCCGCGCCAAGACGACGCCGCACTTCCCGAATCTCATCGACCACCGGTTGATTGCGGCGCACGCCGGAATGGCGCAGCTCACCGCGCGCGGCGGCGAGTGCAAGCAGCTCCCGAGCGCCAGCGGCCAGTTCCGGCGGAAATTCAGGCAGGGGTTCCTGCTCTCGGGTCAGGTCAAATCCAAAGTAGGTCACTCGCCGCTGCAGCAGAACCGGACTGTGCTTGCGCTGCGCGTCGAGGTGCAACTCCGGCGCATGACGCTCTGCGTACTGGTGGACGAGATCCAACGGGAGTTGTGTGCCCTCGATGCTCGCACGGGGAACTCCAAACCGATCGGCGAAATAGCGCAGCGAACCCGCAACCGCCCCCCACGAACCGCACACGCTGGTTTTTGAAACGCGAGCCTCGTGACCATCGGCCGTCTGTTCCTCAATCACGAGATCGAACGGCATGTATTGCGCCACCAGATCGGCAAACTGTCGATGAATCGCCGTGCCGGCCCGCGGCATCGTGGTAGGCAGCGGCACCCCCACCGAGCGATACACGCTGGCCATGGCGAGCGCCGCATCCTCCAGCGCCTTTACCAGAACTCCGCGCTGTTCTGCCCAGTGCGAGATCCGATCGGCGTCGAACAGATGACGCGAGAGTCCGTACACCTCTCCGATATATCCGGCGACACGGAAGCCTTCGGCATAGAGGTTATAGGCCGTCAGATGATCAGACCCCCGCACAGCCAGGCCCTCGAGGTCCCGCCCCTCGCGGGTCATGCGATGCAACGACTCGATTCCGCTCATCACCGCCAGCATCGGCAACAGGGTATCGTCACCATTGAAGATGAGCTCTCCCCAGGCACGCTCCACCGGCAGGGCTTCCACCGAACGACCGTAGGGCGTGAGGTTGCCGTTCTCGACGAGTCCGCGAGACTCAAGAAGCGTCATCGCTCGCCGATACGATGTCCGGTCCAGCGGCACCGGGAGATCCAGGTCGTCAGCACGCACGCCAAGTCCGGCACAGGTGAGCGCCACGCGTTCAGAGTCGCCGGCCAGCTGGAACTCGGGCTCCGTCGGCCTGAGTGCTTCGAATCGGATGTCGCGGTCACTCAGGATGAACACCCGTCCGTGTTCAACCCGTCCATGCACTCGGCCCGCCATCTGCAGGATCTCGTTGGCTCCGAGATGCACGCGCGTGAGCACGTTGCGCCCACGGTCGATGACATTTGTGAAACGCGTATCGTCAATGATGACCGTATCGAGCCCGGGGACATTGAGGGCACTCTGCCCGGCCGCCGTCATCGCGAGAAAAAACGGTTTCGGAATATCCCCTTCGAGGAAGGGACGAATCACCCGGATGGGTTCACCGCCATGATAGTGCGCGGCCGTGATCCGCGGGAATCGCGTTCGCACCGTCTCCGCCGCCTCTTCCACCGCCGCCCGAGTCGGCAGAAAGATTGCGACGCCCCGCTCGGAGCGGGACAGCTTCTGCAGAAAACGGTCATCCAGAAACTGCAGGGGCTCCCGGCGCTCCACCTGAACCCTGGCGGCCTTCGAGGCGTCAAAGGCCGAGACCTCCAACACATCCGCACTCTCCAGGTAGTGCGAGTAGAACGTCGGATCGACCGTGGCCGACAGCCAGATGAACCGACATCCTACGCGCTTGCCGAGGGCGAGGCACAGCTCCAGTTCGGCACTGGTCTGATGGATCTCATCGACGACCAGCGTATCCTGCGGATGGATATCTCCATCCTGAAACCAGCGTCGAGCGATGCCGGTGGTGACGATGACGACATTCCACGTCGGAGTCTCCGGTGTAGCTTCGCGTTCGCGGTTGACCACACCGACACGCAGATGGTCCGTGCCCAGAATGGTCTCGGCAATAGGACGGATCCCGAGGGTCTTTCCGGTTCCAGTTCCGGCGACGATACCGAAGCCCTTGCCGCCCGAAGCAAGCGTTCGCAGATCGGCGCCGCGGGTCCGTTCCAGGAACGTGTCCAGATGCAAGCCGAGCGCCAACTCGATGGTCTCGCAGGCCGCCCGGGTTGGTGCGATGACGATAACCCGACCGGTCGCGGGCTTGGCCGCCGCGAAGGCGTCCCGGTCGGGTGGGAGGTAACGATCATGAGGAGTGCGCACGCCTTCAAACTAAGTGGTGGCCGAGAGGATGCGTGCGGATCCGCGCAACGCTCACTCCACCAGCAGAATGCCGATCGCGCCCTTCTGGCCGTGTCCGAAGGCGTGATTCACGAAGGGGAACTCCCCCGGGATATCGCAGATCAGATCAAAGACCATGCCACCGCCCGCCGGAACCGTGAAGGTCTGTACGCCACGGATCGGAGACGCCGGGGGAGCGCCGAGCCAGACCGAATCGAACTGCTCGCCAACCACGTGGAAATGACACGGGTGTGAGGGCCCGGCAGAGACAACCCAGAAGCGCACGCGATCCCCCACCTTCACACGAATGGGTTCCTTCATGTATTGACTTGGTCTGCCATTGAAGCAGAGCTGATCCGGCATCGTGGTCAGCATCTTCTCGTAATCGAAGGCACGCACGCCCTTGCTGGGAGGCGAGAGATAGTACTCGCCCTGCACCAGGACGAATTCCTTCGCCGGCGGGAGCCCCTCTCGCGGTGAGACGATGAGGGCACCGTACATGCCGGTCCCGATGTGCATGAGAACAGGCGCGGTACCACAGTGATACATGAACGCGCCGGCATGTTTGGGCTTGAAGGTGAAAGTCACCGACTCCCCCTTGGTCACCGAGCGAAACGCCACCTTGGGATCGAGCTGCGCGGCGTGGAAGTCGATGGAGTGCGGAATTGCCACATCATTGGTGAGGGTGAACTCCACTGTGTCGCCGACTCGGCAGTGCACGATGGGGCCGGGAATGTCCCCTTCAAAGGTCCACGCGGCCACGACCGTATCGTCGCTGATGCGGACTGGAGTTTCCTGTGCGTGCCAGTGCAGCACCAGTTTGCCATTGGCCGGCGGCGGGGGCAGCTCTGGGGCGAAACGGTGATAGGTCACGGATGAGGCATCGACCACTCCACCCGTTGCGGAGGTCGCCGCATGATGCTCGCCGCGGACCACGGCGGAATCGAGGCGACTGTTGGAATTGTCGGGGATGCCGGAAGCAGGGGCGGCGGGCTGTGCTCCTGGAGGCGTGGCGGCAGGCGGCTGTGACTCCGGCCGATCGCACGCGGCCAGCGCGGCGACTCCAGGTATGGCAAGCGTGAGTGCAGAGGCACGCGCCAGAAAGCTGCGGCGATCGCTTGGAGCCTGTTCGTCTGCCGCCACGAGGTCGGACAACCGCGGCGTCGGATCACTGGACATGGGAAGCGTCTCAAATCAGAAGGAGGATGGACAAAGCAACTTCCCTATTCTGATTCGGACACCGAGATCCGACAAGACAACCTGACGACCGCAATAATACGGTGGGTATTCCGCGAGTATCCTGGAGTTGCTTCAGACGCTCATCGCTGAATCAGTTTGGTACGCTGTCCGTTGCGGAAGATCTCCACGCGATCGGCGCGGCCATCGCGATTGCTGTCGGTCCAGACCTGCAGCAACTCTCCCTTTGCGTCCAGGAAGATCGCGCGCCACGGCACTCCCCCTCGGCCCTGCTCCGGTACACGCACGATGAACTCGTTCGTGCCAATCCATTGCATGACCTCCAGACTGCCACGTCCATCGATCACGTCGAGCGCGCTGCGCATCTGTGGCAAGACCTGGGGATAGGCGCGCGATGCATATTCGGGGAGATCATCGCAGCGACCGTCGCGATCCGTATCGGTGCACACGGGCGGACCAAAGCGCAGGTCATCACACCACCCATCACCGTCCCGGTCGAGACACACGGACGACCCCGTGCCAGGAGGTCGGACACTGGGGTTCTGTGCGAAATACCTGGGGTCCATGGGCGCACCGGGGACCACGACGCCGCCCGGCGTTACATACCCGCCGGGTGACGGTACAGTCCCTGAGGGTGACACCATCCCCCCCGGATACGACGAAGCCGGCGAGGAACTCGCCGGCCGATCGCCATACAACTGCTCGTCCGTCACCTTCTTCTGCTCCCAGGCCTCACGCGCCCGACCATCGGGCGCCGTCGCCAGCGGAGGAACCAGTGGTGGGCCTTTCTTCTCACCACTCTTCAGTCGGTTGATCGGCAGGTCATCCATCTTCTTGCCTCCCGATTTCGCCCTGTCCTCACCGTAGATCACTTTCCCGTTGGCCGGCTTGTTGCGCACGGCTGTCGCGCAGTCGGTGGGAGCAGGCTGTTGCGCCGGCGGGACACCTTCCACCCAGACGCGGCACATGCCCGCTGGTGGCAGATACTCCTTCGGGACCGTGAGCTTCTCAGCACCCTTGTCCTTATCAGGCTTGGTCTGTGCCAATGCGCGACTAGCCGGCACCGAGAGGCACAGCGCGGCCAGTGCTGCAACGACACTCCAGGAATTGCGTTTCATGACTTCCTCCAACAGCACCGCATCAGGGCATCGTCCGCCGTCCACTATGGAGGGCGTTCCGGATCTCCCGACGATCTTCAGCAGCAGGGAGCGTGCCAGCGCCTCCAGACAGGAACCAGCGCTCTAAGTATCGGCAGTACCGTACCCTCGGGATAGTGCTCTGGCCGCTGACTCGGTCAGTCTGTCCCAGCAAGAGGACAGCACCGTCATTCCGGAGGACAGTGGGAAAAATACGAGGCGATGGTCAGTCTCCGAACGAAATGCCCATCATCCGCGCGGCCTGCACGATATCGTGCGCTGGGTCCACCCGCTTCGTCTCCGCCAACACCTGTTCGATGGGAATGGTGACCAGGTGGGGTGACTGCAAGGCCACCATATGCCCCCACTTCTTGTCTGCCACGGCCTGCACCGCCGCTGCGCCGAATCGGGTGGCCAGGAGACGATCGTACCCCGTCGGTGCCCCGCCTCGCTGCAGATGGCCCAGCACCAGTGATCGTGTTTCCTTGCCCGTTCGGCGCTGGATGTCGTACCCCAGTCGCTCGGCGATTCCTCCCAACCGTCGCTCCTGTCCGGGCAGCGACGCGCCGATGATCGACTCCTGCCCGCCTCGCGGTTTGGCTCCTTCGGCCACGACCACAATGCTGAAGCGTCGGCCCGCCGCGTCGCGGGAAAGGATCTTCTGGCACACATGTTCGATGTCCCACTCAATCTCTGGGATCAGGATGACATCGGCCGTCCCTGCGACCCCTGCATGCAGGGCAATGAATCCCGCCTCACGCCCCATGACCTCCAGGACCATCACCCGATCATGCGACTCCGCCGTCGTGTGGAGCTTGTCGATCGCTTCCATCGCGGTGTTCACGGCGGTGTCGAATCCGAAGGTGTTGATCGTCCCCGGGACGTCATTGTCGATCGTCTTCGGCACGCTCACCACGCGAACGCCCTTGGCCACGAGCTTTCGGGCGATGGCCAGTGACCCATCCCCGCCAATGGAGATGAGCGCCTCGATCCCGAGGTTGCGGGCGTTCTCGATCAGTTCTTCCGAGCGATCGACAGTGGTCCAGGTCCCATCGGCCAACTGCGCTGGATACGCGAAGGGACTGCCACGATTTGTCGTCTTGATAATCGTGCCTCCCTGCCCACCGATCCCGCGGACCGTGTCGGCCGTGAGGGGCACGACCTCATCCTCGCCAAGCAGTCCGGCGTATCCTCGCTTGATACCGAGCACATCCCAGCCACGGGTACGCGCCGAAAGGACCGCGGCCCGAATGACCGCGTTGAGACCTGGGGCGTCGCCGCCGCCAGTGGAAATGGCAATGCGCATGTTACCGAAAGAAGCGGAAGAGTGAAGAACATCGAACAACTGAACACTGCCGCCCGCGAGGTGAGCGGCGAGCCTGCCGCGAACGCAGCAGGCCAGGCCGCGTCGATTTGGACGGGAACGCGGCGTTCTGGTGACACACACCTGTGTGGGAATGACCAGTGTTTGGCGTGCCTCGTAACGGCAGCAGTCTCCATATATGCCGGAGGGCGACCAATGCGGGCACTCTCTTACGCACGCCACCACCAACCGTTCCCGAAGCCGATTCTGGAGCCGCGCCAGGAGCCGTTCCGTGACCCCTATGCCTTGCCGTTCGTGCCGCAGTGCATCGGCCTCGTCGAGCAAACCCAGAGGCAGCACCACGATTGAGCAACTGCTGACGCTGACTGTTCTGGCGATCCTGGCGACCATCACGATCGTGGGCAGCGGGCGCCTGCTCGATGCCGCTGCAGTCGAAGCGGCTATGCAGGAAGCCGCGGCGCTCTTCGCGCTGGCGCGGGAGCATGCGCTGGCTACTGGCATGTCCACGGCACTGCGCATCGATCCCGGCCAGCACCGGCTCGTCGTCCATACCGGCGCAGACACACTCGCCACCGCGCAATTCGCTCGGTCGCACATCCGCCTCACCAGCAGCCGCGACTCCATGGCCTACGCAGCGTCGGGACTCGGTGCGGGCGCCGCCAACCTGCGTCTGGTGCTGTCGCGCGGGCACCGATCCGATACCCTCCTCGTCTCCCGTCTCGGACGCGTGAGCCGGCAATGACGCAGACCGGATCAGGTACCGAAATCGTATCCGGCCACACTCACTCGAGGGATCTCCTGCCCGATCGTCCGCTCGATGGTGCGCACCATGCCAATCTCTTCGGCGGACATGAACGTGTACGCATCTCCGGTACTCGCCGCGCGTCCCGTCCGCCCGATGCGGTGCACATAGTCCTCGGGCTGCTGCGGAACGTCGAAGTTGACTACGTGTGTGATACCCGAAATATCGAGCCCGCGTTGCGCGATATCGGTCGCAACGAGGACGCGCAGGGTTCCGGACTTGAAGTCTTCGAGTGCCTGCACCCGTTCCCGCTGCGACTTGTCCGCGTGCATGGCGCCAGCGTGAATGCCCGCCTGTGCGAGATCCCGGACAACGCGGTCGGCGCCACTCTTCGTGCGCGTAAACACGAGCACCGATTCGTGGTCACCGGCGGTCAGCAGATGGACCAGCAAATCATTCTTGCGATGACGTGGCACCGGATACACCGCGTGCGTGACCGTGGTCGCGGCCGACGAACGACGCCCGACCTGCACGACGACCGGCTTGCGCAGATACTTGCGTCCCAGCGCCTCAACCTCAGGCGGCATGGTCGCACTGAAGAGCAGGGTCTGCCGATATCGCGGAATCTGCTCCACGATGCGATTGATCTGCGGCGCGAATCCCATGTCCAGCATGCGATCGGCTTCATCGAGCACGAGCGTCTCGAGATACGTAAAGTCGACGTTCCGCTTCTCGAGATGGTCGAGCAGGCGTCCCGGCGTGGCGACCACGACATCCACACCACGTCGCAGCGCTTTCTCCTGCGGCTCATACCCCACACCGCCGTACACCGGCACGACATCCACCGGCGCGTAACTCGAGTACTTGCGTACGCTCTCTTCCACCTGGATGCAGAGCTCACGCGTTGGCGTCAGGACAAGCACGCGGGTACGGCGCGGACCGCCCAGCAACCGCTGCACCACGGGGAGCGTGAAGCTTGCGGTTTTTCCGGTGCCTGTCTGGGCGAGGCCGATGAGGTCACGCCCGGCCAATGCCAGCGGAATGGCTTCCCGCTGAATGGGGGTGGGACGGACGTATCCTGCCTCTTGCAGGGCGTCCAGCAGCGGGCGAGCAAGCCCGAGGTCGGCGAAGGTGGTATCGTCGACAAGCGTTTCAGGATCGATGACTGTCATGTTCAGTCTGGTAAGCTAATCAATCCCGGACGCGCCAGTATGGAATGGCGTACCCGACGGCCCGACTTGCCGGGGCTTCGGCCGCCGTGGCAGCGGCGTTATCGAAGCTCGATCGGGCGTCCCGCCAATCGGGCGATCAGCGCCAGTCGGAAGGTGATATCGAGGGACACCCCAAGGGCTGCGGGAACACCGCCGACCCTTCCGCTCAAATGTGCGCCTATGGCAGGGGGCGGGCCGGCCCGATCCGCGAGGGTCATCGACGGCCAGACCCAGTCTGGCGCTCTGTCGGGAATCACCACCGACCGAGGTGGAACCCACACCCCGTGGCGATCCCGGTCACCCAGCATCCGGTCAAGCAGGCGGGCCCACCCCTCGTGGTGTTCCAGAAATCCGAGCCGAGCCATCGTCTCCAACCACGCCAGGGAGGACGGCATGTCCGCATCGATATCGCTGCGCGTCGCAAGGAAATCGCCAAGCACCAGGTGTGGCTGTTCGACGAGATGTGCGCCCACGCGCTGCACCGGAGCCTGTCGTGGCCAGGGTTGGCTCAACCAGCGGAAAAGGCGTTCCAGAAACTCCGTGCGCTCACTCCGGAAGTGCGGCATGAATGCCAGCATCTGCAGGAAATGAAACGACGGGAGGTCGGCATCCTCCTCCAGGACGTGTTGGTTCCCCACTCGACCCCACGGCCTGGCTGCCCGCGGCGAGCGCAGGAAGGCGTCGACTCGGTCGAGCAGCCGGCCGGCAGCTCCACGGAGGCGGGGGTCCTGCTCCAGTCCCGCCTGCGCGAGCGCAGCGGCGGCGGCTTCCCGAAGTCGATGCCTTGCCAGAAGAGCCAGATCGTCATCATCCGGCGCTGGCTGCAGTTCTCCCAGCAGGCGGGGATCGTTGTCGGTGGCCAGCAGGCGAAACAACGCTCGGCGCGTCGCCACGAGCCCCGGCGACTCTACATCCCAGCGCAGTTCCAGCAGGGCCCGGAATGCCGGAATGGTGCCAAGCGGCGCGAAGGCGTCGTTCACGGGGACAGTGAGCCATCCGGCGGGCCACCGACCGTCTTCATCCTGGCGGCTCAAGATCTCCCATCCTCGTCGGCTGCCATATGGCACGAGTCCCCAGCGCCCTGGGGAGGGCGGCGCCTCCCGGAGCACCTCCCCCATGAAACGGAACCCGATGACTGGGCCACCCTCCTGGAGCAGCCACCGCGCCGGGACAATCACCGGCGCCGGAGGCTCCGGTATTGGAGGAGCGGAGCGAGTCTCCACGAGTTCGCCCGGAACAATCAACTGATCTGCCGCATCCAGCGGCGAAGGAGGGGTCGTCACAATCGCGCTATTGTACGCGTCTCAGCGCCGAGCGCCAGAGGGCGCGGGCGGGTGCCAGCAGGTACCAGCGGGTATCAGCGGGTATCTGCGGGCATCGGCGGGCGCGCCGGCGGTCACCAGCGGCACGCGATAGGTGCCAGTGGAACGCCCTGGTAGCAGTGGCTATGCCGTTCCCGGTGCCGGTGCCGGTGCCGGTGCCAGTGCCGGTTGGAAGGATGTCGTGGGTTCGGATTCCATCCGGTGGAATCGTTACGGCTGAGCTCGTCACATCTACGATCCCCCGCGCATGCGACTTAACGTCCCTCCGGGCTGACCCGTCTACTGGCATGCCGCGTCCGCGGCGAGCTGCCCACTTCAGTGCCCCCGTGCCTGCAGTGCGGTCAAACCTCCCTCTTTGGGAACCCATTCGATGAAGAACACACTTCGCCTGATCGCCGCCGCCGCTGTCCTCGCGATCGCTGCTCCCGTTTACGCTCAGGCCGGAGGCGGCGGTGGGGGTGGGGGTGGCCAGCAGATGACCCCCGAACAGCGCCTCGCGCGCCAGAAGGAAATGCTGTTCAAGGACATCACCCTCGATGCGAGCCAGACCGAGAAGATCGATGTCATCTTCAAGGAGGCGGCCAAGAAGCAGCAGGAGCTCATGCAGGGCGGCATGGAAGCCATGCGCAGTCCCGAAGGGCGCGAGAAGATGCAGAAGGTGACCACTGAGCGGAATGACGCCATCAAGGCGGTGCTCACGGCCGACCAGAAGACGAAGTTCGAAGCGAACCTTGCCGCGATGCCCCAGGGCGGCCGCCGCGGCGGTTCCTGATCGGCCAGCCTGTGCGTAGCGTGGCCCTCATGCGCGCATGAGGGCCACATCAACGGCTGATGATGCATGACCACGGGGGCTCCACACGGTGCCCCCGTGGCACATCGGGGATTAGCCTTCGCAGCATGGCCGCCGCGCCCCCCGCACACCTCACATACTCCGCCACCTGATGCGCGGGGAATTCGTGGATCTCCAGGGGGTCCGCCAGTATTGCTATGCATTTGGACATCGCGGTTCTGGAGATCCGATCGTCCTGGTGCACGGCGCGTTCACCTCATCACACCTCTGGCAGGACGTCCTCCCACGTCTCCCCAAGGGGCATCGGGTGCTTGTGCTGGACCTGCTGGGTCACGGCCGCTCTGATCCACCCCACCCTGCCTCCTCGGGCCCATCTCAGCGACCGGGCGAGACCGCGACAACCAACCTGGCGACCGCGCATTCCGGCTCCCACCGCCTCACGGTTGCGGCGCACGCCGCACGGCTCGCGCAGTTGCTGGATATCATGGGTGTCCGGCAAGCGACGCTGGTGGGACACGGCATGGGCGCGGCCATCGCGGCCCGAGTGGCACACGATCACCCCTCACGGGTAGGCCACCTGATGCTGGTCAACCCCTCCATGCTGGCAGGGCACCCCGCCGATGCCTTCATGAGCCGCCGCCTGAACCGCCTCGCCTGGCTGGCCCCCCTCTGGAGGCATCTTGCTCCGTCCTGGCTTGCCTCGGCACTCCACGGCGCGCTGCTCCCCAGCTTCGCGCACCGTGACTTCGGCGCCAGGGCGCTCGACCTCTACCTCAAGCCATTCCGGGTACGCGCTGGCCACGACACGGCCTGTCGCCAGTTGCAGGATATGCGGAAGTCGCGGTCTGACACCCTGCAGGCGCTGGCCCCCGGCGCGCTCCCGTGCCCAACCGCCCTGGTGCTCGGCGCCTCCGACCCCTTCCTCCCATCCGGTCGCGCAAATCGGCTCACGCTCGCGTTGCGAGCGGCCACCTCGAAGACCCTCTCGTGCCATACATTAGCCGGAGTAGCCCATGTCGCCCCGGAAGAAGCGCCTGACCGTCTGGGCGTTCTCGTTGGCGAACTTCTGGCGCAGTAGCGACCACCCCCTCTCCCGCCCGTCTCATGGATCGACTCGAATCGCTGCGCGGCATGGCCGCCAAGCAGCCTGGCAACGCGCTGGTCCGCTTCGGCCTCGCGAATGAACTGTTGAAGGCCGGCCTCCTGGAAGAGGCCGTCGTTGAACTCGATGCGTATCTCAGTCACCACGACGACGAAGGGAACGGCTGGCTGCGATATGCCGATGCGCTGCACGCGCTGGGCCGGCAGGACCAGGCGCAGGATGCCGTTGCGCGAGGGATCGATGCGGCGCAGCGTCACGGTCACCCGGGACTGGTCGCGGAACTTGAGGAACGCGACTACTGAGCGGCCTCAGAGCCGCCGGCTTTCCTCTGCCGCATCGATGACGAACCCCAGATCCCGGGAAATGGCCCGTGCTTCCTGGGTCGCGCTTGTGACATCCTGCGCCGTCGCCGCCACACCCATGGTGCGAAGCTTCACGATGTCCAGACGCAGCGTACGCAATGCCATGGAAGCACTGTCCAGTTGGCGACGCATGGTTTCGCGTTGAGCTGAGAGGGCTTCGAGCGAAGTCAGCTGCCGTTGCAGCAACTCCAAACGACGTTCACGATCCGGGACCTGCTCCGGTTCTGCCTGCGTCACCGCCAGGCGCTCGCGGAGGTCCTGCAACGAATTGCCCGGCAGGTCGCGATCGAGTCGTTCCAGCCCATTCGTCAGCGCACCGATACGTTCCAGGAGCGCGTCGGCTGTTGGCTCCACATCGGGAATCATCCCCTTGTCCGCTGCGGGAAGGGTGCTGATGATGTCCGCGATCGCCACCCGATCGTCCGCCGCATTGCGTACGAGTTCTGCATACCCCGAACTGCCCACGGCCGGACCGGCCACTCGATCCAGCAGCTCCTGCACCTTCGCACCGTGTGGACGCACCGCCGAAACCCCGGAAGCCCGCTGCCAGTTCTCACTCAGCGCCTCGCCCGGAGTGATACCGACCCGTCGCAACGAGAGATAATCACGCAACGAGAGCGGCGCGGAGATCGCCATCCCGAGCAACCCGCCAATGAAGGGGATGGCCATCGGATCGATATTGGCCTCCATTCCCATCATGCCGATCACGGCACTCCCGGCAGAGATGGCCACCCAGCGGAGGTGTTTCCGGAACCGCAGGACACGGGCCCTGACGCCTTCCGGCGTCATCATTGCCCGAGCGGCGGCCTGCACGGCGTCGCGAAGCTCTGCTCGTTGCGCGGACCGCACAATTGAAGAGCCCCAACGCTGCTGTGTTCGAACCGCCGCACGCCAATCCCGGAGCGCTTCCTTGTTCGCCCGCTTCCACGCCCGCGCAGTTTGCCGATCTGCACCGAAGGGAAGCGGCGGCAACTGCGGCATCGGGGGCAGCGCTCCAGACGCTCGCAACACCGGCGGAGCAGATGCCGCTGCGGGAAGGGCCGCCGGCAGTGGTACCGATGGCCGCGATGCGGGCTGGGCAGCGGCAGAGTAGATCGGTGCGCCACTGCGCAGAGCTCCGTCCCGCTGCACCCGACGCAGCGCATCGCGCAGCTGCATAGCGCTATCCCAGCGATCAGACGGACGCTTCGCCAGGCAGCGTTCGACGATCTCGGCAAGGGCTTGGGGGACATCGGGCCGCAGCGAGCGCAGCGACGGGGGAGCATCGCTCACATGCTTCATGAGCATCGCCGGTGTGGAGCTCGCCTCGAACGGCAGTCGTCCCGCCAGCATCAGGTAGCCCACGACGCCCAGCGCGTAGAGGTCACTGCGACCATCGATCTCCCGCTCTCCCAACGCCTGCTCGGGGCTCATGAAGGCCGGCGTTCCCACCGCGATCCCCGTCTGCGTCAGCCGCGATTCGGCCTCTGCGGCGCGCGCGATCCCGAAGTCGGTGACAATGGCGCGCCCGGACGCTGAGTCGAGGAGCACGTTGTCGGGCTTGACATCGCGGTGCACCACCCCGCTCGCGTGGGCGTAGGCGAGCGCATCAGCCATCTGCTCGAGCACCTTCGCCACGAACGCAAAGTCGGGGCGTGGCTCGCGCAACACACGTGCTGCAAGACTCTCTCCACGAACCAGCGCCATCGCAAAACAGACGAACCCTGCGGCCTCGTGCACCGCATAGATGGGTACGATGTGCGGATGGTTGAGGCGTGCAGCGGTCTGCGCCTCTCGCACGAACCGCTCACGCACATCCGCACGAAATGCCAGGTCGGGGGGTAACACCTTGAGCGCGACTGGCCGCCGCAAACGCACGTCCTCGGCGGCATATACCACAGCCATCCCGCCACGCCCAACCTCTTCGCCGATCAGATACACATCACCGATAGCGGCCGTGACGCGATCGCGGAGCTGAGCCGCGTCCACTCCGTGCGCGTCAGCCACCCGAACGCGAGGATGTAAGATCGCGGACTTCGGCGGCGGCCTGCACGGCAATCTCCACCTCGCGCGCCATCTGCATGGCCTGTTCCGCCACCTGCGTCACGCTCTGCACGGAACTGGCCCCCGTACGCAAGCGGACCAGATCGAGCCGGACATTCTCAAGCGCGAGTCGGCAGTTCTGAATCTGTGCCCGACGTGTCTCGAGCTTCTTCTGGCCATCGAGGAACGCGCGCCGTTCGCGGCGCAGCACCGCCAGCCGTCGCACCCGCGTTTCGCTGCCTGCAACATCGAGTGGATTGGCCTCGGCTTCGAGTGTCGTGATCTCCGCCTCCACTCGCTGAACCTGGGCTGGGCTGTGCGTGGTCTCGAGCACGGCGAGGTCCCGCGCGACCGTCTCGACCGTACGCACCAGATCACCCGCCATGTTGGCCACATCGGGAATCCGCGCACGCTCCTCGTTCGGCAGGGTGGCCAGCAAGCGATGGATTTCGTCGCGATCCGCGCGCGCACCGCGCACCAGTTCGAGATGGGGGCCCAATTCCTCATCGCGCACCGGCAGCGCTATCGCACTCGCGCGCGGCGGCATGGGCAGGTCTGGCGGCATCCCGTGCGGACGGGAACTCAACGATCCACGCAGACGCGAGCGCAGTTTCCCCTGTGCGCGCAGCTCCTCGCGCTTCCTGCTGTTGAAAGTCGCCGCAATGGAGTTGCCGAGGTCTTCGAAGACCTCCCCAAGCATGCGATGCCGCGGTTGGCGCAGGACATCGCGCCAATCGAAGTCGTCAGACCAGAGCTTGGCGTACTTCCAGGCGATGTAGACAGTCCAGAGGGTGGTGATCCCGAAGAAATCGCGGGTACCGAACATGCTGAGCAGCAGCATCGGCGTGTTCACGATCAGATACAGCGCGAACCGGCGCCTGAACTGCTGGACTCGCGGGTCTTCGAAACGCGCCCAATCGGCAGCACTGATGCCATCGCCCGTCTCCTGGCCGTATGGCGACGACGACGGGCTGGACGGCACCGGCAGGCCCCCATAAGAGGCCGGTGCCGATGTCAGTGTACGCGACTGGTAGGCTGGTGCCTGATACCCCCCTCCGTAGCTTGGCGCCCCCATTGCGGTTCCGGCACCGGCAGGCATGCCGGTGACGGGACGGCCGCCGAGCGGCGCACCGCCCGGTGGTGGTCCAGCGAAGGGCCCTGCCGCGGGCACGGATGTGCCTCGCCCCCCCATCGGAATGACGGGCACGAGTCCCGTCTTCAGGGCCTGTGTGAGGGAGCTCGCGGTCTGGAATCGATGATCGGGATCCTTTTCCAGCAACTGCATCACGATCGCCGCCAGATCCGGCGGCACATCCGGACGACGCTGGGAAATGGGTACCGGCGCTTCGGCCAGATGCTTCACCAGCCGGCTCGCGTCACGGGCATTGCCGGCCGCCG
>CAZPJX010000039.1:0-23973 GCA_964586985.1 uncultured Gemmatimonas sp. | reverse complement strand
TGCGCCGAGTCGGCGAGCATGATCGCGCAGAGATCGCGCGTAGCCGAGGTGGCCCAGATCGTGCCCTTGTAGCCCTGGGCGACCAGGTACGGCAGACGGCCGGCGTGGTCGATGTGCGCGTGCGAGAGCACGATGGCGTCGATTTCGTCGACAGGGAGCGGGAGCTGCAGGTTCTTTTCCCGACTCTCCTTACGCTTCCCCTGAAACATGCCGCAATCGAGGAGCACGGTACGCTTGCCCACGCGCAGGATGTGGCAGGAACCAGTGACTTCGCGCGCCGCGCCGGAGAACTCTATGTGCATCACCATGACCCGGTTGAGGAACCCAGATTTGTGAGCGTCGGACGTAGATCCGAACCCGTCACATTGAAGTGCATTGATTGCAAGGCCTTGGCAAGCCACTCGGCCCGAATGCCGGTTCGACCGGGGGTCGAAAGTGACAGAATCAGTAAAAAGTTCGCCTCGACGCCAGCCTCGCGGGGGGCTGATCGGTAGGGTCGGCCGTGGTGATCGCAACACCACTCCATGACGGCGTCATGGGCACCATACACTAAACATTGTCCGACATCATACACGAGAAATGGTACATCTCAATAGGCCGGACTTCATCATGCCGAATACACCATACATGGCATGACCGGATAGGCTACCCGCCCTCCCGCGAGGCGGCATCGGCCCCTTCGCCCAGCTCCTCGCGGACACTGTCCATTCCGAACCATCCGCGGCCGCAGGCACTTCATCTGGCGCTTGAAACTGGATCGCCAGGTGATGCGAGATTTCCATGAGACCCGTGAGCACGCTCACGTACTGGTCCGTCGCAATGTCGAACGCATCCGAGTGCCCCAGATACCTCTTGAGCATCTCCTTCGATATCAGTCGAGGCTTGCTCGTGCCGTGTGACGCGAAGGTCGCACGGAACCCGCAGCAGCAGTCAGCCCATCAATGCAATCTCTCGCAATATCCCACCAGGCACCCACGCCCCGGGCCCGTCGTCGCCCCTGACGGACCTCCTACCAATCGCGCTGGCGCGGCCAGGTGGCAATCGAATCGGCGCGATGCGTCGATAACCATGCCCGTACAGCCTTCCACCAGCGCATGAACCCGCGTCGGCTCATGTCCGTCATCGCTACACTCCTAAAGAGATTCCCACGCCAGCGTCGGCGCCATCACGAACGGGAGCAGTATAAACCATGGTGCAAGCGCGGCGCCGTGACGCAGCACACCCTGTGTGCGATATCGCCGGATTTCACGAGCGCGCGTAGACCAATTCGTCACACGGTTGGGCGCAGAAGCGGCATTGGCGCTACGGGAAACACTGCCTCGCTATTTCAATACCGGCACACCAACACGAATCGCGTGCGATATATCACGCCGTGATCCACCGAACCCCGGTGGCCGCGCGTGAGTGAAAACCTCGCTGGATATGCGTCAACCGACCCCTCAGGTCTGCCCCAACCGGATCCAACGACGGCCCGGCGGCGGCTCGAAGCGCTCCAGCATGCCGAGGAGCACATCCGGATCTTCATGCTGCTGCACCCAATGCCGCTGCGTGTCCTTCAGAAATCCTTCCTGCTCGACCTGGTCAATCAGGGCGCGCAGCGGATACCAGAACGCTTCGACATCAAGCAATCCAATCGGCTTGCGATGCACACCCAGCTGCGCCCAGGTCCAGGTTTCAAAGAGCTCCTCGAACGTGCCAATCCCACCGGGTAACACCACAAAAGCATCCGCCAATTCCGCCATCAGGGCCTTGCGCTCGTGCATGGAATCCACCACGCGCAACGCCGTCAGTCCGGTGTGAGCGATCTCCCGCTCCACGAGGCCGTGCGGCATCACACCGATGACTTCTCCGCCTGCCTCCAATGCGGCGTCCGCCAACGCCCCCATCAGTCCGGCACGACCACCGCCGTACACGATGCCAAGACCTCGGCGCGCCACCAGCGTACCCAGCTGGCGTGCCGCCTCGAGATAGACGGGCCGAGCGCCCGACTTGGACGCACAGAAAACGCCAATGCGCCGCAGCGGGCTCGGCACCGCAGCCGGGGCCGGCGGAATCATGTCGGAGGTGCTCATCCCTGAAAGCTACGGGATTGGTGTCCCTGCAGGACAGGCCGGCGGCTCCGTGGCCAGTATCCGGAGACGTCGCGATGCGCCCCAGAGTACGGGCGCCGTCAGCGTCGGTGCAATACAGGCCGCCAGCAACAACGTCCAACCTCCCGGCCCCAGTCGATGCGGCACATTCCACACCAGGGCCTGTGTCAGGGTCAGCACCGCGTCGCACGACACGGCCACCGCGAGACCCGTCGCGAGTCGCGCCGCTCGACGGCGGGTGGGCATTCCCCGACCCGACGCGGCAAGGCGCAGTTGACGCAGCGCCAGCACCAGCCCCACATCGAACCCCACCCACGCTGCATGCACATGGGGTGACGGAAACCAGGGAGCGGTCGGCGCAAGGGCGAGCAGCAGCGTCCAGGGAATGAGCAGCCACTCCAGCACCTGCAACAAGACCGCGGGCCCACGGCCAATCGTGCGCATCCCGAATCGGAGCAGCGAACCACCGGCAAAGGCACGCAGGCAGTCAACCAATGAACGCCAGCCAGCCTGCCTCCGCGGCCACGCCATCAGAATCGGCTCCCACCGTGCGGGTCGCAGTTTGCGCTTGAAGGCGGAAAGCCCCATGAAATTGAAGAGCGGACGCGAGACACGTCGCGCAGTGATCAACCACGGCGCGACTGGTCCATGCAGTGGCGCAAGTCCCAGCGTCGCCCACGGGACACCCTCATGGCTCATCGCATGCATGGCATGGTCCACCAGCAACTCCGCCGTCCCGTTCGGCGCGTCGGGATCACGCAGCAGATGCTCCAGCAACCATCCCCCGCGCGCCGGCACAGGTGCCATGGAGAGCAGCCCCACCAGGCGATGACCCCGGATCGCTACATACGTTCGGCGCCAGGTTGCCCCCGCCGACAGATCCACATCCACCAGAAAACGCATGGCCGGCATGCTGCGGGTCGCCTGCCACCGCTGGATCAGCGACTCGAGTGCAACGCGCCACGCCCCGCTCTCCACGTGCGCGGCATCGAGGCCATGAATCCTGACTCCCTTGGCCCGCGCCCGGCGCAGTTGCTCACGCAGCGATCGATGCGACCGCAGGTGGCTCCCCCACTCCCGTGGATCCCACACCGGCTGCTCACCGATCAGCCAGCGATCGAGCTGCGCGGCGTGCATCAGTCGTCCTTCTGTCGCAAAGAAGGTGCGTCGCCCCTGCGACATCTGAAGAAACTCCTCGACGACCGGCATGAGCCGCTCGGGTGGCCCCACCGGCTCGCCGGCGGTCACCACGCCACCCGGCACCTCCGTATACGCGACAAATGATCCCGCCTCCGGGAGTACCACCCGGACATCACGGCCCATCACACGAAACGCGGTCGCGGTGCGCCCCTCGGCATGTAGAATGGCGAGGACCGCATCGGACGGAGTACCTTCACCCCTCATGTCTTCCCCGCTCGACTTTCCCACGCTGAGCATCGTAGACCACCCGCTGGTGCGTCACAAGCTCACCCTGCTCCGCGATCGCGCCACCCCGACCAAGCAGTTCAAGGAACTGGTGGACGAGATCGCGATGCTCATGGCCTACGAAGCCACACGCGACCTCGTGCTCGACCCCACCTCCGTGGAAACGCCGCTCGAGACGACCAGCGGATGGACCGTCCGAGGCAAGAAGCTCACGCTGGTCCCGATCCTGCGAGCCGGGCTGGGCATGGTCGAAGGCATCCTGCGCCTGATTCCCTCGGCTCGGGTCGGCCACATCGGACTCTATCGCGATCACGATACGCTCGAGCCTGTCGATTACTACTTCAAGGTGCCGGGCGACGTAGGCGAACGGGACTTCCTGCTGCTCGATCCCATGCTCGCAACGGGCGGCAGCGCCTCCTCCGCGGTTTCCTCGCTCAAACGTGCGGGCGCCTCACGCATTCGCTTCCTCTGTCTCGTCGCCGCCCCTGAAGGCGTCGCTCGTTTGGCGAGCGATCATCCCGATGTACCCATCCTAACGGCGTCCCTCGACCGCCAGCTCAATGAGAACGGGTACATTCTCCCGGGCTTGGGCGACGCCGGCGATCGGCTGTTCGGAACACGCTGACCACTCAGAGCTCACCGCCCCTCAGGTAAACCATTCCCTCGGTTCGGTCTGTTGCTGGCGCGCGATCTCCAGCACCCACCACTGCTCGGCAGGATCAGTGATCTCCGTGATCACCCGATCAAACCAGTCGTTCGCCAACGACTCGTTTCCAATGCGGCGCCACAGCTCGCCCACAAGGTAGGTGATAACCGCTCGCTCGTCGGCCGGCACGCTGTCGAATGCCGCCAGGGCGTCCGTGAACCGCCACGCGGCCTTACGGCGAAAATACCGTTCCGCCTCCGTGTCCTGCTCGTCCACACAACACCACGCCGCGCGCAGGTAGAGATCGGCCAGATACCGCGGCTCATGGCCCTGCCATTCGGCGACCTTCGCCGCGTGTTCGTATTTCAGTGAACCCGACGGCGGCGACTGGGACAGAACCGGCGCAAGGTCATCCCAGACGTACTCACGCAACAGATCGCTCAGCTCCACCTCCGCATCGAAATCATGCGTCACGCCGGCGTAGCCACATTGCGTACACAGATGGATGAAATAGGGTAGCGGCTGCATGCCCGTCGCCCGTTCATGAAAATCCGTGCGCTTGCCGCCATGCCCGCTGGTTGCCACCACGGTCTGCGAGTGAAACGCCTGCGCGCAAACGGGACACGTGAGTTCAATGAGGTCGAGTGTCGTCATGACGGCAACAGGTCCAGTACAGACTGCGGGGGGACGGGTAGGAACCGGCCCGCGCGGGCGGCAGTGTTTTCCGGTTCAGAGCGGAGTGTCGGCAGGTTCAGAGGGCGAGTTGAATATCTCTACCTCCCGCAACACCGTGACGCCGCCGTAGAAATCCCGACCCGTCCCGGTGTGCAGTTTCTGCGCCTTGTAGTCGCTTCCACCGCGGGCTATCTTGCCCCGTCTTCTTCATGCGTCTGTTCGGCGAGTGGTACGCAGTATTCCACGATCGCGCCGGCTTCCCGAATCCGGGTCGTTGATGTTGATCAATCTGGTTCCTGATTTTCTCGCCGTTCTCGACGCCGACGATCGTCACGCGGCGTATCTCGCGTATTTCGAGCGGCATCGCGCGCTGCTCACGGCCTACTGGGACAACTACGTCCTCGAACCGTCAGGGCCCCATTTCGAAGACGTCGTACGTGCCACCACGGTCGCCGATCGCAGTGATCTGCATGCGTTGCTGGCCTCCACGGATATTGTCGCGCTGGCCCGCGCGACCGAAGACAAGGTTCGCACGCTGCTCGATATCGATGTCGCCTACGATATTGTCCTCATGGTCGGTGTCGGCGCCGCCAATGCAGGAGAGCTCGTCGTCGAAGGCCGCGGTGTGGCCTTTGTGTGCCTTGAACACTTCACGGGCGTCGCCAATCCCGACACGCAGGGTCTCGGTCTCGATCCGGAACTGATCCCGCTCTGGCTGGCACATGAAATCGCGCACGTCGTCCGCTACACCTCGTCCACCAGCCGCAGCACCATGCGCGATCTCGTGCAGGATGCCGGGGGCTATTACTCCTACTGGGAAACCGGACGCCAGGCTGCGCTGCGCGAACTCCTCGTGAACGAAGGACTCGCCGTCCACGTCTCACGTGCCGTGAGCCCGGGGCATGCCACCTGGGAGTACTTCGGCTTTGCGCGGCGACAGTACGCCCGCACCCGCGAGGTGGAACCCATTCTCCAGCGTGCCGCCAGCCGCGACTTCGATCGGGCAGCCCTAGGGCTCCGCCTGCGGTACCTGTCGGGCGGCATGAGCGACGAAGCCCGTACGGTCGATCGCGTCGTGCTCCCCGAACGCGCAGGCTATTTCCTCGGAGCACGCATGGTCGAACCGGCCATTAACACCCGCGGGTTCTCGTGGTCTGTGCGCGCCAGTGCGGAAGAACTGCTGGAGGCCGCCGAACCACTGATGGACCGCCCCCGTCTGAGTGTGGTGAGCTAAACCAAGCGATCCTTACTTTCCGATACAGAAGTCTCGAAACACCCGGTCCAGGACATCCTCGGTGTCAATTGCACCGATCAACGCACCCAGGGCCTCGCGCGCACTCAGCAAATGCACCGCCGCTACCGGAGCGGGGAGCACGCCCTGAGTCCAGGCCTCAAGGAAGGCCAGCACTTCATGGCGAGCGAGTTGCAGGCCCCGACGATGTCGGTCTCGCGTAATCACCACTCCGCCATCGACGGCCTGCGGTGCGGTGCGGGAGACGGCATGATCGATGGCCTCGAGCAACTCGGCGAGACCCACGCCGGTCTCTGCGCTCACGTGCAGCGTGTCAGCGAGATCCATCCACGCCTCGCGGTCGCGCAGATCCTGTTTGGTTTGCACCGCAATGATCCTGGCCGTGGTTCGGGGCTGCAGCGCCTCGACAGTGCGCCGAAGGTCCTCGGGTGCGTCCGCGCAGGCCAGGACCACCTGGGCTTCCGCGAGGAACCGGTGGCTCACCTCGATACCCAGTTGCTCGATCGGATCGTCGGTATCCCGCAAGCCCGCAGTATCGACCAAACGCAGTGGCGTGGGACGTCGATCGAGCAGTACGTCGATGGCATCGCGCGTCGTGCCAGGCACCGCCGTGACCAGTGCTCGCGATTGCCCGAGGAGCGCATTGAAAAGCGATGACTTGCCCGCATTGGGCGGACCGGCGAGCACCACGAGTGCGCCATCACGCACCACGGTTCCGCTTGGGGCCGTCTTCAACAGGGCGTCCAGAGATGTCACCAGCCCTTCGGCGGCCTCCGTGATCCGCTCGCGCGCGATCGGTCCGTCGTCTTCCTCGGGGAAATCGATGTCGTACGCAATGAGCGCCTCGAGTTGCACCACGTCTTCGCGCAGGGCAAGGAGCCGCCGCGAGAGACCGCCATCGAGGTGGGCCAGCGCCTGCTCCTGCATCGCCGAGGTGCGGGCATCGATGATATCGCCGACCGCCTCGGCCTGCAGGAGATCGAGACGCCCGTTGAGCACCGCGCGGCGGGTGAACTCACCGGGACGTGCCGGACGTGCACCGGCAGCAACGCACGCAGCTTCGACCCGCATCGGCGCAATGATGCCGCCGTGGGTGGTGATCTCCACCACCTCCTCACCCGTGTAGGAGCGCGGAGCCGCAAACCAGGTAATCAGCACATCGTCGAGCGGCGCATGCGTCTGCGGATCGCGGAGCTGGGCACGCTGTGCGTGTCGCGCGGCGGGCACACCCGCCGCATAGGCTCCCAGCGCGCGGGCAATGATGACTGCGCGCGCGCCCGAGAGCCTGATCAGCGCTACCGCGCCGCGGCCCGGCGGAGTGGCGAGAGCAACGATGGTGTCGTCGTCACCCGGGAGCACAGAGACGGACCCGAGCTGCGATGCCACGCCCAGGCTATCCCCGCACGATTGGTGCGGCCCGGCTTCGCTCCTGCGAGATCAACCACTGCTGTGGCAATGACGCGAGGTTCTGGATGAAGTAGTAGAGATTCAGACCCGACGCGATGTTGAAGAAGAAGATCAGCATCATCGCCGGCATCAGGTACATCATCATTTTCTGCTGGTCGTTCGACTTGATACCCCGCATGCCGATCCACGACAGCGCGAACGCCGTGATTGCTACGAGAATCGGGATGACGTAGGTCGGGTCCTTCACCGAGATATCGGGGAACCAGAGGAACGGCACACCGCGGAACTCGATGGTGTTCTGGAAGACGAAGAACAGCGCAAAGAAGATCGGCAGCGGAATCAGCATCGGCAGACAGCCCGACAGCGAGCTGAAGGGACTCATGCCGTGTTCCTTGTACACCTGCATCATGGCGGCCTGCAGCTTCTGCGGATCGCCCTTGTGCCGCGCCTGAATGGCCTGCAGCTCCGGCTGGATACGCTGCATCTGCATGGAGCTGCGCATGGCCTTCTGGTTGAGCGGCCACAAGATCACGCGCACGGCGATCCCGAAGATCACCAGGATCCAGCCATAGGAGACCCCCAGCGTCTTCTTCATCCACAGCAGCAACGTGATGATCATCGTCGCAAAGGGCTGCACGATGCCCTGGATCCAGCCGCCGTAGGGATTGGACGTTTCAAATTCCCGTCCCATAGCTACGAGGCGCTTGAACTCCTGCGGACCGACGTACATCTCGAAGGCCAGCGGCTCACCGGTCAGCGGCGCCACCAACGTGGCCTCACCACGCGTCGCGGTCTTGGCCACTCGTGGACCACCGGTGAAATCGGCCTCTGCGAAGTTGGCTCCCCCCTTCGGTACCAACACCCCGAGCAGGAAGTACTTGTTCTTTGCGACAGCCCAGGTGATCGGCCCTGGTTCGATGCGGCGTTCACCCGGATCGAGCGAACGGAAGGTCACGCCCTTGGCGCCACTCAGTTCTGGCTTGTAGGCGTAGGCAAGGTGATTGGCATCCTCGGCCGTATCGGCTTCTGAGCTGTGAAAGCCGCGGGGCATGTCCACCAGCAGGAAGCTGTTCTCCGGCGCACCGGACACGGTCGCCGTGACATTGACACGATAACTGTCAGGCAGGAACGAGTAGACAATCGAGACTCGCCGAGCCCCACCCGCGGCCGTGGTGAGGTCGGTGTCGTATCGCACGGTGTTGGCATCACCAGGATCCGTGCCGGAGGGAGCTGCACTGGTGCTGGTTCGGAAGATCTGCTGATCGAGGCCGATCGTGTCACCGGGAACGACGAGCCGGAAGGTCAGCAATTGCTCACCGGAAGGCGCCAGTTCCACCGGCCCACCGCGAGTGCGCCCCCGGTTGGACAGAGCCTGGTACCGCAGCATGGTCGCGCCGACGAGTGCGGCGCCCCGGTTGCTCGTGCGATAGTCTGCCAGCGCCGTCTTCACCACCGTGGTATCCACGGGGATCGCTGCCGGCATCAGC
Source organism: uncultured Gemmatimonas sp. (assembly GCA_964586985.1). Classification (GTDB taxonomy): domain Bacteria; phylum Gemmatimonadota; class Gemmatimonadetes; order Gemmatimonadales; family Gemmatimonadaceae; genus Gemmatimonas. Next base: position 14,991 of record CAZPJX010000039.1, on the reverse strand, counting down.
GAATCGCCGGCACCCGCGATGCCTGCAGCGGCACCGGCACCGGCACCGGCACCTGCCGACGCAGCGCCGGCCGCATTCAGTGGCAGACCCGCCACGGCCGCAGTGCTGGCACCGGCACCCGCGCCGGCGCCCGCACGCATCGCGGCAGAATCTCGGAGCGAGTCCGGAAGACTGTCGACAGCGGCCGCGGTGCTACCGGGGGCCGGCGTCGACGTGGGAAAGAGAAACGGCGTCAGAATCAGGACCGCAGCCATCAGAACGACAGCGAGCGCGATGCGGCGTGGTTCCATGAGAAGAATGAGGGAGGCGCTGGGGAACGCAGGAAGGCGCGTGGACGATGGCTCGGGATCCGGCGCTCAGGGCACCGGGTCGAAACCACCGGGGCGGAACGGGTGACAGCGGGCAATACGGCGCAGCGCCATCCAGCCACCGCGCAACGCACCATGCTTTTCCAGTGCTTCGATGGCGTACGCGGAGCACGAAGGATAATACCGGCACGCCCCGCCAAAGATGGGCGAGAGCGTTACCTGATAGCCGCGAACGAAGAGGATCAGCAGCTGTTTCATGGCGCGCTCTGAAGCCGCGCGAGCCGCGCCGCGAGGTAGCGGACCTCGTCGCGCAGGGCCTCGAACGAACGGTGATACGCCGAGGGTGCAACCCGAAAGACGGCGTCATACGGCGGTGCGGTGGGCAACACGTACTCCCGTACGAGCTCCCGTAGCCGCCGTTTCAGGCGATTGCGCGCCACCGCCGTTTGCCGATAGCGCGGCACCACGAACCCCACACGCGGAAACGGAAGAAGGGAAGCCGTGGTACGCGCCTCGATGGACGCGCTGCGCACTCGCTTCCCTTCCAGTCGGACCCGCTCGAGTTCAGCCCCGCGCGTCAGACGCTGCGCGCGCGGAAAGGCTCGGGACTCAGGCGCCTGCGTACTTCGACGGGAGCTTAACGGCCAACTGCTTGCGCCCCTTCTTGCGGCGGCGACTCAGCACTTCGCGACCCCACTTCGTCTCCATACGCGCACGGAAGCCGTGCTTGCGGATACGACGCGTGTTGCGCGGACGATAGGTGGGCTTGCCCATGACGAACTCTGACGGAAACGGATTGACGAAATGGATCGGCCCATTGGCCGAAACTGCCTCGGATAGCCTCCCAACTTACGTGAATCCACGTGGTCGGGTCAAGGGGTGCTGACGCGCTTCCCTCGCGGGCAAATGTATTTCCTACAACGAGTTGGCCCCACTGCCCCCGCTTGCTTGCGAACACGTATCGGGAGCCGGTCCACACGATTAGACATCTCTCGCAATGGCCGCCAATGATTGACTTATCCACACCGGAGCGGATACCTTCGCCGCCCCGCTCTCGAGCCCCCCTCTTCCCGCCATGCCGCTTTCGCCTGCTGAAATCTGGGATCGTGTACGCCAGCAGGCCCGACAGTCGCTCCCGGAGCAGACCTACCGCACCTGGCTCGAACGCACGGAAGCCATCGCGTTCGAAAACGATACGCTGATCGTCGGCGCCCCCGATCTTTTCGCCGCCGACTGGATCGAACGCAACCACGCGGATCTGCTCACCAGCCTCGCCCCCCAGGCCCTCGGCCACCCCATCAAGCTCCGCTTCAAGGTCAACGAGGAACGCCTGGCCAGGGCGCAGATGGACATGTTCGTGGCTCCGCCGCCGGTCCATGCTGTCGCGCCACAAACGTCGCAGAAACCACGCATATCAACGCCACTCAATCAGCGATACACGTTTGACCAGTTCGTTATCGGCAAGTCCAACGACGTTGCCGCCGCTGCTGCCCAAGCCGCTGCTCAAGCCCCCGGCAAGGTCTACAATCCGCTCTTCATCTACGGCGAGACCGGCCTCGGCAAGACCCACCTCATGCAGGGCATTGCCCACGAACTCCTCCGGCGCACGCCCACCCTGCGTCTGGCCTACGTCGGCACCGAGCAGTTCACAAACGAATTCATTGGCGCCATCCAGACCGGCGCCATGGGCGACTTCCGGCGCCGCTTTCGCGAAATCGATCTCCTCCTCGTCGACGATGTCCAGTTCCTGAAGGGCAAGGAGTCCACGCAGGAAGAGTTCTTCCACACCTTCAATGCCATCTATGAGGGCGGTCGGCAGATTGTCCTCACCTCGGATCGCCCGCCCAAGGAGATCCCCGGACTCGAGTCCCGCCTGGTCTCCCGGTTCGAGTGGGGCATGGTTGCCAATATCGACTCGCCCGATCTCGAGCATCGGATCGCCATCCTCAAGAAGAAGGCGAGTCTCGACCACCTCGAGCTCACGATCCCCGATGAGGTCATCGAGTTCATCGCCCAGCACGTGAAGTCCTCCGTGCGGGAACTCGAGGGCTCCATCATCAAGCTGCTGGCCTATGCGTCGCTCAAGCACCGCGATATCTCGGTCGACCTGGCCCGCGAGGCCCTGCGTGACAAGCTGCGTGACAGCGCCAGTTCCGACTTCCCCGACGTCCCGCCCACCACCATCACGGTGGCGACCATCCAGCAGGTGGTCGCCCGGGAATGGGGCGTCACCCCCGATGGACTCCGCTCGAAAACCCGCACCAAACAGCTCACGGTGCCACGTCAGGTAGCCATGTACCTCTGCCGAGAGCTGCTCGCCCTCCAGCTGGTCGAAATAGGCAACGCCTTCGGCGGGCGCGACCATTCCACGGTTATTCATTCCCTCGATCGCGTGGCCGAGGACATGAATGCCGAGCCGACATTTTCCGAACGGGTCCTGAAGGTGCGGGGGATGTTGGAAACTCTGAGGATAAACGGCTCCTTCAGCGCCTGATTCCCCAGTCCCCCACAGTGCTCCACATCCGGCCCCCGAGCCCATGTGCATCGGCGGGGACTTCTCCCGAATCTCCACCGCGATTCCACATTATCAGACATGGCGCAACTGTACTCCAGCACATAGTTTGCAGCGTTTGTACACAAGCCCACATCCCCTGCTGCTACTACGGTTTTTATATCTAAGACTGATATAACAGCAGCCTGTCCACACGAACGGAAACCCGAACGGGCATGAAGTTCACGATCTCCCGCGAGAAGCTGCAGGAAGGCCTCCAAGCCGTGACGGCGGCCGTCCCGGCCAAGACCACCCTGCCGGTACTGGCCAACCTGCTCGTCGAAACCACCGAGCGTGGCATTCGCTTCTCGGCGACCGACCTCGATATAGCGGTCAGCACGGAAGTCAGCGCCGATGTCGAATCGCCAGGGGCGATCACGATTCCGGCCAAGAAGCTCGGCGAGATCGCCCGCGAGCTCCCGCCGTCTCCCGTGAAGGTCTTCGCGTCCGGTGAGCAGCGGGTCACTCTGGAATGCGGCCGGTCCAAGTTCAAGCTGCTTGGCCTGCCTCGCGATGAGTTCCCGACGTTCCCAAGCGTGCGGTTCAACGATTCCTGGCGCATCAAGTCGGGTGAACTCCAGAAACTCATTGCCCATACCGCGTTTGCGGTCAGCACCGAGGAGTCACGCCCCATTCTCAACGGCGTGCTCTGGGAACTCCGCGAGGAGCGCATGCGCATGGTGGCTACCAATGGTCATCGCCTGGCCAAGCTGGAACTGCCGGTGCAGGCCAGCAGCGCACCGCCGAGTGATCTCATCGTACCCCCCAAGGCGCTCGAACAGATCCGTCGCCTCTTTCCAGCGGAAGAGGAACTGGAGATCGCCCGCGGTGATAATCATCTCGGTTTCCGCTCGCCATTCACCTCGGTCTTCACCCGCCTCGTCGAAGGACCCTATCCCAACTACGAGCAGGTGATTCCGAAGGACAACGATCGCTACTGTCTGGCGGACAAGGCGGCACTCACGAGCGCCCTCAAGCGCATGAGCGTGATTGCCTCCGATCAAACGCATCGCATCAAGATGTCCTTCAATTCGGGGATGCTGAAGTTCAGTGTCACCACGCCGGATCTCGGTGAAGCGTCCGATGAATTGCCGGTCAACTACACAGGCGATCAGCTCGATATCGGCTTCAATGCCACGTACCTGCTCGAAATTCTGCGGTACATGCCCACCGAGCAGGTTCGCCTCACGTTCAAGGCCCCGGAGCGCGCGGCGACGATCGAACCCGAGGGATGGGACGATCAGGCCAAGTACCTCTGCCTGGTGATGCCGCTGCGACTCATGGACTGAACGGGCTGCACACAAGTCTTCGTCTGCGTTCGTGTTGACATCGGCCACCTGCGGCGGATGATCCTGGAACAGTGAGGACGATAACGGAGACGAACGGGTCGCTATCTGGCGACCCGTTTGGCATTCAGTGTGGTCTGCTGCACCACCCGCTCCGTTTGCGGCATTCCGGATGGCGTGCGCTCAGTGACCAGCAGGGTCAGCGTACTGCTGCCTTCCAGATTTTCCAGCACACCGCTCACTGGATGGATGCGCAGACGCTGGCTGCCGGCGGATGTTCCATTCACTTCGAATGCGCGGAAGGCGCTGCCTCCCTTCCCTTCGAGTGTGCCGGACACGGTGCGCTTGATGAGCAGGTGATCTGGATCCAGGCGCTCCACCTCGCTCAGCGCGGTCGTATAGATCGTGATGGGAACACCCATGCGACACACGAACGACACGGTGCTGTCTCGCCACTGATCGCCAACTGTCAAACCGTCGGGGATGCGAACGAGCACGTCCCTGGCCAATGCGACCGCTGCCAGTTCAGGACGATCACACTCGTTGACCAACGGGGGGCGCGTCACCACACGGCGAGACAAGCTGTCCACGAAGGCATCCAGCAACAGCAGCGATGGACGTGGCGTGCTGTTGACGTTGCCGCGCACAACACTGGGCAGGGTGCGCGCTGAGTCCAATGTGGATTGAAACGTCAGGGAGTCGACCTGACCGGTGCCACGCAACGACCCATCGCTCGCGCGTTCGAACGTCCAGGAAACAAGCGCACGTGAGGTCATGCGCTGCTCCGCCTGATCGGCGCCTGACGCACGAAGACTGGCTGTCGTCGTGACCTGCCAGCTCGTGGTGGCGATGCGTGAGGGGAGTCGCAGCACGCGCCGGCTCGGCTCGGGGATACGCTCCGAGACCACCGGTGCCGGCAAGGGCGTGACGGCTGGTGTCCCCACGGCGCTGCCTCCACACGCACCGAGCAGGGTCGCTGTGGGCATGGCGAGCATCATGAGGCGAGCGAGCCTGATGCGTGCGAACATGACGAGAGAAGGGATGCGGATGCCACCGGCCTGTAAGCCGGGTTCTGTCGGTACACCGAAGTATACCGGATGGTCATTCCTCTCGACGTGCCGTCGCCGACACGTTCCAGCAGCCTACCCGCGGCTCGATGCCCGAAGGCATCCTGTCGAGACGGGCCGTCTCTCACCGCCTATTTGGCCTTGCTCCGACCGGGGTTTGCCGTGCCACGCTCGTTGCCGAACGCGCGGTGGGCTCTTACCCCACCCTTTCACCCTTACCGCCTTCCTGCGAAGACGGCGGTTTGCTTTCTGTTGCACTGTCCGTCACTCGCAGCTCACGCCACGAGCGCCCAGGCATTACCTGGCGATCCGCCCTACGGAGCCCGGACTTTCCTCGGAACACGGGCGTGGCCTTGGAGGCTCGTTCCCCTGTTTCGCGACCATCCGGCCGGTGACAATCCGCACCCCAATATAGCGCCTCTCAAATCGCCGCCACTCACTGACGTGGCCATGACGAACGACGCTAGCCTCGCTGCACCCCCCGCGCATCGCGCCCCCACACCTTGAGGGACCTATGGGCAGCCTCGGCAGTGCATCCCCAAGAGCCATCCTGACCTTTCTGACACCGGCGGAACGCGCACGCGTCGATGCGGCAGGTCAGGGCTGTTTCACGACCATGCACCACGAAGATCTCGAACAGGTGCTCACCGACCTGCGCTCCCGACCGGCGTCTGCCATCATCGTGTCCGTCGCGCGGTATCAACAGCACCACGCGTCACAAATGGCGCGTCTCGTGCGGGAGTTTCCGCAGATCCCGGCCGTGGCGTTGCTCACGGCCAATGAGGCTCGCACGACTCAGGCCTTGTTGTCGCTCGGGCATCAGGGCGTGCGCACGCTCGTCGATGCCCGCGATCCCGCGGGATGGCGGGATCTCCGACAACTCGTCGCGCGCGAGGATCCCAACGGCATCGAATCCATCGCCAGGCAACGTATTCGGGACGACCTTGCAACAGCCCGTCCATCCTGTCTGGCGTTCTTCGACGCGCTCTTCAGTGCTCCCACCTCATTGACCACGGTGCGACAACTCGCACAGTTGTTCGGGGTCATGCCGACCACCTTCATGAGTCGCTTCTTCCGCAGCGGATTGCCGGCTCCCAAGAAGTACCTCGCCATGGCCCGCCTCATCCGGGCAGCCAGATTGCTGGAGAATCCGGGGTACTCGGTGACCCAGGTGGCGCTGCTGCTCGATTACTCCTCACCCCAGAGTTTCTCGAGACACTTGCACAGCATGCTGCACTGCGGCTCGACCGAGTTCCGACATCGCTATTCCGGCGAGATGATGCTCGATGCGTTCCGGGCGCGTCTGGTGATGCCCTATCGATCAGTGCTGTCAGTGTTCGAGCCTTTCGATGCACAGCCGGCGTGGCTCATGCGCACATCGAAGACACCGGAGTCACTCGCGCAGGCCGGATAAGCGCGTGCCTGCCTGCAGGGGGCGTCGTGAGGCGGCATACTATGTCAAGGAATCGGCCCAGCGACACCACTGCTGGCATCGCCTCACGGGCATTACGTGACGCCATGCCGCGCTAGGCAGCGTGTCGTCGGGCCAGGGCGTGGAGCCGAGCCGTAGCATCGGCCAACTGTTGGGCACTGCGGGATAGGGCGGCGCTGCCAACGCGCTGTGCCGCGGCGGCGTCAACGGCAGAGCGTGCGCTCCCAGCGGCTCGTTGCGCAGAACCATCCAACGATTCAAAGGCAGCCGCTGCGCCGGAACTGAGACCGGCCTGGGTTTGTGCCAGTACGGCAACCTCATCGCTCTGCCTTGCGATGCGGCCGATACCCTCCACCATCGACACCAACGCGCGCGTGGCGTCGCGGGCGATGGACCCGGCTCCATCGACCTCCTGGGCTGTGGTGTCCATTGCCGTTACGGCTGTGGCGATATCGCTGCGGACGCGTTGGACCGTCTTGGTCACGCGTGTCGCGGCTTGAGCGCTCTCCACTGCCAACGCCCGGATCTCGTCCGCCACGACCGCGAACCCCAACCCCTCCTCGCCCGCGCGTGAGGCTTCAATGGCGGCGTTGAGCGCGAGAAGATTCGTCTGCCGCGCAATGCGTGAGACCGTCTCTACGAACTCTCCCACCTGTTCCGAGGCAGGTGCAAGGGCACGCACCTGGCGTGCGGCTTCGCCAACGTCGCGCCCCACCGTCATCAGGGCTTGTGCCGCGCGCTCGATCGCTTCGCGACTCGTTGCTGCGACGTTGTCCAGCGCGTGGGCGTCGCTTGCCGTCGCCTCCGCCGTGCGACGCGTGGCTTCGGCAGTCTGCCGAGCATCCTGACCGGTGCGAACCCCCGAAGCAGCTCTCTCGCGCTGGGCGCGCAGTTCGTCACTGAGCTCCTCCGCTCCCATGGCGACCTCCTGGGATCGGTGGTGCAGCGCCTCGGAGGTCGCCGACACTTCCGTGACGATGCCGGTCAGCTCTTCCGCCTCTCGGCGCAGAGTCTCCAGCAGCAGGGAGAGCTCATCGAGCATGCGATTGAAGTCGTTCTCGAGAAACCCCAGCTCATCGGCATGACGGGCATCGGCCCGAGATTGAAGATCGCCGCGTTCCACCAGCGCCATACGCTCCCGCGTGCGCCTGATGCGCCGGATCACGCGGGACGGTATCGGGACGACCTGATGGGCAACCACGAGCAACAGCGCGGCCGCCAGAAAGACCTCGGCCCATGGCTGGGCATCCACCGGCCGCCGATGAGCGAAGCCCGCACTCGCGACCAGAAACCCCAGCACCGATGCCGCCGTGGCCACGTACCCAACCCGCGCCCCCCGGTCCATAGCGTATGGCAGGATCACGAGAAGATAGGCGAGCGCGAACACTGTCTGGCCAAACAGGAAAACGACAGCGCTCACCAATGTGGCATCCAACACAACAAAGACGTATTTAAGCCACCATCGGCACATTTGATGCCTTCTTCCGACCATCGTGCCAATCCAGTTCAGCGCAATGGCTGCAACGAACAGCATCAGAACTGCCGCGAGCGATTCCTGGACCAGCCCCAGTCGCAGGCCTGCCAGCACGACCCCTGCCACGACAATGATACTCCAGAAGCGCCGCTTTCCCGCCGCCGCAAAGGTCGCCATGTCCTTGGCGCGCTCTTCGTCGTCGACGCTCGGAAACACGCCGGGGAACGATTGCGAGTACGGTGAGCCTAGGTCAGGGAGAAACCGGGAGGGCTCGTCGGAGCGGAGCAGCGTTGGCATACCCCTACAGACGCATGAACCGCGCTGCGGGTCTCGGAAATCGGGAGCTGGAGCAGCCCCTCGCTACATCGCCGGCAAGAGCGGAAGCAGCTGGCGTGCCGTGACCAGTGCCCGGACCTCGAGCCCGGCTGCTTCGAGGGCCTCGCGGCCACCCTCTTCACGATCTACCAGTGCCAGTACCCCTTGAACGAGGCCGCCGGCCTGACGGATGGCATCAACGGCCTTGAGGGCCGAACCTCCGGTGGTGATGACATCCTCCACGACCACGACGTGGTCGCCCGAGCGAAACGGGCCTTCGATCAGTTTGCCGGTGCCATGGGTCTTGGCTTCCTTGCGCACGGTGAACGCCCGGAGGAGCATCCCTTCACCGCGCTCGTGTGCCAGGGCGCTGGCGTGGGCGATGGCGTAGGCAATGGGGTCCGCACCCAGGGTGAGGCCACCCACGGCATCGACTGGCCAGCCGGAAGCGCGGAGGTTCGCCAATCCGGCCCGACCGATAAGGAGCTGGCCTTCCGGACTCATCGCCGTGAGTCGGCAATCGACGTAGAGCGTAGAACGACGGCCTGAGGCCAGCACAAAATCGCCCTTCTTCGCCGAACGTTCAGCAAGCAGGACGACGAGTTGCGACAGTGTTGAATCAGTCACGAGACACGGATCAAGGTCTTGGGGATTTCAGCGGACTCACGCCTGGGTGGCACGACTGTCGAGCGAATGGCCGTTGCTGTGGGATCAACCTCTTGGTCATTCACACCGAGCGATTGCCTAGCCGCGGCGGAACAGTCCCCGCACCTTGCCCAGCAGTCCGGACTTTTCCTCATCCGGCGAGGTGTGGTGGGGCGCGGACGACGGGTTCGCGGCGGAAGGCGCACGGACGGGGGCGTGAGTCGCCGCACCACTGTGAAGAGCTGGCGGCTGCTTCACGGCCTGCGAGAAGGCGTCGGAAAAGACGCGAACCGACGGATAGCGATCGGCGGGTTGTTTGGACAGTGCGCGCATCACCACGGCTTCAATGGCTGGCGCGATGCCAAGGGCGGGGCGCGCCACGCTGAGCGGGACCGGCGGCTGGGTCAGCAACTGGGAAAACAGCTCCCGAGGCGACTTGCCCGTGTAGGGCAGCGTGCCCGAGAGCAGGAAGTAGGCGATGGTGCCCAGCGAGTACTGATCGGCTGCCGGCCCCACCAGTTCACCAGAAAGGGCCTCGGGAGCGACGTACATGAGCGTGCCCACGAAGAAGCCTGCTCGCGTGAGGCGCTGATCTGGTGCGGCGTCGGTGTCCGCGGCGATACCGAAGTCCAGCAGCTTCACCTGACCGGTCGCCGAATCGTACATGAGGTTCTCCGGCTTGAGATCCCGATGCACGATGTTCACATCGTGTGCCGCCTGTACGGCGCTGCAGATCTGCGAGAGGATGTCCGCCACTTCCGCGCCGGGCAACGGGCCGGCCTTCTCGGCATACTTGTCGAGGATCTCGCCCGGGGCCCAATCGATTGCCAGGTAATAGCGGTCGTCGGCCTGCCCATAGTCTAGGGTGCGCACGATGTTCGGGTGTTCCACACGAGCACCGAACTGCGCTTCCCGCAGAAACCGCGCAACGGCGGTCTTGTCGTGCTGCAGCTTTTCGCGCAGCACCTTCAGGGCAACCGTTCCGTGTTGCGGATGGTCTGCGCGGAAGACGGTGGATGTACCACCTTCACCCACCTTTCCGCGTACCGTATACCCGGCCAGTGTCGTCCCGACTAGCGTCTCGATAGCCACGGGGCGAACGTAACGCCGACCTCCCATGGCAGCAACCGGTTCTTTCTCCGTGCTCTACCCTGCAGCACGTTCCTGCGGCATCCTCGCATAGATAGGGATGATAGATTGCGCTTGGTGATACCTCATTCCTCCATCCGCTGTGGCATGGCGAGCGTCGCGACGATGGGCGCGCTGTTGCTGCAGAATGCCTGTGCGTCATCCGGTGCTGCCGGTACCCGCCCTGGGCCCGGCCTCGCCGTTACGCCGGGCGGTGGTCCCGCTGGAGCGGCGTTGGCTGCCACGATGGGCGACATGCAGCGGCTCTACCGGAGCATGGGACTGATCGCGGGCGCACCAACGCTGCCTTTTGTTGCATCGGTCTCGTTCCTGCCCTCGCCGTCTCAGGACACGACCCTGGTGTTGCTGGCGCTGTCCTTGCCGTCCCGCGCGTTGAGCTTCGGGCGTGAGGGTGAGCGTTACGTGGCGAATTACTCTGCCCGGATCGAACTGCGACGCGGTCCGACGGTGATCCGCACCATCGATGCCAGCGAAACCGTGCGCGTTCCGACCTTCCGGGAAACGTCACGTACCGATGAGAGCGTCATCTGGCAGAAGTTCCTGCGCCTCTCACCGGGACGCTACGCCATGACGCTGGCCATCCGTGACGAGAATGGCCTCCGGAGTGCTGCCGAAGACGTCACCCTCGATGTCCCACCGGTGCGGCCCGGGAGTTTGGGTTCGCCGGTGGCCGTGTACGAGGCGATTCCACGCCGGAACCTGGACTCCCTCCCGCAGTTGCTCGCCCGTCCCCGGTCCACCGTCATCTTCAGTCAGGACTCGGTACTCCCACTCTATATCGACGCGGTGGGGGCCACGGCGCCGTCGCGCATCGATGTCCGCGTCGTGGGTGAGGGCGAGGTGGTGACCTGGGCCGATGCCGTCGATCTCCCTGAGCGCGGCGGTTCTCACAGTACCACCATCACCATACCCGTCCCACGGATGGGGATCGGGCTCAACACGATCCAGGTCGCCATTCCCGGATCGGGCGATACGGTGCGGACCCGTGTGCTGGTCAGCCTCGGCGACGAGTTGCCGATCGCCACTTTCGAGGAGATGCTCTCCTATCTACGCTATTTCACCACGACGGATCGACTGAAGGCGCTCCGCGAGGCGGCACCCGCGCAGCGTGCCGAGGCGTGGGCCACGTTCCTGCGGGAAACCGATCCCGTCTCGGGGACGGCTGAACATGAGGGGCTGCGCGATTACTTTGCACGCATTCGCACGGCCAACGTGCGCTTCCAGGATGATGCGCAACTCGGTTGGCAGTCGGATCGTGGCATCGCCTTCGTGGCGCTGGGCGATCCCGACAACATCGTGGACACCGGTCTGATCGATCCGAATGCGCGCGTCCGTCAGCAGATTTGGGAGTATCGGGAGCTGCGTTTGCAGCTCGTCTTTGTCGACCAGACGGGTTTTGGCCGCTGGCGGCTCAGCTCGCAGGGCCGAGCTGATCTCGACAACGCCATCCGCCTCAAGTTGTCACAGCGCGGCCAATGAACAGGCGGCCTGCATGATCCAGGGGGGCGGCGTTCGTGGCTGAGGTCACCCGGCCTGCGGCGCCGCGCCTGTTTCTGGTCGATGGCTACGCGCTCATCTTCCGTGCATTCTTTGCCCTGCTGCAGCGCCCGCTCATCTCCAGTCGTGGAGAGAACACCTCCATCTCGTGGGGCATTGCGAACTTCCTCAAGCGCCTGCTCAACACCCACAAGCCCGAGTTGCTGGGCTGGGTGCACGATTCGGGTGCCACGTTTCGCGATGAGCTGTACCCCGACTACAAGGCCACTCGCGAGAAACTGACGGACGAGCTTCAGGCCGATTTCGATCAAGGGTTGGAGCGAGTGCTGCAACTCCTCGCGGCCTACGACATCCCGGTCCTCAGTGCCGCAGGCTTTGAAGCCGACGATGTGATCGGGACCATGGCCGCGCGCGGGGTGGAGGCAGGCTACAATGTCGTGATTGTCTCGGGTGACAAGGACTTTCAGCAATTGGTGCGTCCAGGTGTCTGGCTCCTCAACCCCGGACGTGGCGGTCCAGCCAGTGTGGAGGAAAGTTGGGTCGGTGTGGAGAACGGCAGCGACCGCCTTGGCGTTCCTCCCGACCGCGTCATCGATTACCTCGCCCTCGTCGGCGACAGTTCCGACAACGTCCCCGGCGTGAAGGGCATTGGGGAGAAGGGTGCGCAGGAGCTGATTGCGCAATACGGACCGCTCGAGAATATCCTGGCGAACGTGGAGCACATCACCAAGAAGCGACCGCGGGAGGCTCTGCAGCAGTACGCCGATGCCGCACGCCTCTCAAAGCAATTGGTGACCATCCACTGTGAGGTCCCCGTCGCCTTTGAGCCGGCGAAGCTGGTCGTGAATGCACCGAATCCCGATGCGCTGCGCGCGCTCTACCTGGAATTGGGATTCACATCGCTGCTCAAGGATGTCGGTGGTCCCACCGCATCGACCGAAGGTGACGCCGCCCCGTCGCAGAGCGGTTTGGCAGCGTCAGCGCTGGCTGGGACGCAACCGGCGCCGCGCACCTGGTCTGACGCGGCGGGCATGGTTATCGCCGCTCCGGCGTCCGGTGCGGCGGGTCGGCCCACAGCGCCTGCAGTCATTGTCGGCGAGAGCGGAGTGCCCGTGCTTGCCGATGCGCGATACACGACGGTCGACACGGTTGAGGCACTGCAGGCGCTGCTCACGCGCGTTCGGGAGGTGCCGTACATCGCGTTCGACACCGAGACGGTCATTGAACCTGACGCTCCGCTGGCAGTCGATGCCTTGCGTTCACGGCTGGTGGGCCTCTCGATCGCGGTCATGCCGGGCGAGGCGTACTATCTGCCGTTCGCGCATCGCCGTGACGATGGGAGTGGCAACCTAGCCCTGCTTTCCGGCGAAGCGGGCATCGTGGGACGCCGCATTCATGCCGGCGCACCGGAGCCCGTGAATCTGCCACCGTTCGACAGCGAGGCCTGCGCACCGCTACGCGCGATGCTGGAAGACGCCTCCGTGAAGAAGATCGCGCAGCATGCCAAGTACGATCTCCTTGTCCTGCGAAGCTGCGGGGTGCGTGTTGCGGGGCTCGAGTTCGATACGATGGTGGCGAGCTATGTGCTCGATCCCGGACGTCGCACCCATGGTCTCGACGTCCTGGCGTTCGAGCAGCTCGGCCACACGATGACGGCCTATGAGACCCTGGTCGGCAAGGGGAAATCGCAGGTGCCTTTCGATACGGCGCCAGTGGATACGGGCCGAGACTATTCCTGTGAGGACGTCGACGTCACGATGCGTCTCCGTGCCAGGCTCGAACCCCAGTTGGACGAGCATGCGCTCGCATCGCTGTATCGGGAAATCGAAGTGCCGCTCATTGCAGTGCTCGCCGACATGGAGTGGGAAGGCATCGCCATCGATCTGGACCGCTTTGCGGCACTCAAGGCGCATTTTGCCGTCGAGCGGGCCCGGGTGGAGCAGGCCATCTACCTCGAAGCGGGAGAGGAGTTCAACATCAACTCCAACCCGCAGTTGCGTGCCATCCTCTTCGAGAAGCTCGGCCTGCCGGTCAAGAAGAAGACGGCCACCGGTCCGAGCACCGATGCGAGTGTCCTGCAGGAACTCGCCGATGAAGGGCATGTCCTGCCAACGCTGCTCATGGAGTACCGGGAGATCTTCAAGCTCGAGGGGACGTACGTGGATGCGCTGCCCCGTCTGGTGCATCCGCGCGATCACCGTCTGCATACCTCGTACAGTCAAACGGTGTCGGCCACGGGTCGTCTCTCAAGCCACGACCCCAATCTGCAGAACATCCCCATTCGCCGAGAACTGGGGCGCGACATTCGGAGGGGATTCATCCCCCGTGCCGGATGGCGGCTGCTCAGTGCGGACTATTCGCAAATCGAGTTGCGAGTTCTCGCGCATCTCTCGGCCGATCCGGCGTTCGTCAGCGCCTTCCGTGCCGGCGGTGATATTCATCGGCAGACGGCCGCCATCATCTTCGGCGTACCGCTCGAGGATGTGACGAGTGAGATGCGCGCACGCGCAAAGACGATCAATTTTGCGACGATCTATGGGCAGGGTGCGCATGCACTGTCCCGCCAGTTGCGTATCACACACGCCGAAGCCAAGGCGTTCATCGAGACCTACTTTGAGCGTTTTGCCGGTGTGCGCAGTTTCCTCGATCACTGCGTGACGGAAGCCCGCGGCAAGGGGTATGTGGAAACGCTGTTCAAGCGCCGACGCTACATCCCCGAACTCAAGGAACGAAACTTCAACATCCGCGCATTTGGTGAGCGTGTTGCGCAGAACGCTCCCATTCAGGGCTCGGCCGCCGATCTGATCAAGATCGCCATGATCCGGGTGCACGATGCCCTGCGGCGGGAGCGCATGGCATCACGCATGTTGCTGCAGGTCCACGATGAACTGGTCTTCGAACTGCCACCGGAGGAAGCCGATGTCCTGTCGACATTGGTGAAACGGGAGATGGAGGGGGCGGCAGCGCTGAATGTCCCGCTGCTGGTCGAGATGGGACTCGGTACCGACTGGGTGGCTGCGAAGGCCTGACCCGCCTTCGTCAGTCTTGCACTCTGCCGCATTTCGCGAGATCTGCGAGACCCACTCTCCGGCTTCGCATCCGGGGGCGGTTGTCTAACTATAGGATTGCCAAAGAGTTACGGTACTGTCTCCCCAGAGGCACCATCATTGCCCGGTCTCATGGCGTAGATGTCCCCGACGGAGAATCCACGCATGACCAGACCTCGCAGATCCCGGCATCCCCACGTTCGCTCCGGATTCACGCTCA
>CAZPJX010000038.1:0-24440 GCA_964586985.1 uncultured Gemmatimonas sp. | reverse complement strand
CATGCGGAACTGGTGACGGCAATCGGCTCGCGCTTGCGAAATCCTCCGGACTAGCGTCATCAAAATCCATCATCTCCGAGAACGGAGCGCCTGGCCGATAGGCTGGGTGTCTGGACTCCCTGTCGTCCACACGAAATCCATCAATGACTGACGAGCGCACGATTGGCAGGCTTGCCGGAATCCTCTACCTCATCGTGGTCGTAATGGGCGTGTTCACTTTGGTATATGAACCGTCTCAAGTCATCGTTACTGGTGGCCCGGAGGCGGCGGTTAACAATATCACCGTACACAGCTCCCTATTCCGAGCCAGCATCGCTGCCTTCCTCATCAAGCAGGTTGCGTTCCTCCTTTTACCGCTTGCCCTGTACACGCTGTTGCGTTCCGTACACCACACGGCGGCGATCCTTATGGCCGTACTTGCCGTTGTGAGCGTGCCGATCGCTTTGGTCAGTGTGGTCAACAAGCTCGACGCAGTGAACTTGCTCACCAGTGCGCAGAGGTTGACACTTTCGCCAAGTGCTTTGCAGGCGCAGGTCATGCATGCGCTCGATGCGTATGGCAATGGACTGCTGGTCACCACCCTCTTCTGGGGATTGTGGCTCTTGCCGTTCGGCTACCTGGTATTCCGGTCCGGATTCCTGCCAAAGGTCCTCGGCGCCTCCCTGATACTCGGCGGGCTTGTCTATGTCGCGCAGGTCCTATTGGCAATACTTGCACCAGCCTTGGAGCTGCCGAGTGTGATGAGGCTTCCCGCTGCAGTCGGCGAAATCGGTATCTGCTTGTGGCTCCTCTTCGGAAGCGCGCGAACACGCAGGTAGTACCCCAGCGCGCCAGTCCGGGCTCCTCAGGTCCAGCCGAGTCAGCATCGAGCTGTGCCAAATGACTCCGATCGGTGGCAGTTCATTTGATGGCATGTGATGTCTGGGGCCAAGATCAATCGACGGCATTTCTCCAGGGAGCTGCAATGCGAATCCATTCCACCGGCAGGTTGACCGCGCTGAGCATCGCTGCGGCCCTGTTGGCTACCACGACGCCGGCGTCAGGACAGTCTCGCACCGCTTCGCCACCGACCGTCGCACGTGAAATCCCGCAACCGCAGCCGCTGCCCGGCGTCACCGAGCACTACGCCGACATCCCTGGCGCACGCCTGTTCTATGTGGACGCTGGAGGCAACGGCATCCCAGTGGTCTTCCTGCACGCGGGCACAGGCAGCGCCCGAGTCTGGACAAACCAGATCGCGGCGTTCAAAGCGGCCGGCTTTCGGTTCATTGCCTATGATCGACGAGGCTATGGACGCACCACAGTGATACCTGGGGGGACGGTGGCAACAGCCGCCGACGATCTCGACGCCTTCATGACGCACCTTGGCATTCGGCAGTTTCATCTGGTGGGCACTGCGGCAGGCGGTGGGGTGGCCATCGAGTATGCACTGGCGTTTCCAAAGCGCCTGCGGAGTCTGACCATCGCCAATAGTGTGGGCAATGTCTCCGACTCGACCTATCGGGCCACGCTGCGACGCATGTTGCCAGCGACATTCGACTCCCTGCCCCCCGATGTCCGCGAGCTTGGCCCGTCCTACCGCGCTTCCAATGAGAGGGGCACTCAGCGATGGCTCGACCTCGAACACTTCAGTCGCGCCCCTGGCCCGCGCCCGGTACGGCAGCCTTCAAAGGTGAACGTCACATTTGCCGTGCTCGAGACCGTGAAAGCACCCACCCTCCTCATCACCGGAGATGCGGATCTCTACACGCCACCTGCACTACTGCGCTTGTTCCACGAGCGCATTCGTGGTTCGGAAATGGTGCTCCTACCGGAGGTTGGCCACTCTTCGTACTGGGAGCAACCCGGCACGTTCAATCAGACCGTCATGGCGTTCCTCAGGAAGCACTGAACGCATCCATCGGTGTGGTCAGAATCAGCGAAACCCGCGAATTCCACGTAAACAGGAGCGTATCGAGGAACGACGCCGCTTGTGCAACACGACTGCATGGAAGGCTGACCTCAGCTATCACGAACCATCAGCCCACCCAGCAGGGGATTCATGAAATACCAGAATCTGTCCGACTTCATCGACTATGTTCGGGCGCGCGACCCTGGTCAGGAGGAGTTCCTCCAGGCCGTCCAGGAGGTGATGAGCAGCCTCTGGGGGTTTATCCTCGCCCATCCGCGCTATGCCGATGCCGGTCTGCTGGAACGTCTGGTAGAACCCGAGCGAGCCATTCAATTTCGCGTCTCGTGGGTCGATGATCACGGCCAGACCCAGGTCAACCGGGCCTTCCGCATCCAGCACAATTCGGCCATTGGTCCTTTCAAGGGCGGCATGCGCTTTCACCCGTCGGTGAGCCTGTCGATCCTCAAGTTCCTTGCCTTTGAACAGACGTTCAAGAATGCCCTGACGACCCTGCCGATGGGCGGCGGGAAGGGGGGCTCGGATTTTGATCCGAAGGGCAAGAGTCGCGGCGAAGTCATGCGCTTCTGTCAGGCGCTGATGGCCGAGTTATACCGGCATCTTGGCCCCGACACCGATGTGCCGGCCGGCGATATCGGCGTGGGCGCACGCGAGGTCGGCTTCATGGCAGGTATGATGAAGAAGCTGTCGAACCACGCCGGCTGCGTCTTCACGGGCAAGGGTCTGGCATTCGGCGGCAGCCTGATTCGTCCGGAAGCGACGGGCTACGGACTCGTCTACTTCGTCCAGGACATGATCGCCCGTCGGGGCATGGACTTCGACGGTATGCGCGTGTCGGTCTCGGGGTCCGGAAATGTCGCCCAGTATGCCATCGAGAAGATTCTCGAATGTGGTGGCAAGGTGGTCACCTGCTCCGACTCCAAGGGCACGGTGATCGACGAGGCCGGCTTCACCCGCGAGAAGCTGGATATCCTGATGGATGTCAAGAACAACCACTACGGACACGTTTCGGATTACGCCGAACGCTGTGGTTTGAAGTATGTCGCCGGCGAAAAGCCCTGGAGCGTACCCGTCGACCTCGCACTGCCCTGTGCAACGCAGAACGAGATCGATGGCGATGATGCGCGTATCCTGGTCATCAACGGCGTCAAATGCGTTGCCGAGGGTGCCAACATGCCCTCAACCCTCGAGGCCGTTGAGGTCTTTCACTCGGCGCGCATCCTCTACGCGCCGGGCAAGGCATCCAACGCCGGTGGCGTGGCCACGTCCGGGCTCGAAATGGCACAGAACGCGATGCGCCTCCAGTGGGGGGAGGAAGAGGTCGACAATCGTCTGCGCATCATCATGCGCGACATTCATGCCAACTGCGTGCAATACGGCGAGAAGGACGGCTACATCAACTACGTCGATGGCGCCAATATCGCGGGGTTTGTCAAAGTGGCCGACGCGATGATGCAGCAGGGCGTGTACTAACCGCTCGCTTCTTCCGGCCGTACAACACCCGCATGCTCCGCGCGACCATTGCGGGTACCGCGGAACCATGGTCTTCCCTTCTCCGGCGCCAACGAAGAGGAGCACGCGCGCAGACAATGCCGAGCGGGTCTGCGCAAGGCTGCTCTCGGCAGCAAACGCGTCGCCGTTCCTCCATCACAGCGGTGGACTGGTGATCCCCAGCCCCTGGAAGTAGTCTGGCGCAGCGAAGAGTGCACAGGCGGCGAATACACCGCCGAGCAAATGCCCACCTGGTCCGTGATCGCCAGTGGTGCGGTACCGCTGTTCAAGGGCGGGAACGCGCATGTCCCGTTTCGGGATGGCGTCGAATGCCTCTGTCGCACCCGCCTCGTGCATAGCATGTTCACCATCCCGGCGGGTCCGGAACGGTTTGCCAGTCAACTGCCGAATAGCTCCGCCGGACGTTTCTCCAGCTCACCCCTCTCCCACGCGAGAAACCCATGAAACAGTACGGAGCGGAGTTCTTTGGAACCTTCTGGCTTGTCCTCGGGGGCTGCGGCAGTGCCGTGCTCGCGGCCGCATTCCCCAATGTGGGCATTGGACTGCTTGGGGTGGCGCTCGCCTTCGGCCTGACCGTCCTGACCATGGCCTTTGCCATCGGGCATATCTCCGGCGCCCATCTGAACCCGGCCGTGTCCGTTGGCCTGTGGCTCGGCGGTCGCTTCCCGGCCAACAAGCTGCTGCCGTACATCATCGCTCAGGTGCTTGGTGCCATCGCTGCGGCGGGAGTGCTGTACATCATTGCCAGCGGCGCTCCGGGTTTCGATGTGGCAAACGGTTTCGCGTCCAACGGCTACGGTGAGCACTCACCCGGTGGCTACTCGCTGGTGGCAGCGTTCACCAGCGAAGTGGTCATGACCATGTTCTTCCTGCTCGTCATCCTCGGCGCGACTGACAAGCGAGCACCCGCCGGCTTTGCCCCCATCGCCATTGGCCTGACGCTGACCATCATCCACCTCGTCAGCATTCCCGTCACGAACACCTCCGTCAATCCTGCACGGAGCACCGGTGTGGCACTGTTCGTTGGTGGCTGGGCTACCACGCAACTATGGCTGTTCTGGGTAGCCCCGGTCATTGGCGCCGCACTGGGTGCCGCCGTCTATCGCTTCATCGCCGACGAGGAAGGCTGACCGTGTTCTCCCCTGTCCATTTCGCACTCATCGCCATGCTCTCGGTGGGCGCGTCACTGGCCCCCGCCCTCACCCCCGTCACGACCCCCGACCGTCGCACCGTCGATACGGTCATTGCCGGTGACGCTGAAAGTGAGCAGATGCACGGGTACACGGGCCACGATGACTGGACAGGGATTCAACGCGACAGGCCCTTCCGACAGGCCGCAGGCTGGATGCGCTATGCCATGACGACCTTCGATGACACCGAGGTCACCATTGCCTGCGTCTTTACCGGAGATCGTGATGCCACTCGGCATTTCGACCTGATCGTGGAAGACAGCATCATTGTGCGTGCCACCCTCCCGCCAAGCGATTCGGCTACCCGCACGCTTGAGTTTCGCGTCCCATTTGAAATAACCAGCGGACGCGCCAATATCGCCGTCGCCCTGCGCGGACGAGAAGGCCCCACGCCAGCGCTTCGCTCCCTCAACATATTGCAGGATCATCACGAGCTGATGACGGCCACTCGCCGTTCTGGAACCATGCCGCTCTCACGCCTCACCTACCCACACCACCTGTCCGGAGCTGTCCGATGATGTCGTCACGCATGGTCCGCAGTGCAGGATCTGCGCTCGCTGTTGTTGCCCTCACGCTGACGACCGTCGGCAGTGCTGCCAATGCGCAGTCGGCGCGAACGGCCAGTACAGGCGCCTCTGCCACGGGAAGTTCCAAGTTCCCGCTCACCAGACCAGAGCGCACGAACTACGAGGAAACGAGCCGCTACGACGAAGTCATTGCATACATGAAGCAGATGGCTGCGGCCAATCCGCAAATCCATCTCACCACCTACGGCTACACCTACGAGGGCCGGCCGCTTCCGCTCGCCGTTATCGGCGCGCCCGGTGCGACGGCCGCTCAGGTGCTCGCCACCGGCAAGACTCGCGTCTACATCCAGGGCAACATCCACGCGGGCGAGGTAGAGGGGAAGGAAGCCCTCCTCTGGTTGCTGCGTTCCATCGCCAAGGGCGAACGCAACGCCTGGTTTCGCAATACCGTGCTGCTCATCAATCCCATCTACAACGCGGATGGCAACGAGCGCATCAACCTCACCAACCGGGGGAGTCAGGCCGGTCCCGTTGGCGGCATGGGTACCCGTGAGAATGCCCTAGGCCTCGATCTCAATCGGGACGGCACCAAGATGGAGACGGCCGAGGCACGCTCCATGGCACGTCTGCTCACCGAGTATCAGCCGCATGTGGCCATGGACCTCCACACCACAGACGGCAGCTTCAACAGCGGCTTCAACATGACGTACGAAACGTCACTGAGCCCCAACAACTCCAAGGCGCAGATGAGTCTGCTGCGCGATGAGTTGCTGCCGCAGATCACCAAGACCGTGAAAGCCAAGCACGGCTCCGACTGGTTCTACTATGGCGGTGTGTCGGGCACCGGTGCAGATCGCGCGTGGCGCTCCGATGCCGAGCTCGCAAAGCCGCGCTACACGTCCACCTACTACGGCGTCCGCAACATCCTGGGCCTCCTCTCGGAGACCTACTCGTACGCCTCTTTCAAGACCCGCATCACCGAGACCTACTGGTTCCTCGAGGAGTCGCTCGACTTTGTCTCGAAGAACGGTCCGCGTATCCGCGATGTGGTGGCCGCGGCGAACACGGAGTCCATCGTCGGCCAGCAGCTCTCCGTGCGGCAGCAATTGGTGAAGGCTCCAAATCTGCATGAAATCGTGTTTGCGCCTACGAACTCCGTGCGCAATCCCTACGTTGCGGACCGCCCGTATCGTCTGCGCCCCGATGGCAACACCAATCGCACGACGGAGATGCTGCCCTTCTACGGAACAGCGGTCCCCACCGAGACCAGCCTGGCACCGCGGGTCTGGGTCATTCCCAACGTGTCGCAGGAGCCAACGGTGTCCTCCGCCGCCGCAGCGGCTCCAGCCGCCCCATCTCCCGCTGCCGCTCCCGGCGCCCCTGGTGCTCCGGGGGGTGCTCGCCCTCCCGGTGGTGGCTTTGGTGGCTTCGGCGCACCGGGCGGTACCCCCACACAGCGCATGATCGCGAGTGTCACCGATCGCCTCGACGCACATGGCGTCAAGTACACGGTGACCACGCGTGAGCTGCCGTTCACGGGTGAGCGATTCCGCATTTCCGAGAATTCGCTGGCCGAACGAACATACCAGGGCACCCACCGTGCGCGCACCCTGACGGGTTCCTGGGAAGCCAACCAGCAAACGCTACCGGCAGGCTCCGTGATCATCAGCATGGAGCAGCCGCTCGCGCGACTCACCTTCCTCCTGTTCGATCCCCGCTCCGACGACGGCTTCATGTGGTGGAACATCCTCGACCCCGTGCTTGGCCTCACACCGGCGCCGCAGTACTACCCGGTGCTGCGTTCCATGAACAACCCCGGCTAACCACCGAGGAGTAGTCCACGGTTGAGTGAGACCCTTCGCGTGCGGATCTGCTACCAGATCCGCACGCGAACACTTTCCGGACGTACCATGGCATTGCCAGCCTGACAGGCGAATGTCTCCGCAAACGACGGATAGTTGGCCAACGGGCCGTTCACACGAAACTGGCTCGGCGCGTGTGCATCTGACGCCAGGGACTGGCGCAGATACTCCGGACGTGACTTGGAAACGCGTGAGCGCGCATACGCGAGAAAGAAGCGCTGCTCCGGTGTGGTATCCCCAGCCGCTGGACGCAGGTCGGACCCACTGCCAGCGGCGCGGCGCTGTTCGAGAGTCCGAACGAGGGCTGCATAGGCCAGTTCCACTCCGCCGATATCCGCCAGGTTCTCGTCGAGCGTGAGTGAGCCGTTCACGTGCGTCGCCGAATCGAGCAGCGAATAGCCGTTGTACTGCGACACGGCGCGCACTGCGACCGCCGCGAATTGTGTGGAGTCACCGGTTGTCCACCAACGTCGAATGCGCCCCGCCTGATCAATGTCACCACCTCCGGCCGTGAACAGATGCGTCATCTCATGCGCAATCACGACGCCGATCCCGCCGAGATTGGTGGCGAGGTCAGCGGTGGAATCGAAAAGCGGTGGATGGAGATATCCCGCTGGGAAGATGATTTCATCCCAGTTTGCCCACGCGGTCGGACTCTGCGGTACGAAGCGATACTGCCCATGGTAGTCCCACTCGGCGGGGTTCGGCACCTGCCCGATGCGCTGAATGAGACGATCTGTCTCAAATTCCAGCGCTGCCGCACGCATGGTCACGAATGCACCAGGCTCGAGCTTCAGCGCGCTATAGTCGTGCCAACTATCCGGATAGCCGATCTTCACACCAAAGCGCTGTGCCTTCTCGAGTGCGACCGGTCGACTTTCTGCAGAGAGCCACGGCACCGTCGCCAGGCGCTCGATGAGCACTGCACGGATCTGCTCCACCATGTCGTTCATGCGCGCCTTGGAGGCGGGCGAGAGCGAGCGTTCGGCATAGGATCGGCCAAGCAGCTCAGGCAACCCGTCACTCGTTGCAGTCACGCAACGTTCGGCGCGCGGCGGGATCACTGCCGTACCGGTTGCACCACTGGCCCAACGATAGTGCTCCTCGACGAACGAGCGCGACAGAAATGGTGATGCATCAGACAGGACGCGCCAGCGGAAGTAGGCACGCCATTCCGCAACCGACCGTTCGCGCAGCAAACGATCAACCCCGGCAACGAAATCAGGTGCAGGCGCGATCACCGTGTCTGGCGTGGGCGCCTCGAGAGTCCGAAGGTAGTCAGCCCAGGGGAAGTCGGGGGCCGAGGCCATTAGCGCGGAAAAGGAGACCTCACGGTAGAAATCCGAGAGGGTTGCCTGTACCAACTGCAGCCGTGTCAGGGAACCGCGCGCCAGGCCGGTTTCCATGGCCAGGACGTAACCCGCGTCGCGGGCCGCTTCGCTGGCAGAGGCACCAGCGAGCATGAACACGCGTTCCACGTGGGTTGCATAGGCCTTCCGCCGAGTGACAGCGGGTGGAGTCGTGCTGAGATAGGTGTCTACCGGCAGCCCCATGCCGCCCTGTTCCACCATCGCGATATAGCGACGCGCACCCACGCGGTCGACATCGGAGGAGAACGAGAACGCCACTGGTACGCCAGCACGCCGAAGCGTCGCGAGTGCGCGAACGATATCGGCGCGATCGGTGATTGCGGCAATGCGTGTAAGCGTCGCGTGAAGCGGTGCGAGGCCATCGCGCTCGGCACGCGTCGAGTCCATGCAGCTTGCATAGTAGCCACCAAGCATCGCCTCGCGGCTACCGGGAGCTACCGATGCAGACGTGGCGTCCTGAAGAATCGCGTGCAGGGATGCCGTGACACCGGCGGAGTTGGCGCTGAAGGCTCCCCAGTCTGACATGGTCGCCGGAATCGCGGCGGTGTCGAGCCAGGAGCGATTCGCGTAGGTGTAGAAGTCGGAGCAGGCAGCGCAGGTGGTTGTGGTGTCCTGGGCAGTGGCGCGTGCATTACCGTTGGTACTTGCGAGAGAAGTTGCCCCTCGTGGGGCACAGGCAGTGACGAGCGCTGTCAGGACGACACCAAGGAGTGCGCCAACGGAACGGCCCGTGGAAGGCTTGAGACGTGACATCACGGGTGGGTGAGAGCGAGAATACCAGCGCGAACGGCGTGCGCTGCTCTCTCTACGTGATGTGCGGTGAATCTGTTTCGTGCGGTGAGCTGTCGCGCACTCGAGTCAGCGCAGCTCCACCCGCGCCCCACCCTCACGAAGTCGAACCACCCGCCCACCGTCCAATCGCACTCCCTCACTTCCGCGCGGCGGAAAGCTCCAGAGGTAGTCCTTGCGATGCGGCACATCGACTCCCACTACCAGACCATCAAACTTCGTGGTGACCGTGCGATGCAGTGTGTGACCCACGACCGCACGCCGAGCACCAACGGCCGCCAGCGCCCCGGAGACGTCCTGTGCAGTGAGTGGCGCTTTGAAGTACCCCCGATACCACGCAGGGCCCGTGGAGACCGAACGAAGGAAGCTTTCCGGAGTGGTCTTCGTCGGCGGATAGTACGGCACCCGATAGCCCTCGCGCACCATGCGGTTGATGGTATCCAATGGTAATCCCAGCGTGGCAATATCCGGATGCAGGCCACCGTGCACGAAGGCCACGCGGTCGATGACCTCTATGACGTTCTTGGATGCGAGCCATCGGCCGAGCAGACTATTGTTGTCGAACAGCTCGTCCTGGCGCTTACCCAGGATGCCGGCGATGTGCAGGTACTTTTCGTTACTCGACTGATAATTGCCCTGCAGGTTCTTGATTTCGTGATTGCCCACAATGAAATGCACCATGCCGCCCGTGCGTTTGGCGAGCTGCTCCAGCTTGTACGCGGCCCATAGCACCTGCGTGGTGGAAGCACCCCGATCCACGAAATCGCCCACCAATACCAGATGCCCTCGGCCGAATGTCCAGTTGAACTCCGCATCGGCGACACCGTGCTCTACCACGAACTGACGAAAGGCGGTGAAACCACTTTCGATATCGGAAAGAGCCACGATGGGAGACGCATCGTGGTAGACGGACGAAGGTGGCGTGATATCGAAGGCAAGCGGCGAGAGTGGCACCTGAAAGACGCTCCCGTCGCCTGGGAATGAGACTGTGATGCTACTGTCTGCGCTCGAAGCGAGTACCGCAGTATCGACACGGAAGCCTTCGTCGTTGGTACCGCGAATGGTGTGCACCCGCACTTCGCCGTGCGTGAGGAATACGTGCGTTTCTCCCGCAAGCGCGTACGCCTTCGCATCTTCAAATAGGTGCGCATCGGCACCAATCGCGAGGCCGAAGGCCAGCAGCGTCAGGCACAACACGATGACGGTGATGCCGGCATGCTTCAGAAACAGCATCCCTCCAGATCGCAAACCAGCACTCGACATCGAACGACTCCAGGAGGTATGCGAGGTAAGCGGGATACCCTTCGCGGCACCGTGTGGGCTCAGCGTGGCCACACGCAGCGTCCTACGTCGATAGGGCTGAGTCTGTTTCGCGAGTCAGGCCGCTCACGGCAGGTGACCGGATTCGAGGAGGCCCACCTCCGCCGCCTGAGACTCTCCGCGGCTATTCTGGCCACGCACAGGCGCCACCGCCGTACCCGCCGTAGGCCAGCGACCCGATAGCACCGCACTTCGGCCCACGACCGTGACCGTGACGATCTCCGGGGATCCCACAGCCGCCCATAACGGGATCTATCGCGCAGCGGGCGTCTCGACCAAATGCGGCCTCGCCGACTACGGCTACCCGCACCGCAACAATTCCTTTGCTGTCATCTTCCCCGATGACACGGCCACCATCGAGGTGACCTCCGTGAACTTCGATGCCGACACTCTCAAGGCCGGGACGACGCGCGGATATCCATTCGGCGGTGGCATAAGGGGCGTCGGTCTGCCTGATTGCAGTAGCCTCTACTGGTCTCTGCAACGTGAACCTCCTCTCTCTCAACGTCGGCCTCCCCCGCACCCTCGGCCACCCCGATGCATCGGACCCGATGGACCAACCGTGGACCACCGGTTTCTTCAAGGAACCTGTCAACGGTCCGGTCTGGCTAGGCCGCACCAATCTCGCCGGTGATGGACAGGCCGACCTCAAACACCACGGTGGGCCGGAAAAAGCGGTTAACGTCTATCCCTTTGAGCACTATGCCGTCTGGCAGAGCACCCTCGCGCTGCCCCCGCTCCCTCTGGCGGCCTTCGGCGAGAACTTCACCACAACAGGCGGGCTCGAGGCCGACGTGTGCATCGGCGACATGTTCCGAATTGGCGATGCGCTGGTTCAGCTCTCGCAGCCGAGACAGCCCTGCTGGAAAATGGCGCGTCGCTGGCGAGTGAAGGATCTCGCACTGCTGGCCCAGCAGCACGGGCGCACCGGCTGGTACTTCCGCGTACTGCGCGAGGGGATGCTCGAGGCCGGGATGACGCTGACCCTCGTGGATCGCCCACACCCGGAATGGACGGTCGCTGCGGCCAACACCGTGATGCATCATCGAAAACAGGATCTTGTGGCCGCTCGGGCCTTGGCCGCTTGTCCGCTGCTTTCGACCAGCTGGCAGAAGACGCTCATGCAGCGCGCTACCTCCGGAATCTCCGCCGGTACTGCCGAACGGCTCGATGGTCCGCTAGACATCACCTCCCCCCCTTCGGAGACGCCCACGTGAGACCCTCTGTCTCAACCGTTTCATCCGCCTTCGCCTCTCTCTCGGCAGCGCTCGTCGGCAGCGCAGTGCTCGCGACCTCAACCCTCTCCGCGCAGCGGCCTGCAGGCGCCGCGCCAACGCCCGCCATGGTCCTCACGATCCAGGGCTTCCCGGATGGCGGCGACATTCCCATCAAGTTCAGCCAGGCCGCTCCGGGTGCTGCACCCGGCGAAGGCACCTCACCGGCCATGCAGTGGATCAACGTGCCGGCCGGCACCAAGTCCTTCGTGCTGAACATGCGCGACATGGATGTCGCACGGAATCGCGGCACCGAAGACCAGGCCCATTGGGTGGTTTGGAACATCCCCGCCACCGCCACCGGGCTAACCGAAGGGCAGCCCAAAGGCGCGCAATTGCCAGACGGCAGCTACCAACACAGTGCCACCGGCCTTGTCTATCGCGGCCCCGGGGCATCAGCAGCCGGTCCACGTCACCATTACATGTTTGAGCTCTATGCGCTCGACGTGACGCTCGATGTCACGCCCGGTGCCGACGCCTTCGAATCCCGCGCCAGGGTGTTCCAGGCCATGCAGGGCCATGTGTTGGGCAAGGCGGTCTATGGCGGACTCTTCCGTCGGCCCGCGCCCTGAGTGCTGTGCTCCGCAGTCAGGAGCGGACGGGAGACAGGTACAACGCAGGATACGTCCAAATGAGAACGGCCCCTGCGGGATTTCCGCAGGGGCCGTTCGGCGCTCGCCGTGCGCGGCAGCACGCTGGTGCAGCCCGCTGTTACATCACTTCCACCGCGACGTGATCGCCCTTCTTCAGCTTCAGCACCTGGGTGCTCAGGCCCACATCACCGGCCGGGCGCAGCAGCACCTTCACGCCGTTGCTGTTCAGCATGTTCTCCGGCAGCCGCAGCGTCGTCATCCCGTTGGCTGCCGCTTCGCCGATCTTCACCGAGAAGGTGCCCTGCTCCGCGTACACCGCGAGGGCCTTGTTCCGGCGATTATCGATTGTCACCGTCGCCTTCTGCTGCTCTTCCTTCGTCAGGGGCACCGCAATGCTGTCGCTCCACGCCACCGCGCCGTTCGACGGCACCAGCAATCCCACCTGCTCGGCCGCTTTCAGCGACAGCGCCGCAGCCACCAGATCCGGGCCGTTTGGCGTCCGGGCGAAGAACTGCAGCGCTTCCTGGTCCGGCGCCGCCGACACCGGGATCGACAGCGTGGTCACGGCACCGGCCTTCACCACGCCCAGCTTGCGGTCCTTGCCGCGCGTCTGCATGTACACCGTCACGGCCTGATCGCGGTCGTTCTGCACGGTGAGCAGGTTCTTCGTTTCACCAACCACGCGCGCCGCCGGAAGGCGGGCCGGGGGCTGAGTCTGCGCGCCAAGGGTCGCGGTGCCGAGGGAAAGCGTTGCCAGGCCGATGGCCAGTTTCGTGAAATTGCGCATCTTCAGGTCCTCCGGAAAGTTTTTTCAGTGCACCATTGCGTGCCGCTGTAATTGAGGTACGCAGACCCCGCAACCCCCCGTTGTAGGGGTTTTGCTGAATCTTCAAAGATTTTCCCTGAGCCAGATCCCGACCCCTGCCGGAGGGGCTAAGCTACCCGCCATGACCTCGTCCAATTCCTCATCCCCTCCAGTCCCCAGGCTCTACCAGCTTGTCGGGCCGGACGGCACACGCTACAGCAGTCCCGAGAAAGGCACCTTCGGTGGCCATCGCAAGGAACGCCGCTATGGCCGCCTCGACTGCAAGGCCGCCCGCCGCGCCCTCGCGACGGGTCGTGGCTATGAACAGCAACGGGTGTTCTTTGCCGACGAAGCCGCGGCCATCGCCGCCGGCTATCGACCCTGTGCCGTCTGCATGCCGGACGCCTACAAGATCTGGAAGTCCAAAGCATGAGTGGGGCACTCATCATTATGCAGGTCCATGTGCATGTGCTCGCCGAGCACCTCGACGCGTTCGTAGCGGCCACGCTCGACAATGCGCATCACAGTGTGCGAGAACCTGGCGTGATTCGCTTCGATGTCCTTCGGCACACCGATGATCCCACTCGATTCTCACTGATCGAGATTTATCGGGATGCCGAGGCCCCGCTCGCACATAAGCAGACCGCGCACTACCTGCGCTGGCGCGATGCGGTGGCATCGATGATGGCGTCACCGCGGACAAGCATACGCTACGACAGTGTGTTCCCCGCCCCACCCTGCTGGGAAATGCCCGGCGGCGCGGACGCGGCGCTGGCTCCAACGACCCTCTCCTGATTCCGATGATCCGCACTTCGCGCATTGCCCGCGTCGCCGCCCTCAGCGGGCTCGGCGCTTCGCTCGTGCTCGCTGCCACGGCCAGCGCGCAACACTCCTTCGCCGATCCGGGCGCCACCTTCGATCCGAAGGTACCCACCCCGCAGGCCATCCTGGGCTACGAACTCGGCAGTCGCTTCACGTCGCATAAGGACATGATGCGCTACGTCGAGCGCATCGCCGCCGCCAGCAAGCGCGTGAAGGTCGATACCGTGGCGCATTCGTTCGAGGGCCGTGAGATGCTGATCATCACGGTCTCCAGCGAAGCCAACCTCGCACGCATCGCCGAAATCAAGCGCGATGCCCAGCGCATCGCCGATCCCCGCGGCGCAGCCGCCGGTGACGTGGATGCGGCCATCCGCCGCCTGCCAGCCATCGTCTGGCTCGCGCATTCCGTGCATGGTGGGGAAGCCTCGGGGGTCGAAGCCGGCCTGGGCCTGCTGTACCAGCTCGCGGCGGGCACAGACGCCGACACGCGTCTCGCCCTGGACAGCACGGTGGTTCTGATCGACCCCAATCAGAACCCCGACGGACGTGAACGTCACGTGCATGACGTCGTACGCATGTGGAGCCCCATGGGCATCGCAGCCGATGCCGGTGCGATGAACAATGCCGGCTCGTGGCCCGGACCGCGCACCTCGCACTACTACTTCGACCTCAATCGTGACTGGTACACCCAGTCGCACCCGGAATCCCGCGGACGCGTACAGCAGTTCCTTGCGTGGATGCCTCATGTCGCGGTGGATCTCCACGAGCAGGGCTCGAGTTCTTCGTTCTATTTTGCCCCACCACGCGAACCTGACAATCAGAACAACCCCAAGCACCTGGCCAAGTGGTTTGACATCTTCGCCGCGGCCCACGGTGCGGCATTCGACACCCACGGCTGGTCGTACTTCCGTCGCGAAGGCTACGATTCGTTCTACCCGGGGTACGGCGAAGGCTGGCCGATGCTCACCGGATCCATCGGTATGCTGTTCGAGAGCGCCGGAAGCTCTGGTGGTGCGGTGCAACGCAACGACGGAACGCTGCGCACGCTCAAGCAGGCCGCCTGGGAGCACTTCACTGCCGAGTGGGCCACGGTGCGCACCTCTGGCCGGCGGCGCACGGAGTTGCTGCGCGACTACGCCGCCGCTCGCGCGAATGCCATCACGACCCACGCCAAGGGCCCGATGCGCGGCATGATCTTCGCCCGCGACAATGACGGACGTGCTGACTCCCTCGCCGTCAAGCTGCAGGAGAATGGCATCGACGTGCAGATGGTGCGCGGGTCCACGACCTTGCCGTCGGCCACCTCGTACTTCAGTGGCACCACCAGCGCCGTCGTGCTCAAGGACGGTGGCTACGTGGTGGACTTCGCACAGCCGCAGGGCCATCTGGCCAAGGCCTTGCTCGAACCCGATGCCGCGCTCGATTCGGCCTTCCTCAAGTTCGAACTCGAACTGCGCCGCACCGGTCAGCGTAACCGCTTCTACGACATGACCGCCTGGTCGCTTCCGCTCGTGTGGCGCGTGGATGCCTGGACGCTGCCGGCCATGCCGGCCGGCCTCGTTCCTGCGGCTGTCCCCACCACGGCGGCCACCTCGCTGGCGCGCTCGAACTACGGTTATGCCTTCGTACCCGGCAGCGAATCGAGCATTCGTCTCCTGGCTTCGCTGCTCGAGGATTCCGTCAAGGTCTGGTATGCGCCCAACAGCTTCACCTCGCGCGGCAACAAGTTCCCCAACGGCGCGTTTGTGGTGCGGGTGCAGTTCAATGGCCCCAACGTGCACGATGTCATTCGCCAGCGCATGGCCGAAGCGCACGCGACCGTCACGCCAATTCCCTCCTCGGGCGTGGACGAAGGCACCGATCTCGGCAGCAACTCGGTCATTCCCGTGCAGCGACCCAAAGTGGCCCTGCTGGGTGGGTCGCCCGTGAACGGGACGTCCTTCGGGTTCAGCTGGTATGCGATGGATCAGCGCATCGGCTATCCGTCTGCCATCATCGATGCCAACTTCGTGAGCAGCGGCAACCTCGCGCAGTTCACCACGCTCGTGGTGCCATCGGTGCAAGCCGGAGCGCTCGACCGCGCACTCGGCGATGCTGGCCGTCAGCGTCTGGTCGACTGGGTGCGCAACGGCGGCACACTCATCGCGCTCGATGGCGCCAGTGCATGGCTGGCGCAGGAGCGGGTCGGACTGGTCCGCACGCGCGTACGCCGCGACTCCGTACGTGCTGACAGCGCCGGTGGCGCCCCGCTGCCCGCCAGTCTCCCGGGCGTCCTGGCCCGCGCATCCATCGACACGCTCTCGCCGCTCATGGCAGGCGTTACCAACAAGGAAATTGCGGTCTTTGCCAACAGCGATCGCGTCTTCACGGTGCCGCGCGATCTTCGGGCTGGCGAAGCGATCGTCCGGTTCGCACCGGCTCCACGGGTCCGGATCTCCGGCTACTTCTGGCCGGAGATGCCCGCGCGCATTGCCGGCTCACCCTATCTGTGGACGGAGCGCGCTGGCCGCGGTCGTGTGATCCTCTTCGCACACGACCCGGTGTACCGCGATCAACTGCGCGGTACGCTGCCGATCTTCGCCAATGCGGTACTGTTGGGCAACAGTTTCTAGGATTGTACGCGCGTCACACCGCGAAGCGTCAAGGCGCAAAGCGTCAAAGCGCAACACGCATGATACCAAGCATCAACGGGAGCACGCCGATCGCGGTGATCGGCATGCTCCCGTTGTCTTTGGAGAGCAGCGGGGACGGGATGCTTTATAGCGAAGCCTTGTAGGCCGCAGCAAACCGCGCAGCATCCTCGGCCCGCAAGCCGCAGATGCCCACCCGCAGGCCCTCAGGCATCGGGACCACGAATACATCGCGCTGCTGCAAGCGTTCGCACACGACCGCCGGATCGGGCGCTGCTGCAAGCGTGACAAAGAACCCGCCGTCCCAGGCCGCACCCGGCAAGCCCTCCGCGCGCAACGCGGTATCGAGCGCTTCGGCACGCTCCGTCAGCATCCGGCGCCAGTGTGCATGCTCGTCGGCCAAGCGGGCCACCGACCCCGCGTCCTTGCTGAAACGCAGCAACACGCTCATGGGCGCGCGCGTGCAGTTGCTCCAGGTTCCGCGGCAGCTCGTCACCAGCGCCGCCTGCAGCGACGTGTCCGTGATCCAGGGAAATACCAGCGCACCGGCGCGGGCACCATACAGCGTGAAGGCCTTGCTGAGACTCAGACTCGCACCCACAAGCACCGAACCCTCTGCCGCAAAGGCGGCATAGTCCTCAAGCGCCTCCGTGACTGCCTGCGGATCGCGTGCATAGTCGAGATAGGCCAGATCGAGCAGCAAGGTCACCGGACCCTGCGAGGCAATGTCGCGCAGCACGGCCAACAGCGTCTCCCGGTCAGCGCGTGAGAAACTGCGGCCCGTGGGATTGTGGCAGGGATCGTTCAGCCAGAGCAACAAGCGCCCCTGTTCATCGAGCACGTCGCGCAGGGTCTGCTCCCAGGCACCCACATCGAGGGCCTCACCCGCCGCCGGATATGGCACCGTGGCAATGCGAACCCCGCCTTCCGCCGCAATGGTGGCATACGGGCCCCAGTAGGGAGCCGCCGTCACCAGGGTCTGTCCGCGCTCAAGAAAATTGCGCAGCGTCAGTGCCAGCGCACCCGACCCACCCGGCGTCGCCACGCCCACCCCCACCTGCGTCACCGCCGGCCAGTGCCGCTGCGTGAGCGCCAGCAGGTACGCCGGATCCCCACCGATGGGTGCATACGGCGCGACCTCCAGTGGCGTGAGCTGGCGCCACTGTTCCATCACGCTGTCCAGCACGACCAGTTTGCCCGCGTCG
This sequence comes from uncultured Gemmatimonas sp., assembly GCA_964586985.1. Lineage (GTDB taxonomy): Bacteria > Gemmatimonadota > Gemmatimonadetes > Gemmatimonadales > Gemmatimonadaceae > Gemmatimonas. The sequence continues at coordinate 6,632 of CAZPJX010000038.1, read as the reverse complement.
TCGAGCAGGGCGCCCACGGTGGCGTTGATGACGCTCGCCCCAGCGGCAGCGCGGCGCTGCGCGGCGGCATTGAGCGTGAAGATCAGATCGTCGCCGGCAAGGTCGCGACGTGACGGAAGGAGGTGAGGAAGCATGGCTCAAACATAGTGCACGCACGGATCGCCTTCGACGTGTGCCGGGGCGTGCCCCGACATCGGCCCCCGCCATGCCGGCATTGCAGATTCCCCGAAGGACCGCCCCGCGCCTACCACGCCTGCCCGAAGCTCACCAGCAGCTTCCAGGGTGCCGCATGATCGACAGGACGCGCGCCACCCACGAACAGCCCGCCGCCAAAGAACCGCGCTCCGGCCGTCACCGAGGCCCGGATGCGTCCGGTCGGACGCGACACCGGCTCCGAGCTCGCCAGAAGACTTGCATCGGTAATGGCCAGCCGATCGATGGCCGCACGGGCCGCAGGGGTTGGCGCATCTGTCCATCCGCTCTGCACCCCAACGCTCAGCCCTGGCGACATGGCCGGGAACCAGAGGCGTCGCCCCAATCGATATGGCGACCGAAGAAATGGCGAGGTATAGTGCACCCCCGCACGAGCGACAGCCGCCCGCGATCCGGCGAACTCCTTGTCCTTGTATCCAGGCAGGTTCTGGTAGCGACCCAACTCGAAGAGCTGCTGGGATGGGATACGAGCCCCCGTCACCTGCCCCACGTCGGCTCGCCCCACCACCACGAACGGTCCCAGGGGACGCCTTCCGCTGACGCGCGCTTCCACACGCTGCCACGACAGGGTGCCATCACCGCGCTCATAGCTCAGGCGCGCGCCAATACCCGGCGCCATGAACTCGGCCGCCGCGTCCGGGTGCCATTCAATCAGCAAGGCGCTCCGCACATAGCTCCCCGCATCCACACCGCGATTGGGACGATAGGCGCTCCCTCCGATGGGACTGCGCCGATACTGCGAGGGGCGATAGCGGTCGTCGCCCACACCCACCTCGCCGCGCAGGACGGCACGCCGACCACCGAACGTGCGCGTCACACCCGCGGCTGCTGCGGCACGAGAGACATAGTCATAGGGATCGACCGATCCCAAAAAGGCCCCGATGCTGTTCCCCGAATCGAGGGGTACGGCGAAGTCGTTTGTGTTGTCGAGGGAGCGGCCACCCCGTGCTTCGAGTTGCCACGACCCGCGGGTTCTGGTCGTTTGCACGCGCCCGCGTAGCGTCTGCTCCGCCCAGGCATAGCCGGCATTCGCGCGGATCACCACACCCGGCGCGCGATCTCGCAGGGCCCACTTGACCCCAAGGCCCGTGTACAGCCCCTCTACCCGATTGAAATGCAACACGTCGGCGGCGCGCGGTGCCGCGACGTCCATGCGCGGTGCACCGGTCGTACGCCAGCGATCAGGAGCGACATCATCGAAGTCGTCGGCGTGCAGACCCGTGGACAGCACCCCAATTGGCACACGCCACCCACCAAAGCGTGCCAGCGAATCCGGCGGTGCATAGGACAAGCGACGATGCGCCACGAAACGGAGAGAATCCGCCTTTGCCAGAGTCGCAGCATCCAGGGTCGTGTCGTTGATCTCCATGTCATTGAAGCGCGACACAATTCGAATGACCGCCCGCCCATCTCCAAGGAATGGCAGCATGGCCTGCAGTTCAATACGCTGCCGCGCTGGCAACCAGTATGCACCCCTACGCTCGGCATTTTCGTACTCGACAAAGGCTACGGCATCGCCGAGGCTGGCCCGGATGCCCCGCCGCGGTCCGTGGCGGCGAACAAAATGCCCACGCATGCGCACCAGCGTGCCACGAGAGGCGTCGAGCGCGATCTCACCATCGAACAGCACCACATCACGACGCAAATCCGCACGCGGCTGCACACGCACCTGCACAATCGGAATCACCCGATCGCCGGCGCGCATCGTCACCACGGTGTCTCCACCGCTGAAGTGATAGTACTGATCGCGGTCTGCAGCGAGCGGATGGATTGCCGGCAGTGTGTCCGAGCCATCCCCTCGGCCTATGCGACCATCGTCTCGTGCGTCGCGTAGCGTCTCGGCTTGTGCACCGCGTCGCGTGTCAGGTCGTGCACGAGCCTTGGCACCATCAGGTGCATTGCTGGCCTCTGCGCGCAGACGCAGCCGATTGCCATACAAATTGGGATTCAGCCAGCCCGATTGCAGCAATGTCAGCATGGAGATGCTGAACCCCAACTGCTGCATGCGATATCCGATGATCTGCTGCTCATACCCACCGGCCCGATTCCAGTGCAGCGTACTCGACACCTGCTCGATGGCGGCCACCACTTCGGTCCCCTCCTCGCGGCGCAGCAGTGTCGAGATCTCCGTCTCGATCTGCGCACGGTAGGAGATCAGACTATCCGGCAACCGATTGCGCACACTCGCGTCCATCAGTATCTGCGCAAGAGATGATGCAGGTGACGATGATCCGACCTGCGCCTGCAGCGCACCTGGTGGCACGAGCAGCATGAGCACCACCGCACAGGTGGCCGAAAAACGTGAAGTGCGCGACATAATCACCTCTACGCCTTTACGCTCTGCGGAGTTACAGCGACTGCGGCCTTATCCGCCGGTCTGCTGCACCCGCTCCGCAGCCAGCCCCCAGTCATGCATGGCCTGCTCCAGGGCATCCCTGGCTTCATCGAGCGAGCGGCCAAGTTGCGCCGCCTTCTGCACCCCGCCCGGCGTATCGTACAGGCCGGTGTCATCCAATTGCGCACTGAGATCGGCAATCTTGCCTTCGAGCACCGAGACCAACAGCTCCACGTCGGCAAGCGCCTTCTGTGCGGCTCGCTGTTCCCGACGCAGATCTGCCGCTGAAACGGTTGCCACCGCGCCACCTCCAGGACCGCTCGCACCACGGCCCTGCACCGACTGACGGTGCTGCGGCTCGCGCCGCAGCTCCTTACCCCGCTGTCGAGCCGCCCGCTCTGCCTCCTTCTGCGCCTCAGCGCGGGCCGCGTGTTCTTCATGTATGCGCTGGGCCGCCCGGACGTCTTCCCATTCCATGAACGAACCCGAAAACACACGGAGCTGCTGGTCACGCAGTTCCCACACCTGCGTCGCGAGCCCACGCAGCACCGCACGATCGTGACTCACGATCAACACGCTGCCTTCATATGCATCCATGGCGTCCTCCAACGCCTCGATGCTCTCCACATCCAGGTGATTGGTGGGCTCGTCGAGAATGAGCAGGTTGCTGGTGGACAGCGTGAGCAAGGCCATGGCCACCCGGGCTCGCTCGCCACCGGACAGTGTGCCCACAGTGCGCTGCACCTCGTCGCCACTGAACCCGAAGCGGCCCAGGTGACCTTGTACCTGGCGGCGCTCCCACAAGGGGCGCTGCGCGGCGATGGCGTCGTAGATGGTCTGCTCCAGCGGCAAATGTGCCAGATCCTGTCGATAATACGCCACCGTGGTGCTGGGACCGATGCGCACCTCGCCGGCCAGCGGGGGCAGCTCACCCAGCAACGTCCGAATTAGCGTGCTCTTACCCGCGCCGTTCGGCCCCACGAGCGCGATGACGTCCGTGCGCTCCAGCACGACACTCACATCCCTCACTAGCGCACGAGGACCATCGGACGTCGGCACGCCTACGGTGACCTGCTGTGCTTCGACCACGCGGTCCCCGCTGCGGGTGCCCGCTTCGAGCCGAAGTGCCATCACCCCATCGGCACCGATGGGCGCCGAGAGGCGTGGCATACGCTCCAGTCGCTTGCGACGCCCCTTCGCCTGCGCGGTATTCTGCCCCGCGATGTTGCGTGCGATATAGTCGCTCTCCGCCGCAATGACTTTCTGTTGCTTGTCAAACTGCCGCTGCTGGGTGAGCCGACGCTCCTCGCGCTGTGTCACGAAAGCCTGGTAGCCACCCACGTAGGCATACGCGCTGCCACCCTCGAAGTGCAGCACATGATCGGCAATGGCGGCGAGAAAGGCGCGATCATGACTGATGCAGAGCACCGTGCGATCACTCGTCACCAGATGTTGCTCCAACCACGCGGTGGTTTCGAGATCCAGGTGGTTGGTGGGTTCGTCCAGCAACAGCAGATCGGCAGGTGTCGCGAGTTGGCGAGCGAGCGCGACGCGACCGCGTTCTCCCCCACTCAATGTGCCGATGGTGGTGGCACGAGCCTGCCCGGGATCGAACCCGACACCCATCAGGACACTGTCCACCTTGGCAGCCATCTGGTAGCCTCCCTCGCGCTCGAAGCGCTCGAGATCGCGTCCGTAGCGCTCCATCGCCGCGTCACTGTGATCTTGCTCGAGGTTCGCCGCCTGCTCGGCCAGTGACCCCTCCAGGCGACGCAGTTCACCGAAGGCATCGGCCACAATGTCCCAAAGCGTCCGTCCCTCGGGAAACCGGCGATGCTGGTCCATGAGGGCGACCCGAAGCCCCGGCATACGCGCAATCGAACCGCGCGTAGGGGCCAGATCGCCGGTAATGAGCCGAATCAGGGTGGACTTGCCCGTACCATTGCGCCCAACCACGGCCCAGCGTTCGCCGGCCGCGACGGTCAAGGTGATGTCGCGAAAGATCTCGGTGGCCCCGAAATCCACTCCGGCGTTCCCGATGGAAATAAGGGTCATACCTGCGACGAACCTGCTGCTGGGTTGTGGCGAAGGGTGCTGTCCGAGGGCTCAGGCAGTTTAATGGACGGGCCCCCGAAGTCCGCAGTCGCCGTCGCCCACTGCAGCGCGAGCTCCAGATAGAGGGAACTGAGGTACTCCCGTTCGGCCATCGGCAGGGCGCGCGTACGGCACATCAGCCGCCAACGCCGCCACTGCCAGCGCCAGGCAACTGCCGCATCGCCCAGGCGCGGCCCGACCATGATCAACAGAACGCCCAGGAGCACGCTGGTCCACGGCACGAGGCCGACCCCCACCAGCGTGCCGACGAGAATGGCGGCGAGCAGCAGGTACCAGAGCGGTACCAGCAGCACCCCCGTAAGCATGGTGGCCGCGACGAGATCGACAGGCGCCTTGGCGAATCGCTGCGCCAGCCGCCAGGTGCACACGAAGACCGGGCCGTGAATGAGCCACCCCAGCACAGCAAACGGTGCCCCAATGATCAGGCGGTACCATACCTCTGGCTGGGTGGAGCCCCCTGCGGCGGCCCGGCGCATCTCGAAATGATCTCGGGATGACGTGCCAATTCCACCCACGTTTTCGAGAGCAGAGGCTAGGGCGTCCGCACACGTTCGGATACGAACGGCGTGTTCGGACGACACGCCGTGTTCGCCCAGCACACTCACGCTGCCTGGGTTCTCCAACACCCGTTGCGCCTGCCATACCAAACCAATTGAGACGGCGAGCGGATCGCGGGTAGCGAGGGCGGCCGCCGCCGAGGCAACCAACCGGTCCCTCACATTGGCCTGCTCCCAGCTCGCGGAGTTCCTGGTGACCTGCTGCAGGGATTGATGAAACCCCTGCACCATCGCCGAGGCGGGTTGCCTGGCATGCACCGACGCCCTGGCAGGCTGTTCGTTCAGCCATCCCCTCAGAGAGAACGGAGTTCCGACCACCACGATACAGTCACTGCCTGGCCGGTGGGGGGCTTCATACTGCACGCCAAAAGGCACGATCGCGACATCATTCCTTGCGCCACTATCGAGATACTCAAGCAGCATTCTTGCTACACCCATGCGTGGTCTTCCCACATACGGTGTGTTGTGGACGCCTCCCTCGGGGAACACGCCAACGGCATGCCCTGACGCGAGGGCTTCGCCGACAGCCTCGCCAGCCGCTGCGTTCACGGCGCTGATATCCGTCCCGTTCCGACGTTCCACACGGGCATCTCGTACGCGCACCACCTGAATCACCCCGAGCCCGTCAAGCACTTTCCGCGCGGCCCAGCTCGATGCGGCGGAAATCGTCGCGATATACCGCAGCGGCCGGCCGGTGACCCGATACCCCAGCAGCACATCCGGGAGATCGTTCGGATGATTCCCCATGAAGAGCGCGGCACCCGCTTTGGGCACCTGTTCAGCGCCGATGATCCGTATCTCACGGTACACCCACTGCAGGCACCGCCGGGACAGCCACCGCACCAGCAGCCGAATCGCCGGCGATCCCTCAGAGGGCATTCCGGGTGCGTTGTGGGCGGGCAGGGTCGCTGGCATGGTTGTTCAAGAAAGCGTCGGGTGGCAACGCGGACAACGCGGGCGCAGCTTGGCAGCATGCGACTCCCTCAGCGTTCCTACAAGCGTCCCCTTATGCGTCGCCCTACCGCCACTGCGGCCGCGCGGCTGCTCATCCTGCTCATGCTGCTCCCAGCTGCGGGCCACGCACAGGCAGTATCGGCCGTCGACTTCGCCGATCTCAACCGCTATCAGCAAGACAATGCCCGCATCGGTGCGCCGCGCAGCGGTGAACAGCGAGTGGTCTTCATGGGCAACTCCATCACCGAAGGATGGGCGAAGTACTTCCCCACGATGTTTCTCGGCCAGCCCTACGTGGGGCGAGGTATCAGCGGACAGACCACGCCACAGATGCTGCTGCGGTTCCGGCAGGATGTCATCGCGCTCGAGCCTTCCGCCGTCGTGATTCTCGCCGGTACGAACGATATCGCCGGCAACACGGGACCTACGACACTCGACAGGATCGGCGACAATATCGC
>CAZPJX010000037.1:25313-25656 GCA_964586985.1 uncultured Gemmatimonas sp. | reverse complement strand
AGAGCAACTCGCTCTTGGCCAGTGTGCAGGGACTTCAGGGGAACACGCGTTAGCCGATACTCAGGAATGGCTGATCGGTTGATCATCTGTTCGGTTTCACACCTCTTCCATTAGGTTGCATGTCCTACGCATCGCAGACGGCGAGCTATCGCGAAATGGAGATCCATTCCGCCTCCCCTGAGAAGCTCGTCTGCATCGTGTTCGAACAATTGGTAATCAATCTCGAACGGGCCCGCCTTGCGATGGAACGAAAGGATGTCGAGCTGCGCGTGGTGGCGCTGAATCGATCGCGTGGTATCATCGCCGAACTGTTGACCACGTTGGATATCGAGCAGGGTGGCGC
>CAZPJX010000037.1:0-25303 GCA_964586985.1 uncultured Gemmatimonas sp. | reverse complement strand
GTACGAGTTCATGCTGTACGAGCTTGTTGACATTGGACGACGGGGCGATCTCGTGACCATGAAGAAGCTGGTGAATATCGCGACGCTGTTGCGTGATGGATTTCTGGGTGCCGCCCAGCAGCTTGCCACTCAGCGATTGAAGACGGCGTGACATTTCCAGCCGCCGCCGGAGTGCCCGACGCAGGTCGTCGACGTGCGGACCAGGCGCTCGATCCGCGTCGTCGTGCGGCCGCGCAGCAGGCGCTGTCGCTCTGCGCCAGTGCTGATGCGTTGGCTCGTGAAGCCCATCAGACCATGGAGGTAGATGCTCATCGTTTGATGGCCCTTCTGGAACAGCGTGACGAGCTCCTGCAGGATCTCGCCGAACAACTGGCGATCCTTCGGTATGAGCGCCCCACCGCGGATAGTGCGTTGTTCGCGGCCACTGAGCGAATCGTCGACGAGGCTGACGCGCTCGTCGCGGAGGTGTGCTCTGCACTCACGACGTCGCACCGGATGACCATCGATCTTGCCGCCCGTGTGGCGCGCCGAGCGGAGGAGATCCGCGTGGAACTGGATGCCGTACAGCGTACGGCGTACGCGACGCAGGGGTATATGACCAGCGGCCTCGCGACGAGTCGGCAGCCGCGTCTCGTGGACCGGGTGCGGTAGGCACCGGATGTCTGCCCCCGTGCGCCCCAACCTGGAACCGGAGTGGTTCGGCCAGCTGCTTCAGGAGAAGCTGGACGAGTTGGACGCTGCCGCTGCAGAGGAGGCGTTCCTTGCGGTCGATGACGTGGAGCAGCTGCGACTGCGGGCGGCTGTCCTGGCAACGCGGGGAGAGGCTCGGCCGTGGGTCGTCGGCGCGGGGGCGCGGTATCCACTGGGCGTGGCGATGCCCGCGCAGCCGGACTCCCCCACGCTGGATATCCGATATCCGATCCTTCCACCCGAGCGGCGGGAGGGGCCTGCGAATGCAAAGGTCAGATTAGAGCGACAGGGACGTCGTATTCCGTAAACTGGAACGACCGTTCCGGTAAAGTTACCGGGTCGGGATGCCGATAGTCCTCAAGTGAGGAGGAGGACCCTATATGAAGATCGACAGTTTCATTGACTCCCTGCGAACGCCACCGGTCAATCAACCGACCGCTCCGCGTCCAGCGCAGGAAGTCTCGCAGGTACCAGCCGTACGGCCCGCCAGGTCCGATTCGGTGCAGATCTCGGATGCCGGACGGCGGCTGAACACGGAGCAGCGTGCAGCCATCGAACCGGATCGTGTCGCCGAATTGCGGCAACGAGCGCTATCCGGGGCCTACAGCACCCTCGACGTGGTGGATCAGGTCGCGAGGCGCATTCTCACGCGCGGCGACCTGTAGGCATCACATCCCGCATTCCGGCGTGATCAGGAGATGGAACGCATGAGGTTCCTGGTAGTGGACGACTCCGCGACGATGCGTCGTATTGTCGTCAACTCGTTGCAGCGTATCGGGTTTGCGGACGTGGTGGAAGCGAGCGACGGCCAGGACGCGCTTGCCCGGTTCGATCGGTCCATCACGTTCGTCATCACCGACTGGAACATGCCAAACATGACCGGCACTGAGCTCGCCCGGGCGCTGCGTGCGCGCGATGATGGACGCCACGTTCCCGTGCTCATGGTGACTGCCCGCTCTGCCCGGGAGGATATCCTCACGGCAATGGAGGCGGGGGTCAACAACTACATTGTGAAACCGTTTACCCCGCAGGTGTTGAAGGAGAAGATCGACGCGCTCCTGCCTGCAGCCGCGGCCTGAGGAGCGAACATTGACGACTTCACGTGCACAGGAAGTGTTGTACGAATCCGAGGCCGCACTTCGCCTCGTGGATCAGGAACTGAGTGGCCTGCACGATCCCCGCGACTCGAGTTTCGGGGCACCAACCCACGCCAACTCCGACCTGCCGAACATTCTCGAGCAGGCCAATGCCCAGATCCTCACCGTCCTGGCCCGTGTTCGAGAGAGTCGAGCCGCGCTGCAACTCACGGCTTTGGAGCGCCTCCAGACGACGCACGAGAAGCTTCGCGAAGTCTCCTCCACGACCGAAGACGCTGCGATCGACATTATGGATGCCTGCGATCGAGCCACCGAGTTGGTGGACGAGCTTGACGCACTCGATTCCGTGGCAGCTCCCGATCGTAGCCGCGCGGCTGCGGTACGGGCGACGCTGCGTGACGAAGTGTATCTGATGATGGCCGCTTTGCAATTCCAGGATATCACCGCCCAGCAGTTATCCCATGCGGCCAGCGTGCTGGTAGAGATGGAAGGACGGTTGCTGGATGTCGCGCGACTCTTCGATCACAACCTCGATGGATTCACGGGGTCACCTATCGGCGTGGCACCGGATGGTCGAAGCTTCGATCCGAATGCAACGACTCGGGATGTGCAGGGTCGCCAGGCCCTCGCTGATGCATTGTTTGACGGGGTGAAGGCACCGGCCGCGTAATCCCCCGGTTACGCGCCGGTCCTGCGGCTCGCTTCCAATTGGGAGCGGGCCGCGCGCGTTAGAGGAGGGGTTCCCGCGCGGGCGAACTGGGCGCCCGTGGTGCAGTGGGGCATCGCTGCACCCGATACTGGATGGAGCGGGGTGCGAGGCAGACACGACAAGTCCAACGATGAGCGCTTCATGTCTTCACTGAATCTGGATGCCGCCCTGGAACGGCTCCCTGTCGACATGGACCGGGACCTGCTGGTCAGCTTCATCGTGGAAGGTGGTGACTGTGTGAGTCACTCCGAGGTGGCGCTGCTGCAGCTCGAGACAAACCCCGACGATCTCGAGGCCATCAATACCGTATTCCGGGCTTTTCACACGGTGAAGGGCACGTCGGCCTTCCTCGAACTTCCGCGCATTACCGAGTTCGCGCATGAGGCTGAGTCGCTCCTGAGCCGGGTTCGGGATCGTCAGGTCGCCTACGGGGGGCACTGTGCCGAGCTTTCGTTTCGCTCGGTGGACATGCTCAGGGAGCTCCTGCGGTCTGTGGAGCGGGCGCTCGAAGGCGATGGCAGCATCGTGCTTCCCGGGGGATACGATGCGCTGAAGCAGGCCGTAGCGGGTTACGATCCTTCGCTCGAGAGTGGCGGTTTCAGCGATGCGGAGCTCCCGATCGATGGCGCTGGTGATAGGCCGACGCATGCCTCCCTCGGCACTCCCGGCAGCACGGTGGATGGAGCCCGGGCCGATCTACTGCAGGCAGACCGTGGTGAATCGACCATTCGTGTTCGAACCGATCGGCTCGATCGGCTGTTCGACATGGTGGGGGAGCTGGTCATCGCGCAGTCGTTGATCCTCGGTGAGGATCGTTCCGAAACGACCGTGTCGAACGACTTGGAGGCGAAGCTGACGCACGCCGGAAAGATCGCGCGGGAACTACAGAACCTTGCGATGTCCTTGCGCATGGTGCCACTGCGACCTGTGTTTCAGAAACTGACACGGGTTGTTCGGGATACGGCGTCCAAGGCAGGGAAGCCGGTGCGGTTCATTGCCGAGGGCGAGGACCTCGAAATGGATCGTCACCTGGTCGATCATCTGGTGGATCCTCTCGTGCACATGATCCGCAACGCCATCGACCACGGCGTGGAGTCACCTCAGGAGCGGCTGGCCTGCGGGAAGGTACCAACGGGGGTGGTGCGGCTGTGTGCGTCCCAGGCTCGTGGCGGCATCCTCCTGGAACTGAGGGATGACGGGCGTGGTCTGCATCGTGAGCGCATTGTCGCGAAGGCGTTGGCCAATGGCCTCATCACGAGCGATCAGGACCTGTCTGATGCGGAGGTCTTCCGGTTGATCTTCGCACCTGGCTTCTCGACGGCGCAGCAGGTGACGGATCTCTCCGGACGTGGGGTGGGCATGGATGTCGTGCTGCGTCATCTCGAAGACATCCGCGGCCAGATAGACATCAGCTCTTCACCGGGGGTGGGCACAACGTTTGCCATGCATCTGCCACTTACGCTCGCGGTGACCGACGGTATGCTCGCGCGGGTCGGCGCCGAACGTTTCATCATTCCGCTCGCACAGCTCGAGCTCGGGTTCCGCCCGGAGGCTTCGTGTCTCTCGATTGACGAACGGGGAGTGGAGCAGGTGCTCCTGGGCGAAGAGCTGATGCCCGTCGTGCGGTTGCATCGTCTATTCGACGTGCCAACTGCCGTGCAGTCGCCACTCGACGGGCTCCTCGTGGTCGTGCGCGGAGCGGACCGGCGCGTGGCGTTGCTGGTCGACGATCTGTTCGGGCCGCACCAGTTCGTGGCCAAGCCGCTAGGTGTCGCCCTGGGCAGGGTTCCTGGTATCAGCAGTGGCTCGATCCTTGGAAATGGCCAGGTTGGCCTCATCCTCGATATCCACGACACGCTGGCGCTCGCGCGGGCGGACAACGAGTCCGCCTGGCATCGAGCGGCCTGACTCACCTGCCCCGGTCCGCACTGCAGCAGCGCGGCATCGGCGTATCCGGGCGTCTGCATGGGACGCGGTACGCTCTGGTTCTTCACCCCATCAAGTACGGAATGCACACGCACGACGCGCGGTTCGCTGCGGGGATCGGCTCCAGACCACCCGCAGGAAAGTACCTGACGTTCGACATCGCCGACGTTGAGTACGGTCTCGAGATCCTCGGGGTGAGCGAGATCATCGGCATGCGGCCGATGACCAGAGTTCCCCGCATGCCGGCGTTCGTACGCGGCGTGATCAATCTGCGTGGCACGGTGGTTCCGATCATCGACCTTCGGACGCGATTCGCCATGGACACGGGGACCGATCCGGAGCGCTGCCTGGTCATCGCTCAGCTTCATCGGGCGCTGACCGGTCTCGTCGTCGATCGGGTGAACGGAGTGGTCGCCCTGACTATCGATGACATCGAAGCGCTGTCGCCGCTCAACGTGGACATCCACGCCGCATTCCTGTCGGGCCTCAGCAGGGTTGGGGGGCGTGTGCGGTACCTGCTCAATCTTGAGCAGGTGCTTGCGATCCCTGGCACTCTGGTGTCCGCGCCACGGGTGCAGGTCTCCTGAGCACGCTGTCACCTCGTGTCATGGCGGATCCTCCCATGATCGTGATGCCGCCTGGCCGGGCGAGCACCTCCGCGCCTGAACTGACGCACGAGCAGTTCGCCAGGATCACGCACCTGTTGCACGAGTATTCGGGCATTCGCATGCGGGACGGGAAGGAGGGGCTGGTCCGTGCCCGCCTGTTGCGGCGGCTCCGCACGCTCGGCATGAACAACTTCGACGCGTACCTGTCCTTCGTGGATCGCGACGAGTCGCGTAGGGAGTTCGCCGAGATGATTGATGCCCTCACGACAAACAAGACGGAGTTTCTTCGCGAAGCGGCGCATTTCGAGTATCTGCGGGATGCCGTGTTCCCGAATCTCACGGGGAGCGTGCGGATCTGGAGTGCCGGGTGCTCGAGTGGCGAGGAACCATACACCCTGGCGATGCTGTGCAACGAGGGACTCCGGGACATCGCAACGCGGGACGTGCAAATTCTGGCAACGGACATCAGCCATCGGGCACTCGGACAGGCCAAGGCCGGAATCTATCCGGTTGAACTCCTTCGTCACCTGCCAGCGCACTGGGTACAGCGCTTCTGGACACTGAAACAGAATGCGGACGGTCAGCCTGTCGGAGAGGCGAGCCAGGCGCTCCGCCGATTGATCCAATACGACAGGCTGAATCTGATGGATCGCTGGCCCATGCAGGGGTCGTTCGACATCATCTTCTGCCGGAACGTGATGATCTATTTTGACAAGGCTACACAGCAGCGGTTGGTTGAGCGCTACTGGGCTCTGATGCGGCCCGGCGGATATCTCTTTGTCGGGCACGCAGAGAGTCTGACGGGGCTGACGCACCGCTTTCGGTATGTACAGCCATCTGTCTATGTGAAGTAGTTGCGCCGTAGCGGCATTGCCGTAGCGGCATTGCCGTGTCGGAATCTCCTTGGCGGTATTGGCATGGCAGACGGCCGCGCGCCCTGCACGCCGAGCGTGCCAGGCGGCATGACTGTTCGCTCAGGGTGCGTCGCAGGCCCATTTGTGGAACGCGGGTCTGGTCTCCTAGAATACAGCGTCGGGTTGGCCTGCATCGATTGAAATCGCTTGCCGGCCGCACACCATGCCTCCTTGGAACAGAGTATGTCACCACAGGCGAAAGGACGGACCAACGCTGTATCGCGGTCTTCCGCGAAGACCGCCAGGCAGGCTCCTCCAAAGACCCGAGCGCGAATCGCCGCATCGGAATCTGAGCGGTCGACGGAGGCGGTCCCCCTGGTCCTGACTCCTCTACATCTGTCCCAGGCCGTGGCGGATTTATCCGAACGCGACGCGCGATTGGCTGCCGCCATCGCTGCGGTTGGGCCATGCACCATGCTGCCGAGACGTGAAGGGACCCACTTTGCGCACCTGGCACGCAATATCGTCTACCAACAGCTCTCTGGGTCGGCCGCCGCCACCATTCATGGGCGCTTTCTGGCACGCGTGGCAACGCCTTCAGATGAGGCGGCGGATCATCCCGCACCAGAACAGGTGCTGGCGGCCGACGATGAGGTGCTGCGATCCTGTGGATTGTCAGTCGCCAAGATTCGTGCCATCAAGGACCTGGCGTTGCATGTGATCGATGGGCGCCTGCCACTCGATCGGCTCGATACACTATCGGATCAGGCGATCATCGATGCACTCGTACCCGTGCGGGGCATTGGACCCTGGACGGCACAGATGTTTCTGATGTTTCGCCTCGGGCGCCCCGACGTGCTGCCGGTGTTGGATCTTGGCGTGCGAAAGGGCGCGCAGCGTATTTATCGGATGCGGAAGCTCCCTGATGCCGCGCGCCTCGAGCGGGTTGCCAGGAAGTGGCGTCCGTGGGCCAGCGTGGCGAGCTGGTACTGCTGGCGCGTTGTCGACCTGGACGACGGTGGCAATTGGTAGGCGGCGGGGGAGCCTCGCATCACTTGCATGGGGGACTTCAATTTTCTTGTTGCACCTCCGTGCACCCGGTTCGACTTGTGTCGCTGGCACTGACCGATCGGTTTCCCCACAGGGGAGGGGCGCTGGTTCATGCGCGTGGCTGTCACTGGTGCAACAGGATTCATCGGATCAGACCTTGTGAGGCACCTGCGTTCCTCTCGACACGCGGTACTCTGTATCGGGCGGGATGACCGAGCGGACGTGCGTTGGGATCCGGCGCACGGGGTGCTCAATGCCAGTACCCTCGAAGGGCTGGACGCCGTGGTCCATCTTGCGGGTGCGCCTATCGCTCGGCGTTGGACCACTGCGCACCGCGCTGCTCTTCGCGAGAGTCGGGTGCTGGGGACGGGGCTCCTGGCGAACACCATTGCGCGCCTGAAACGACCTCCGGCCGTGCTACTCAGCGGCTCGGCGATCGGCTTCTACGGGAGTCGCGGCGATGAGCAGCTCGACGAGTCCAGCTCGCCGGGACACGATTTCCTGGCCAGGACCGCCCAGGAGTGGGAGCGCGCCACGGCACCTGCCGAAGCTGTGGGTGTTCGGGTCGTTCATTTGCGAACGGGGATCGTTTTGGGACGGCGTGGCGGTGCGCTGGCGGCGCAGCTCCCGTTCTTCCGTCTCGGCCTCGGAGGCAGACTGGGTGGCGGAAGCCAATGGATGAGTCCCATTGCGCTTGTGGATCACATCGCCGCGATGCAGTACTGTCTGGAGAGTCCGGTACTTCGGGGTGCAGTGAATCTGGTCTCGCCTGAAGCGGTGACCAACGCCGACTACACCCGCGCGCTGAGCGAGGTGTTGCATCGGCCGGCGGTGGCGCACGTTCCGGCATTCATGCTGAGAATTCTGTTGGGAGCGGAAATGGCCAATCTCACGGTGCTCGCGAGCCAGCGTGTGCGTCCCGCGGCGCTGCAGCGGGCGGGGTTCATCTGGCAGGCCCCGGATCTGGAACGGACGCTGCATATGGCGCTTGCGTGACCCAGAGGTTTCGAGACGGAAGCGGTGTCACCTCGCAGCGAGTGCCCGACAGAGCGAAATGCAGAGGCGACTCGTCCTGGACTTCGGGGACGGGGCGGGAGACCGTAAAGCGTTCAGCGAAGGAACGCATCCCGATGCATTTCCACGAATGCATCGTCGGCCAAACCGGGGTACAGCGCTGGCAGTCTTGCGAGCAGCTCGGCCTGGCCGGGCGAGAGACGCTCGTGTGTGTCGAAGGTCCAGGTCCCCTGGACGAGACCCTGGTGCCGGAGAATTTCAAGAATACCCGGCAGGCAGCCCCGATACCCGTTGGCGGCGTCGAAAATCACCGCATTGGCCATGGTCAACGCAGCTCCCCGCGTGAGCCACTCGGTCGGCAGCATTGCCGCTGCCGAACTCCCTCGCCACTCCTGGATTTCCCGCAGCATCGCGACGGCTGTTGAGGTCCAGACGGCCCACTGGCCGAGCAATCCACCCACGAAGTGGCGCGTGTAGGTGCGCCCGCCCGTACTGACGGGAATGTCGGTAACGAGATCGGGGACAATCGCATCATCATTGCCTGTATACAGGGCGATATCATCCCGGCCCGCGTCGGCGAGCGCACGCACAACATCGAGCGTGGCATAGCGGTCGAATGGAGCGACCTTGATGGCCACCACATTCGCAATCTCCGCAAACTCCCGCCAGAACGCATAGCTCAAGCGTCGACCACCGACTGCCGGCTGCAGATAGAACCCGAACACGGGAATCACCTCGGCCACCCGTCGACAGTGTGCGAGAATGTCTGCATCGCTGGCATCGCGCCACGCGCCCAGCGAGAGCAATCCGCAGTGGTACCCGAGCGCGAGGGCAATATGTGCTTCACGCAGTGCCTGCGCCGTGTTGCCAAGCAGGCCAGCAACCATCACAACGGAGCGGGGCTCTACTCCCGGTGACGCTGCGATTGATTCGTTGGCCGTCTCGGCAGCGAGTTCGAGGACTGGGCGATACAGGCCGATCTTGGCATCATGGATGGGGAATCCGGTGGTGTGCACGCCCACCGCGATACCGCCGGCACCTGCGGCCAGGTAGTACCTGGTGAGTGCGCGTTGGTGGCGCTCGTCAACGGTACGCGAAGCCGTGAGGGCGAGCGGGTGCGCCGGGATGACGTGGCCGGCCCGCAGGTGCTGACGCACGTTGAAGGCACTCATGGACACGCCGCTCGGCTTCGGTCAGAACCGCCCATCACGGACCTCGAATTTCGTGGGCTTGGCCAACACTCGGCCACCCGAGCGGAGCCAGGCTACCACCCAGGCACAGAGTGTGTCGAGTGGCAGTGGGTGGTGTGGTAACCGCTGGTGCAGTGCATCCACGTTGCCGATGAGGGCGTCGGTTCCAGGCTCCCCCGTAAACCGTGGCGTGACGCCCGCATGCTGGGCCACGCACTCCGCGATGTCTCGTACCGACACGATGGCGCCCGTCACATTGAGCGCGACGGCAGGCGTTGCGGCTATGGTGAGGGCACGGAGTGCCAGACGGTTGGCGTCACCCTGCCAGATCACGTTGACCCATCCGGTGTTCAAGGCGATCGGTTCGCCCGCCAGGACCTTCCGTGCGATCTCGGTCACCACGCCGTAGCGCAGGTCGTTGGCGTAGAAGAGGCGATAAAGGAGTAGCGGTGATCGCGTGCGGCGGGCCACGCTTTCGAAGGCCCGTTCGCGCCCGATACAGGAGGCCGCGTACTCTCCGTCCGGGCGAAGTGTGTCGGTCTCGCGCGCACCGCCCGAATCTGCTGGCACCCGTCCATACACATTACCCGTGCTGAAGCACACGATGCGGGCGCCGGCAAAGTGCTCTGCGGCGTGTACAGAGGCGACGACGTTCTGCGTCCAGGTGCTCACCGGATCACCACTGGTCCCGAATTTCTGCCCCGCAAGCCAGAGCACATTTGGCGCGTGCGGCAATGCGGCCACGTCACGCGGGGAAGAAAGATCTGCCCGGAGCACGGTCACTCCCAGAGCCCGCAGTGCGTCTGCGACCACCGCATCACCGAAGCGCGACACCGCAAGGATTCGGCGGCCGCTATCCATCGTTGCGCGCCGAGCCATGCGCACGAGTGAGGGTCCCATCTTGCCGCCGGCACCCAGTACCATCACATCGCCATCGAGTGCCGAAAGCGCCCGAATCGTGTCTGCATCGGGCTCAGAGAGCCGGGCGTCGAGATCGGCTTCCGTGCATGGGGCGGCCATCAGACCGCGCCGTTCTCAATGTCCTCGTGCAAGCGGATACCCAGCTCCGCGGAGAGCCTGCGCCGACCAGCCTCGATGCGTTCGCGGGCCCTGGCCTTGAGCGCCGCGATATCGGCGATGGTCATCGTACTGGTGTCGATGGGCTCGAGCACCTCGGCAAGAGCCTTGGCGCGCAGGAATCGGAACGTACCCTTGGCCATGGCATTGCGTGTGCCAGCCACCGCGATCGGCAGGATGGGGGCACCGGTCTCGATGGCCAGGCGGAACGCGCCATCCTTGAAGGGCAGCATCTCCGAGGTGCGCGAGCGGGTGCCTTCCGGGAAGATCATGACGCTGACGCGCTTGGCGAGTCTGTCCCGGCACTGGGCAATGGCGTCAAGCGTGGAATCGCGATTGCCGCGTACCAGCTTGATGTCGCCGGCCATCTGCATCATCCAGCCCATGCACGGAATCTTGAACATGGTGTCCTTGCTCAGCCATTTCATTTCCCACGGAAAGCAGCTGATCAGGAAGACATCGGCATAGGACTCATGGTTGGCCACGACCACGTACGGACGACGTGGATCGGCGAGTCGGCCACGTGTGTGGAAATTCCAGAGGCCGCTGATGCGTGTGGCGAAGACCGCGACGAGACGAAAGGCGCGACCGGCCGCGTAGCGTCCGCGATCGAAAGGTGCGGTGCAGGCATAGACGATGGCGACGATGGGTGTGCCAACGATGACACTGAGCACCGTTGTGGTCCACGCCCACCAATTCAGGACCGTGCCTAGCATATGGGATGCCTGGGGTCAGTGTTCAGCAGCATGGCGCTTCAATCGGGCGATCATCGCGGAGAGGCCGACTTCACGCGCGCCGAGTCCAACGTCTGCCATGAGCGTGCGAACGAAATCGGCAGGCAGTGCGAGGGTGACCGCGGGGGGTTGATTGTTCACGGCGGCGAAGGTGATGGCCAGCACCGCTGCAACTGTGGGCGATTGGCGTGCGTTGACGTCGGCATAGAAGTGCAGCGTGCCGTCCGATTGCCATTCCGGGAAGATATCCACCCGGGTCTGGCACTCTGGCACCGTGAAATCGGCGCGGTCGAGCACGACGAAGCGCTCCGGAAGTGGTTCGAGCTTCTTCGACCACCCCAGCAGCGCCTGCATCTTGTCCTCGCGTCCCAGGAGCCGGAACTGACGCAGGGTCCTGGCAAGAGTCGGCGGGAGATCGGCGTCTTCAGACATGCGAGCAAGCTAATGAGGGGCGGATGCTGGATCGGAGCGGTCCAGTATGCCCCGGAGTGGACCGAGTCGCTGTGCGAGGCCCCATCCGGGTGAGGGACCCTGGGCCGAAGTGGCGCAACGGATCCCCAGTAAGGCGCTCGAGTAAGTAAACTGTAGGTATCTGTCCGATTTCCCTCACCTCACCGGCCATGCTCATCGGTACGCCTTCCGATATTCCCTCTTCGGAGATCACCCCGGAGGCACTCTACCAGAATCGCCGTGCCTTCATCGGGACGGCGGGCGCATTGGCGTTGGGCAGCCTTGCCGCTCCGTCCATGGTACAGGGAATGGGCGCGCAGGACGACAAGATCACGCCGGAAGCCGACGCGACGAGCTATAACAACTTCTACGAGTTCGGGACCGACAAGGAAGATCCGAAGGAGCAGGCCCGGGATTTCCAGCCGCTGCCATGGACCGTGCGCGTGGAGGGTCTGGTCAAGACCCCGCGGACCTATGCGTTTGACGAGCTGCTGGCCAAGCTGCCGGTACAGGACCGGGTGTATCGCATGCGCTGCGTGGAGGCCTGGTCGATGGTGATCCCGTGGCAGGGAGTGGCACTCAAGGACGTCATTGCACGACTGGATCCGTTGCCGAGCGCGAAATTCGTGGAGTTCACCACGTTGTACGACCCCAAGCGCATGCCCGGTCAACGCCGGGCGGTGCTCCCCTGGCCGTACAAGGAGGGACTGCGCCTGGATGAAGCCAACAACGCGCTCACCTTGCTGGCCACCGGCATGTACGGCAAGGCCTTGCCCAATCAGAACGGGGCACCGCTACGGTTGGTGACCCCCTGGAAGTATGGCTTCAAGGGGATCAAGAGCATCGTGAAGATTCGACTGACCGATAAAATGCCGAATACGACGTGGAATGACGCGAATGCCAGCGAGTATGGTTTCTATGCCAATGTGAACCCCACGGTCGATCACCCGCGGTGGAGTCAGGCAAAGGAACGTCGTATCGGGGAGTTTCTGCGCCGAAACACGTTGATGTTCAACGGTTATGCTGATCAGGTGGCATCGATGTACGCCGGAATGGATCTACGGAAGTTCTACTGACCGTGCCTCGTCTTGAGGCGACGGTCCGGCGCTGGGTGCGGCCGGCGCTGTGGGTGCTGGTGCTCCTACCAGTACCGATGCTGGTGACGCAATTGCTGCTCGACCAACTCGGCGCCGATCCCATTGACAAGCTGGAGCGCCAGACCGGGTTGTGGACGCTGCGATTTCTGGCCGCGAGTCTGGCCGTCACACCCCTGATGCGGCTTACCGGGTGGGGGTGGCTGGTGGCACAGCGCCGGTTCCTGGGACTCGCGGCGTTCTTTTGGGCTTTGACCCATCTGTCCGTCTACACGGTGCTCGACTGGTTCTTCGACTGGCACGAGATCTGGAAGGACATCGCCGAGCACCTGTATATCACCCTTGGGATGCTGGCATTCGTGCTCATGATTCCGCTGGCGCTCACCTCGACCAAGGCCTCGATCCGACGCCTAGGGGCAGTCCGGTGGAATCGCCTGCACACATTGGTTTATGGGTCGGCTATTGCCGCCTGCTTTCACTACGCCTGGGCAGTCAAGAAGGACATCGCCCTGCCGATCCTCTATGGGGTGATCATCGCCGCGCTACTCGGAACGCGAGTGGTTCGGCGATTCGGACGACGGTCTGCTACCCGGGTGATCTCCGGAGAGGAACCCTCAGTGCCATCAGCATGACGGCGACGGAGGGTGATCGTCGCCCTCCAAGCCTTGCTGCGTGCGGCAGCGATACTCCCTCGTCGTCCAGTACATGCCATCAGTGATCGGCGCAGAAGCGCGTCGTCCCGAGCTCACCGCAGGATCAGGTCGTCAGACCCGGGCACGAGATTACGCAGCGGTGGTCGGCGGCATGCCCAGTACGCGCTGGGAGCGATGGATCATCTTCGCTGCGGTGCTCTATACCATTGGGGCGACGGCGTGGCTGGTGACGCTGCAAGGTCGGGATATCGGCCTGCTCAGTCCGCTGGGCGCGGCGCGGATGCTGCTGTCGCTTCCGGTGCTGGTGGTGGCCCTCGTCTTCTCCTGGCATTCCAGTCAGGAGCTCAGCCTTGATTCCGGCAGCCGCCGCTTCTGGGCATATCTGACTGTGGCCCTAGTGCTGGTGGCGGCGACGCCATTCCTGCGCCTCATGCCAAGCCTCCCCTGGACAGGCATCGACCTCCTGGCTCGCCTGAGTGTGGCGTTTGGCGGGCCGGCGCTGATCCTTGTGGCCCTGTTGCAACTGCCAAGTGCTCCGCGCACAGCGATCGACAGAGCAAAGCTTTGGTTGGACATCGCGACAGTGGTCGTGGGCAGTCTCCTCATCGCCTGGTACGATCTCGTCACGATGCCCCTCCCGGGTGATCGTATCGTGCGCCTCTCGTTTCACGTGCTGCATGGGCTTGCGACGCTTGATCTGGTGCTGATCTTGGTGGTGTCGGTCTTGTGGCGTCGGACCGGATTGGTTTCGCGTGCAAACGTGCTCGTGCTCATCGGCGTTGCGCTACTGATTCGCTTCCTGGGACATGTTGCGTCGATTGGCGAGATGTATCTTGGCCCGCGGGTTCCCGAAGTAATGCATCTGTTCCGCCCAGCGGTTGGCCTCCTTCTGGCGATTGCGGCCTGGTTGAGTGTCACCACGGTGCTGCGTCGCGAGGTACGTTCGGTGCGGGATCGGAGTGGGCGCTCGATGAGCCTCCTGCCGTATGCCCTGGTGCTCCCGGGGTTCGTGCTCCTGCTCGGGCTGGCCCTTGGCGAAGGACGGCAGCCTCTGCTCGGACTGGTCCTGGGGGCCTTCGTTCTGACGATCCTGGCATTCGCTCGCCAGTACGCCGCCTCGCGCGAGGCGGTGAACGCGTTCGCCGAGGCGACCGCGCGCGATACGGAGGCGCGCTTTCGTGCGCTCGTGCAGCACTCGAGTGACGTCATCATGATCGTCGATGCGGATGGGACTCTGCGGTATGCCAGCCCGTCCCTGTCGGCTGTCTTCGGTCACGAACCCACACGCATCGTGGGGACCAGTCTCTTTGCGCTGCTGCATCCCGACGATCGGCATGCGGCAGAACACTTCCTCGAGGAACTCGCCCGCAGCGGTGTCAGAACGGGGGCGGTCACGCCAGGGGTCCTCACGCGCGAATGGCGGTTGATGCATGCAAATGGCAGTTGGCTGACGGTGGACAATGTGGGAACGAATCTGCTGCGTGAACCGATGGTGCGTGGTCTGGTGCTCAACTCGCGTGATGTCACCGAGCAGAGCATGATCAAGCAGCAGTACATGCATCAGGCCTTTCACGATCCACTGACCGACCTCGCCAATCGCTCCCTGTTCCTGTATCAGGTGGGGCACGCGCTGGCTCGGAGTGTCCGCACACACACATCGGTCTCGGTGCTCTTTCTCGATCTCGACAACTTCAAGACTGTGAACGACTCGCTCGGGCATGCCGTCGGTGATCGTCTCCTGATCGAGGCGGCGCGCCGATTGGCGTCCTGTGTGCGCGCGAGCGACCTCATTGCCAGGCTCGGGGGTGACGAGTTTGCGGTCCTGGTCGAGGATGCCACCTCGGTCGAGGAGATTCTCAGTGTGGCGTCTCGCATTGGAACCGCCTTGTCCCGACCGTTCATGCTGAACGGCAAGGAGGTCTTCGTCAGTGCCTCCATCGGGATCGCGGGTGCGTCAGACGGTGAATCGTCGGATGACCTGGTCCGCAATGCCGATGTAGCCATGTATGTGGCCAAGACACGAGGGAAGGGGCAGCATGTGCGCTTTGAGCAGAAGATGCACGATGCCGCACTCGAACGCCTTGTCGTGGAAGCCGATCTTCGCCGTGCAATCGAGCGGGAAGAGTTTTTCCTCGAGTTCCAGCCCATTGTCCAGCTGGAGACAGGAAACATCATCGGGGCAGAGGCGCTCGTGAGATGGCTCTGTCGGGACCGTGGGACCGTGCCGCCGGGCGTGTTCATTCCCATTGCGGAGGCGACGGGACTTATTGTCTCCATCGGGCGGTGGGTCCTGCGTCGTGCCTGTCGAGAGGCGCAGCGCTGGACCCGTGAGCGCGGCATCCCGGCACGCATCACCGTCAATCTCTCCGGCCGCCAGTTGCAGGATGCGGCCATTGTTGACGACGTGCGACAGGCGCTCGAGGAGGCTGGGCTGGATCCCGCCCAGCTCGTCCTGGAGATCACCGAGAGCATGCTGATGCAGAACACTGAGGTGTCGATGACCCGTCTGACGGCACTCAAGGCCCTTGGGGTCTCGCTGGCCATCGACGACTTCGGGACCGGTTATTCTTCCCTGAGCTACCTGCAACGCTATCCGATCGACATTCTGAAGATCGACAAGGCGTTCGTGGACGTCATCGACAAAGGAGGCGAAGGACCGGTGCTGGCGAATGCGATCGTGGCGCTCGGGGACACGCTGCAGATGAATACCGTGGCGGAGGGAATCGAGACGGAAGCCCAACGAGGACATCTGCTCTCTCTCGGGTGTGAGCTGGGACAGGGATACCTGTTCTCGCCGCCACTCGACGCGGAGACGTTCCGGCAACTGCTCATCGCCCGGGGCGCACGCACGCCCCATGTGAGCTACCGGCTTCGCGAGTCTGGTGCGCAACAGGCCGCCTGATCGTCGGTTGAACCGGCGGGGCGCTCCTGCGCGCAGCGCGCCTTCGGCTGTGCTGCACGAAGCCTTTGCCATTGCTGCACCTGGCCTCGCTCCGCTCGTCGCGGCAGAATGCACAGCGCTCGGCATGACGCCAGTGGGTGTCGACGCTGCGGGTGTTTCACTTCGGGTCACGACGCGCGAACTGTTTGTGCTGAACTGCTGGTCACGATTGGCGAGCCGAATCCTCGTACGCTTGGCCTCCTTCGAAGCGCGAGACTTCGCGACGCTGGAGAAGCAGGCGGCAAGGGTCTTGTGGTCACAGGTCATCACACCAGCCCTGCCTGTGCAGCTCCGCGTGACCTGTCGGAAATCGCGCCTGTATCACTCGGATGCCGTCGCCGAACGCGTCGCTCGAGGGATTGCAGCCATGGTACCCGGGGCGCGGATCGGAGCTGGCGCCCCAGATGATGAGCAGGCACAGGATGTGCTCGGGGCGGCGACAGCGGCGGGGAGTGAGACGACGGCGGGTGCTGCGCTACAGACCCAGCTCATCGTCGTGCGTTTTGAACGGGACCGATGCACGATCAGTGCCGATAGTTCCGGAGCCCTGCTCCACCGCCGTGGTTGGCGCCAGGCGGTGGCCAAGGCACCGCTTCGCGAAACCCTGGCGGCGGCCATGCTGGCAGCGATGCGGTGGGATGCGGAGGTCCCGCTGGTTGATCCATTCTGTGGATCGGGAACCATCGGTATTGAGGCAGCACTCCTGGCTCGGCGCATTGCTCCGGGGCTCGCGCGCACCTTTGCCATGGAATACTGGCCCGCCGCCGATGCGGCGCTCCATGCGTCTGTGCGGACGGCGGCCCAGGAGCAGGTGCGGGCGTCGCTACCGGTGCCGATCGTCCTGCGCGATCGGGATGCCGGTGCCATCGTGGCTGCCCAGGCCAACGCGGCACGGGCCGGTGTGTTGGAAGACCTGTGCATCGAGCAGGGTTCGCTGTCGGAGACTGATCTCACCCGCTACGGGACCCGAGGACTCATTCTGACGAACCCGCCATACGGTCATCGCATCAGCGACGGCGCTGATCTCCGCGGACTCTACACCCGACTTGGCGACGTCCTCCGAAACGGTGGGCGGGCATGGCGACTGGTGATGCTTACGCCAAGCGATCGCACACTGCTGGGGCAGATTCGGATGCCCATGACTTCCCTGCTCCACACCAGCAACGGGGGCTTGGCGGTGGAGCTGATGGCGACGAGGGCGTGACGGAGCGGTGAATGCCTTGTCGACTGGCGTGCGGTACTCCTGGTGGCCGCCAGTTCGAGTGGCTCGGGAGCTCACACACGAAATGTGTCTGCACGCCAGTTGCGGATCTGCTGCTTGATCTCCCTGGGCGTGATCGCTGGGTTCGCCAGTACCTGCTCCATCAACGCCGGGAGTTCGGCATCATCGGCAAACCGCAGGGCGATGTAATGTCGAGGGCGGAGCGATGCGAGCGCCCGGGCCGCCAGGTCAGGGGACAGGACACGCTGGTACCGTAGCTGCTCCTCGAGGCGGATGAGGCGGTCCTGAACGCGCAGCGGGGAAAGCCGGGAGACCATCACCACCCCAGTCAATGCCAGCGCGCCTACCAGAAAATATCCCGTGTCCATGCTCGGCGTTCGCACGAACCGCACGATGCTCCAGACCAGGAAGACCAACGCCAGGGGGCTCGTGAAGAAATGATAGGCCGGGGTAAGCTGTGCGTGGTTGGCGTACGTTTGTTGGCGCTCGCTCATGGTACAGGTTCCGGAGAGGGTGATGTGGCGGAAGACGACAGCAGCGTATCGATGAGGTCGACGGCGCTGCGAAATCGCTGAGCCCAGCTTCCGCCAACGACCGTGTAGGGTGCCTGCAGGCGATCGAGGGTTGTCACGAAAAGTTCGTGCATCTCCTGGCGTTGATCGCCACGATCGCGCACGCCATCGGCGACCCAGGGCACGTCGATATTGAGCAGGAGATAGTGCTGTGCCCGACGGTCGCGTGCCAGTTGTTCAATGGCGGGTGGACAATCGCCGAAGTAGTGATGACTGTACGCGACATTGCTTAGCAGATCCGTGTCATGCAGCAGGAGGTGACTTCCAAGCCCTCGCGCGCGTTGCAGATATTCCTCTTCGAGTGCTATCTGGCCTCGAGCCAGTGTGTCACGATCGGCGGGTCCTGGTGGTGAGCCCTTGCGCTGCGTGAAGGATCGCACGAATTCGGGGACACACAGCGCTCCATAGTGCGACGCCAGGCTGTGTCCCAGGGTCGTCTTGCCGACACTCTCCGAACCCGTGATGACGATGCGCATCGGGGAAAATCGGTTGTCCTCCAGCCCATGCGCCATGCGACGGGATGTCATCGGAGTGGATCCGCTCCTGCAGCTTTCGCGGCGATCGTCTCCTGCCACGCGCGACGCCAGCGTACGTGACCGGTGAGTGCAAGCAGCACGAACACACCATACAACACGGCCGTGAGCAGGAGTTGTCGATTGATGAAAAGGAGCACATAGACCATGTCGACGACCATCCACACCAGCCAGTGCTCCGCGAGCTTGCGGGTCATCATCCACTGCGCGATGAGGCTGGCGGCTACCAGCGCGGCATCGAGGTGGGGGAGCGCCGCACCGGGGATCCGTGCGGTGATCACCCAGAGCAGGCCCCAGGTGCCGCTCCCGATTGCCACCAGCAGTACCGCCAGCTGACGGGATGTCCGCGTCACCGGCAAGGCGCCGTGCTGCGGTCCCCCACGCCACCAATGCCACCACCCGTACAGCGAGAGGACGCCGTAGACCACCTGCAGCCCCGTATCCGAGTAGAGACCCGCGCGAGCGAACACCACTGTATAAAAAAGGGCGTTCGCCACGCCAATGGGCCAGCTCCAGATATTCTGGCGTGTCACCAGCCACACGTTGACCACGCCGGTCAGGAAACCGGCGGTTTCCAGACAGGACGCACCATTGGAACTGAGCCACTGGCAGATCGCGGAGAGGCTGGCCATCGCGAGCAAAGCTAATTAGGGTACAGGCACATGACCGGGGTGCCGACGCCGCAAAGGTGCGTTGGCTGAGAGAGTCCCGTAGAACCTGATCCGGTTCGCACCGGCGTAGGGAGTCCTATCGATGTTCAGTCGCATTTTCGTGCGCGCCGCGTGCGTGCCGCGACCCAGCTGTCTTCGAACAGCTGTCGTTATTGCCCACCTGCTATGCGCCTCCGCGCTGTCGGCCCCGTGGATGCTTCAGGCGCAGACCGCTCCACCGGCCGTACGTCGTGATACCGTCTCGGGAGATACGACGGCCCACCGCATCGAGGGTGTCCTGGTCGAGGCCATCCGCGCCGGTCACGATGCACCCATTGCCCAGAAGACCATCGATCGAGCCCAGATTGCCGCACGCAACTTCGGGCAGGATGCGCCGATGCTGCTCATGCAGGCGGCGCCATCGATGACGGCGCACACCGAGACCG
Organism: uncultured Gemmatimonas sp.; assembly: GCA_964586985.1. Classification (GTDB taxonomy): domain Bacteria; phylum Gemmatimonadota; class Gemmatimonadetes; order Gemmatimonadales; family Gemmatimonadaceae; genus Gemmatimonas. The sequence continues at coordinate 5,793 of CAZPJX010000037.1, read as the reverse complement.
GGACCTCATGGGGATATAGCTATCTGCGCCTTCGAGGTCTGGATCAGACCCGTATCAACATCACGATCGACGGAATTCCTCTCAACGATCCCGAGGATCAGGTGCTGTACTTCGCGAACTTTGCCGACCTGATGAGCAGCGTGCAGAGCGTGCAGGTACAACGTGGGGTTGGCACCAGTACGGCGGGAACGGCATCCTACGCCGGCTCCATCAATTTCGAGACCGTTCCGGTGGCGCGTCGTGAGCCCAGCGGCGAGATGGAGGTTCAGTTGGGTTCGTTCGGTGCGCAACGGGCGAGTGCCGCGTTCAATTCCGGCCTCGGCGACCGCCGGTTCGCGGCCTATGGCCGAGTGAGTGCGTTGCGGACGAACGGATACCGAGATCACTCGGGTGTCATGGGGCGTTCGGCGTTGCTGGGGGCCGGATGGTTCGGTGATCGTGACATCGTGAAGATCACGGCGATGGCCGGGCAGTTGGCCGACACGCTCTCGTACACCGGGGCCACGCTGACAGAGCTCTCAGCGAATCGCCGCTATAACCCGCTGCATCCTGCCGAACGGGACAAGTTCGGCCAGCAGATGGTATCGCTGGCGTATACCCACGCCGGTCGCGATGGCGCCAGCAGCAGCATGACGCTCTATCGTCATTCCGCCAGCGGTAACTACGATTGGTTCGATCTGCCCGATCGCTATCGCTACAATCTGGCCCACACCTGGTACGGACTGACGGGCGCGTACAACGTGGAACGCGGCGGCGTGCGTCTGAACACTGGGGTGAATGCCAACACCTATCAGCGGGCCCATCGAGCCTTTCTGCAGCCCGACACCAAGCTGTACGACAACACCGGCCACAAGCAGGACGCGAGTGCGTTTGTGAAGACTTCGGTGGCGGTGGGACGGACTCGATGGTTTGCCGATATGCAGGGTCGGTGGGCGCAGTTTCGCTACGATCCCTCGGCGGACGCCGGGATCAACGCGCGTGGAATCGATTGGCTCTTCTTCAACCCCAAGGTCGGCGTGACCGTTGCGCTGCGTCCGGGCCTCTCCGGATTCGCCAGCGTTGGCCTTACCGGCCGCGAGCCCTCCCGCAGTGATCTGCTGGCCGGAGAAGATGACCTGCATCGCGGGAACGTCGCCGAGCTCGGGGATTTCTCCCGCGTGAAACCGGAACGGCTGCGCGATACGGAGCTCGGGCTCTCCTACCGACAGGCTGGGTTCGATCTCGCGGTGAATCTCTACAGTATGGATTTCCGCAACGATCTCGCGAGAATCGGTGCCCCGACGGCATCCGGTGCCATTCCCCGCCGCAGCGTGGGACGCAGCTATCGTCGTGGCATCGAACTCGATGCCACATGGCGCGGCCTGGACCGTGTGGTGCTTGCCGGGACCGCCACATGGAGCACCAACCGCATTCGGCAGTTCATCGACTCCTCGCGTGGCACGCCGGTTCTGCGCCACGATGTCGAACCCATGCTGACTCCTGGGCTCATCACGACCCAGCGCATGGAGCTACAACCCATACCGCGCCTCGGGTTCAGCGTGGAGGGACGCTATCAGTCACGGGCGTTCCTCGATAATACCAGCAGTCCAGACCGCGTGTTGCCAGACTATTACACGGTCGATGCGACCGTGCGGACCACCGCACGCGATTTCACGCTCACGGTGCGCGGCGCGAATCTGGGCAACACGCAAAAATATGGCAGCGGTGCGGTGTCGGGCTCAGGTAAGGTGCGCTACTTCGTGCTTCCTGCGCGGGCCGTGTTTGTGACTCTCGGCTACGCGTTCTAGGGGTTTGCCCCGGATCGCGGTGCGTTGTGCCCTACGCACCGCGATCCGAGGGCAGTCACTCCGCACCCGACGCAAACGCTACGGAACCAGCTTGCCGGGCGTCACGACCTTCACGCCATCGGCGAAGGTCGCCGTGAGCAGGTACAACAGCTTGGTGGATGGGAGGGCCGTGGGCCACAGCGAGAACTCCGTGAGCTGATGCCCGTTGCTGCCACGCGAACCGCCGATGGCGATACTCGGGATCTTGCGCACCACACCAGGGTTGGCATCGGTCGCACCGGTCGGGACAGCCTCGCGGGCACCGGGCATGCCCGCGCTGATCCCAAGGAACCGATTGATGTCGACCGCGGTCTGTACGAGCGGGTGAGCGCGGGCACCGGCAAGCTGCTTCTCGGTGCCACCAGCCTGATTCTTCTGATCGATTTCCACCCGCAGGGTCACCTTCTGTCGCTCAGCAACTTCCCGCGTCACCCGCGTAATGGTGCGATCGAGTGAGTCGAGCAGCACCGGATCGGGACTGCGCAAGTCGACCGTGAAGTACAGCTCCTGAGGGATGGAGTTGAAGATCTCACCACCATGGATCTGGCCGATGTTCATGACGGCGCCGTCTGGCAATGCCGGGAACTGGAGCGCATACAAGCGATCAATCGCCTCAGCGACCGCACGCACCGGCGTGGGGCGTCCGCGCGAGGCCAGCGTATGACCGCCCGGCGCCACGAAGACGTACTTGGTCCAGTAGATACCCAGGGCGCCGTAAGCGACGCTGCCATAAGCCCCATCGGGAGCAATGAGCAGGTCAGGCCGTGGGTTGTGCGCCAGCCAGTACGCGGCACCCTTCAGGCCGACCTCTTCCTGCACCGTGCCGATGAACACGATGTCCCCTTTGTGCGTGAACTTCGTGGCGTTCATGGTGCGGATGGTGGCCAGCATGTTCGCCACCGAAGCGGTGTTATCTCCAACGCCCGGCGCGAACAGTGTGTCCCCGCTGCGACGCACCTTCTTGGGCGTGCTGTTCTCGAACACCACGTCCATGTGGGACATGATGACGATCGTTGGCCCACCGCCCGTGCCCTTCCGAACGCCAATCACGTTGCCGATCGAGTCGACGGAGGTAATGAGGCCCTCCTTCTCGAAGGCGGCCTTCACATGAGCGGCGCGAATCTTCTCCTGTCCGGACTTGGCAGGCATCTCGGTGAGCGTGATCCACTCTTCGACCTGCGCTGGAAAATTCTTCTCCAGCAATGCCATCGCGGCCTTGATATCGGCACGCTCGGCGAGCTTTGCATCCCAGCTGCTGGGATACTGGGGAGGCTGCGACGGTTGCTGGGCCGTCACCGGAGCGGCGAGCAACAGGCCCGCCAGAATGACACTGGAGCGCTTGAACATGAGAATGAGCCAGAGGGGTGGGATTTGTGCTGCGACGCAATCTAGCCGATCCGAGTTGATCCTCCACGGGTACGGAATCGGTTCCGCTCCGATGACTGAAACGCGAAGGGCACGAGCTATTGCTCGTGCCCTTCGCATTTTCGAGAGGCGGCCTGTTCAGGACAGGACCGGGAGTCCCTTCCGGATCTTGTCCTGCCACTCGGCGGGGCCGGTCTCGTGCACGTTGTTGCCCGTGGAGTCGACGGCCACCGTCACCGGCATGTCTTCCACGTCGAACTCGTAGATCGCCTCCATGCCCAAGTCGGCGAAGGCGACCACTCGCGACGAGCGAATGGCTTTCGAGACCAGATAGGCTGCGCCACCGACGGCCATCAGATAGGCGGCCTGATGGTTGCGGATGGCCTCGAGACCCACAGGGCCACGTTCGGCCTTGCCGATCATTGCGATCAGGCCGGTCCTGGCGAGCATCATCTCGGTGAACTTGTCCATGCGCGTTGCCGTCGTCGGCCCGGCTGGACCAACGGCCTCGTCGCGTACCGGATCGACCGGGCCCACGTAGTAAATCACGCGATTTGTGAAATCCACACCCGCCGGCAACCCTTCGCCGCTCGCATAGAGATCGGCGATGCGCTTATGGGCCGCATCGCGGCCCGTGAGCATCCGGCCGTTGAGCAAGAGGCGGTCTCCAGCCTTCCACGACCGCACCACCTCGGGCGTGAGGGTGTCGAGATCCACGCGCTTGGCATTGCGGTCCGGACGCCAGGTGACATCGGGCCAGTCGGACAGCCTGGGCACAGGGAGTTCGGCCACTCCGCTGCCATCCAGCACGAAGTGCGCGTGCCGCGTGGCCGCGCAGTTCGGGATCATGGCGATGGGCTTGGAGGCCGCATGCGTGGGGTAGTCCCAGATCTTCACGTCGAGTACGGTGGAGAGGCCACCCAGGCCTTGCGCACCGATTCCGAGCGCATTGATCCGGTCGCACAGTTCGATGCGCAACTCCTCGAGCTTGTTCTGCGGTCCCCGGGCCTTGAGCTGTGCCATATCGATGTGCTCCATGAGCGATTCCTTCGCCATGAGCATGGCCTTCTCCGCGGAACCGCCGATCCCGATGCCGAGCATTCCGGGCGGGCACCAGCCGGCACCCATGAGCGGTACGGTCTTGAGTACCCACTCGACGATGCTGTCGGAGGGGTTGAGCATGGCAAACTTTGCCTTGTTCTCCGAACCCCCGCCCTTCGCTCCCAGCTTCACGTCGACGGTATCGCCCGGCACGAGCTCCACATGCACGACGGCGGGGGTATTGTCCCGTGTGTTCTTCCGCGAGAATGCCGGATCCGACACGATGGATGCCCGCAGCACGTTCTCGGGAAGCTTATAGGCGCGTCGAACGCCCTCATCGACCATTTCCTGGATCGACAACGTCGCGTCCCATCGCACGTTCATGCCGATCTTGAGGAACACCACCACACTGCCGGTGTCCTGGCAGATGGGGCGATGCCCTTCGGCACACATGCGCGAATTCGTGAGGATCTGTGCAATCGCATCGCGTGCGGCCGGCGACTGCTCCTTCTCGTAGGCCACTCCCAGCGCCTGGATGTAATCCAGCGGATGGAAGTACGAGATGTGCTGCAGGGCGTCTGCGATGGATTGGATGAAATCGGCTTGAGTGATCGTGGTCATGCTCGAAAGATAGCCACCGTAATACGCCGCGTTGGGCCTCGGTTGGCCAGAAAGCGAATGAATACCGAATGTCATGGAAAGCAAAGGCGTTCTACAATTTTCGGATGACCCTCGCCCAGTATCACGTGGACCCCGTGACGGGGTTCGTGCCGCCGACCCCCCTCCCGCTTCGGCTGCCTGCACCATACGCGTCGTGGGACGCACTCGTCCCCGAGTTGCCAGCGCTCATCCGCTCAAGGCGCCTGCGTCGGGTACTTCGAGAGCTCCCCGTGCTCGAACCCGGCGACCTGGTCTCGCCTGGTGATCAGGAGCGTGCGCTGCTGCTTCTGACTCACCTGGCGAACGCCTGGGTATGGGGAGATGACCAGCCCGATCTGCGATTGACGCGGAGTATCGCGGTGCCGCTCTGTGCGCTGGCTGTCACGATGGGTCGTCCTCCTATTGCGCACTACGCCACCACGACTCTGTACAACTGGCGGCTCGTGGATCCCCGCCAGCCGCTGTCGGTGGACAATGCGCGCCAGATGATTCAGTTCCTCGGGGGCGTGGACGAGGAGTGGTTCTTCATCGCCTCCATGGGGGTTGAGCTCGCCGGTGCCCATCTCATCCCCGTCATGGTGGACGCGGTGCGTGCCTCCCAGGAGGGCGATGATGACCGGCTCGTACACGATCTGCGAACCTTTCGGGAGGGTATGCGTGCGGTGGTCCACGCCATGGAGCATGTGCGTACGTGGTGCCATCCTGCCACCTACTTTCTTCGCGTCCGGCCCTTCGTCGCCGGATGGCCTCGCCCGGGTGTGATCTACGAAGGGGTGTCGGACGAGCCGCAGCGACACATTGGCGGAAGCGCGGGACAGAGTTCCCTCTTTCAGCTTTTTGATGTGGTCCTTGGTGTGCATCACGCGGATCAGCCCGCCGGCGCCTACCTGCGCGCCGTACG
>CAZPJX010000036.1:0-25947 GCA_964586985.1 uncultured Gemmatimonas sp. | reverse complement strand
GCACTCGCACACGCTCTGGAGTCGCGTTGTGAACCGTTGCGGAGCGGAAGTGAGCGGCTCTGCCCGGAGGTGCTGACGCTCCTCTTTGACGGCACACGAGCCCTGCGACAGTCTGTCGACGACGTCGCACTTGGACGCACGTCGAGCGATGACCCTGCTTTCCTGGCATTGCTCCGTCGTCTGGGCACCTGTTCACCGAACGCTGCGGCGTGCGAGGTGTTCCCAACGCGGGAATCCTCATCGCGCCCTGGGGGTATCGCGGCCCTGGAGAGCGGGGCCGGGGGCGCCGGCTCAACGGCACGCGCTGCGGCGCCAGAGCCGTCGCTCGGAAGCCGTGTACCGGAGGCGCCACGCGTTAGAGTTATCGACGTGCGGCTGGCGGACACCTGTCAACTGAAGGGCGTTCGCGCCCTGATTGTGATCGCGAAGCTGCGCGCACTCACCGAAGTCTCGCGTACGGAGCCACCCGAGCACCGGTGGCAGGAGGCGTCGTTCGACGGCGTGTTTCGGGTGTTTGTCGCAGCCACCGACGCCACTGCCGTCACAGATGCTGCAATAGCGGAGGCGGTCCGAAGCGCCGGAGAGATTTCGGCGGTGCAGGTTGGCGTCGAGCAGCCGAAGCAGGCAGAGAACCCTCTCCCTGTGCGGACGGTACGGCTGGATGCCCATCGCCTTGACACGCTACTCGATCTCGTCGGCGAACTCGTCATCTCGCGCGATCGCCTCCTCCGTGCGATCGAAGGGATGCCACGCCCCGATCGTGCGGTGCTGGCTGCGGCGCGAGAGGCGGCCCGCCTCGTAGGAACGCTGCAGGAGGAAGTCCTCCAGGCCCGTCTCCAGCCGGTGTCTCAGGTCTTCGATCGATTTCCTCGCCTGGTCCGTGATGTGGCGCGTGATCTGGGCAAAGAGGTCGAGTTCACGATGGAAGGGCGCGAGATCGAAATGGACCGCGCCCTGCTCGATGTCATCAGCGAGCCGATCCTGCATCTGTTGCGCAATGCCATGGACCACGGAATTGAAGACGCCGAGCGTCGGCGCTCAGCGGGAAAGCCGGAGCGCGGTGCCCTGATCCTTCGCGCTGCGCGTGACCGTTCGTCGATCGTGATTCAGGTGCAGGATGATGGTCGGGGCATTGATCGTCTCGCGGTGTTGCGCCGGGCACAGCATCAGGGCCTCGTTCCGTCGCATCTCAGCACTCTGACGGATGAGGCGCTGCTGCCATTGGTGTCCCGGGCCGGGTTCTCGACCGCACAATCAGTGAGCACCCTGTCAGGCCGTGGTGTGGGGGTGGATATCGTGAGCACGCGAGTTCGGGCACTGGGTGGTCAGCTCGAACTCGAAACGCTCGAGGGTGAGGGGACCGTGTTCACGCTGCGCCTCCCGGCGACCTTGGCCATCACCCGGGCGCTGCTGGTGACCGTGCAGGGCACGATCTTCGCGCTGCCGGCCGCGAATGTGGAGGAGGCGATGGCCTATCACGCCGGTCTGGAGGTGCGCACCACCGACCGGTCCATGGTGACCACCCGGGCCATCACACTCCGTGACGAGATCATTCCGCTCGTGGCACTCGCCGATCATTTCCGCCTTGGGGAATCGCAAACCGGACGTGAGACGTACACGGAGGGTGAGTTGGGTTGTGATCAGCATCTCGCCATCGTGGAGGTCGGCGGGCGACGGGCTGCCCTGTTGGTGGATGCGCTGGTGGCTCAACAGGATGTCGTGGTGAAATCTCTCGCCACCGTGCAGGGCGCCGCACCCTGGTTCAGTGGCGCGACCGTATTGGGTGACGGGACTCCGGCGCTCATCGTCGATGTATCGAGCTTCGTGTAGCGCACGCTTCAGCGCACGACCCACGGCAGGTCCCGCGCACGCTCCGCGCGTGCTCACGACTCGACATTTAGGGATCCGATCCGGGATCCGGTAGTTCCACGAGATGAAACGGCGGTAGGATCGAGATGAGCGTCATCCGGTCACTGAAGACCATCCAGCTCGACGCCCTGCGGGAAACGGCCAATATCGGCGCGGGACATGCCGCAACGGCATTGTCGCAGATGACCGGCAGCACCATCATGATCAAGGTGCCTGCCATCAGTGTGGCGAGCATTGAGGAGCTGCCCGCGCAGTTCTCGCCCGATGAAGAGCCTGTCGCGGCGGTCTTGATGCACATGCTCGGTGATTTGTCCGGGCGTACGCTGCTGGTGTTCCCCAAGCCCACCGTGATGCGCTTGGCCGAGTTGATGCTGCGTCGTCCGGTTGGATCGTCAGTGGCGTTCAGTGAGTTGGAGACATCCGCCATCAAGGAGGCGGGAAATATTCTCAGTGGGGCCTACATGAATGCGCTCAGCGACTTCCTCGGCATGCTCCTGCTGCCGTCGCCGCCAAGCATGGTGGTGGACATGTCGACCGCCGTCCTGACGAGCGCATTCGGCGAATTCGCGGTCGATCCCGATGCTGTCCTGTGTGTGGAAAGCGAGTTCCTGCTCACGGAGACGGCACAGACGCTGCGCGGTTTCTTCCTGCTCCTGCCGGATCCGGCGTCGCTCCAGGTGATGCTGCGCGCCTTGCGCCTCGCCTGAGCCAACGGAACACGCTGACGATGTCTGCGTCATCTGCTCCGTCCTCCGGGCCGCTGGGCGATCCGCTGGGCGATCCGCTGCGCGCTGCCGATTCGGTGGGGCGCGATATCGATCTGTTGCGTGCGATGCGCGACCGTATCGATCAGCAGGACCCGGGGGCCTTCAACAATCTCGGAGTACTCTACCATGCCCGAGGGCTCGCCGCAGAAGCGGTCGATGCCTTCCTGCACGCCCTCGCGCTCGACCCACGCATGCGCACGGCTGCGCGAAATCTGGAGGTTGCCGCCGCCGTTCCGGGTGCCTGCGACGAGCGCCTCGCACAACTCGAGGCGCGCATCGCTGCCGACCCCGATGATCGTCTGGCGGTCCGGGCACGGGCACACCTCACGCGGCTGATTGGCCGGTTTCCTGAGGCCATTCGCCAGCTCGACGCGATGATTGCCGAGGATCCGGAGGAGGGCGAAGCGCTCTTCGAGCGCGGGCTCATCGAGCAGCGTATCGGTGACCTGCGCAGAGCCCAGCGCTGGTTTGAACGCGCCGTGAATGCCGGCTCGGTATCAGATGCCCGCCTGCATCTGGCCGAAGTGCTGTACCAGCGCGGTCAGAACGAGCAGGCGCTCGATGTCCTCGACCGATTGCTCGAGGAACTGCCGCAACATGCCGAGGCGCACCTGCTGCGGGGGTTCCTGCTCGGCGATATGGGCCATCATGAGCAAGCAGTGCAGGCCACGCGTCGGGCCGCCGAGCTCAATCCGGCACTTGAGACGCTGCAGAGTGATCTCTCCATCGCTCCGCACCTTCCGGCGGGGCAGGTGGCGATGCTGGAGGTCGATCCCGCCGGCGCATTGGCACGGTATGGCCTCGGCCTGGCATTCCGCCAGCGCGGATACTTTCGTGAAGCACGAACGGAGTTTGAACGCGCACTCGGGCAGGGCGAAGACGAGCGCCTCGTGCAGCATGCATTGGCCGAGCTCGATCTGCTTGACGGTGACTCCACAGCGGCGAGGCAGCGTTACGAACGGCTGCTCGCAGGGCAGGAGAGTGTTCGTGGGTGGAACGAGCATGGGGTTGCCTTGCATCAGGCCGGCGATGTCGCGGCTGCCGCCGACAGCTACCGACGTGCCCTGCGCATCGACCCGCGGCATGCGCTGGCGTACAACAATCTCGGTGTCGCTCTGGCAGACCGTGGGGACGTGGAGGCCGCCCGAGAGGCGCTCGCGCGTGCCGCCGAACTCGATCCGTCCTTTGTGCGCGCTCGACGAAATCTCGCATGTCTGTTGTCCTGGCATGGCGAACCCACCGCGGCGCTTGCACTCCTGCGCGAGCTGGTGGAGTTCCACCCTCGCGATGCCGATGCATGGCAGATCATGGGGACGGTGCTGGCCGGGTTAACGCGTGACGAAGAGGCACGGGATGCGTTTGTCCGGGCGATCGAGCAGTGCCCAACGCATGCGGAGGCTCGATTCGGGCTGGCAACGGTACTCGACCGCCTCGGAGACCACGACGGCGCGCTGCGCGAGACCCAACAGGCGCTGACCCTCTCACCGGTGCGGGCGGAGACGAGGCTCACCGTCGGAATCGCACTGCAACAAGAATGTCCGGAAGCCGTTGACTCGCTCGATCTGCTGCGTCTCACGAGCGGGGCGCCCCTGACGGGCGTTTCGCTCGATGCCGATGCGGTTGGCGGCCTGCTGCCGGAGCTGGCGTTGCACGCCGTACCACGTGGCCCGATCGAGCGAGCCGTTGCTGCCTGTGAGGAAGCAGATGCCTTTGCCGAACGCACGCTGCACGGCGAGGCGGTGGAACGCTATCAGCGGGCTCGTGATCTGATGCAGGACGAACCGGCAGCGGCCGCATCGACGGAACAGACCATGCGTCAGCTCTGGCGTCGCGCGGCGCTCGGCGAGGCCCGCTCGCGTTGCCTGCTCCATCAATCGAGGTCGGCGAGAGCGCTGTTGGACACGTTGGCGACCTCGACTCCGGATGATCCGGAGGTGCTGGCGCTCATGGCGACGAGTCTTGCCGATCAGCTTTGCGCATCGGGCGGCACTCATGACCCCGATCGTGCCCGCGATCAGGACGCGGCGCGCGCGATGCTTCACCGGTTGCTGGGGCAGTCGGTCAACAGTGCAGCCCTGCTGCACTTCGCGGGAGATGCGGCGCTGCGGATCGAGGAACGAAGTCTCGCGCTGGGATTCTATCGGCGCGCGCTGGCCATCGATCCGACGCGTCCGACACCACGGCTCGCCATTGCGCGGCTGTTGCGGACACAGGGCGATCTGCTGGCCGCACGGCTGGAAGTCGTGGCGGCTCTTGTGGCATCACCGTTCTGGCGCGAGGCGCGCTTGGAATTGGCGCTGTTGCATCGAGCCAGCGGCCGCCTAGGCGAAGCACGAGACGTACTCGTTGCGTGCCTGGCGGAGGTCCCCACCGACATGGAAGCGCTGGAGGTGCTCGCCGGCGTCCTGGTGGCAGAGGAGCGGAGCGAGGATGCGCGCGTGGCGGTCGATCGATTGTTGCGGCATGATCCCTCCCGCGCGGCGGCCCACTGGTATGACGGTGTGCTGTTGGCTCGTCAGGCTCGCCTGCGTGAGGCGCTGGCACGCTGGGCACTCGTGACGGGTGATCCCGACGCCGGTCCGTGGGGCGAGCGGGCGCGGAAGGCCTCGCAGCGGGCACGTGTCCTGAATGCCGGGCTGGTAGCGGGAGAAGACGCAGCGCATGGGACTACCGTGCAGGCGCTTGCTGGGGCGGCTGGTGGGACGAGCGCTGCCACCGCGGGCCTCGGCGCGCTTGTCGCGAGCGGTCAGGTCGCCTGAGATCGTCGACATGGGCATCGAAGGACGTCTCCGGGATCTGGGCCTGATCGAAGTCCTGCAGCTTATCGCTGTGGGACGGAAGAGCGGGACCCTGTATTGTGAGGCGCCGCTGCTTGGCCTGAGCGGGAGCATCGGGTTCTTGCAGGGCACGATCGTGCAGGCAGACCTCCGGGATGTGCCGCCCACTCGATCGAGTGGGCCGGCCCACGGGCACTCGGCCTCGCTGTCGCCCGGTCCAGCCGTCGCATCTGGTCTCGCCTCGGTGATGACTCCACTGCCTGCATCGACGGCCGACGCGGAGTCGGCCGGGGATGTCGCCCGTGACGCGGTGTTTCGGATGCTGCGATGGCAGGATGGCAGCTTTCGATTCGCCCCTTCCGATGTGCCGGATGTCGCATCGCCTTTGCGTCTGGGTGTTGAGCCCCTGCTCATGGAGGGGGCGCTGCAAGCAGAGGTTTGGTCGCGCATTGAAGCGCGCGTCCCGCATGCAGGGGTGGTGCCGGTCTTTGCGGAGGTCGAGCCACAACCCCTCCCGCTACTCCGGCTCACACCGCCGCAGTGGGAGATCCTTACGGGGATCGATGGACACCGGGATCTTTCGGCTCTGGCTGAAGCCATGGGGCGGGAACTCATGGATGTTGCCCAGCTCGTACATGACCTCATCGAGGCGGGGTTGCTCATACTCCGCGACACGACACCAGCGCCGCGCCGGAATCCCACGCCTCCTGTGAATCTCGTCGTGCCCCCGATTCGAGACCTTTGGGTCCCGGAGGGCGAAGCCGCGGATCTCCTGGTCGTCGGCGTAGCCGGGACCGGCGAGCTCGACGACGAGGATCAGGTCTTTGATCCGGTGCACTGGGGCGTGATCACGGCCGATGGCTTGCCGCAGCGAGCCACCCCATGGCCTCCACTGCGCGTTGCCCCATCCCCTCCTGAGCCGTCCATGGATGGGACGGATTCCGTTGACGCGCTGGGGGAGCAGTCTCTCACGCTGCTGCGGCGCCTTGGTGACGAGTGCGTCCGGCGCGGTGACCTTTCCGGCGCGATTGCACACTGGGATCGAGCGGTTGCCTCGACGGCTTCCGAGGCAGCGGCTGGTGGCGATCCCGACCGGTTGCACGAGCGTATCGCGCTCGTGCGTCGATTGGATGACCTGCTCAGTCAGTGGCATCCGGAGACTGTCCAAAGGTAGCAAGACTCAGCAAGGGCCAGCAGCAAAGAGGAGCGGGCGTATGCCCATTGTCGATCATGCCACGCGCCTGATCACGTGCAAACTGGTGTATTACGGTCCTGGGCGGTCCGGGAAGACGACGAATCTCACCTATCTGCATTCGGCGCTGCCGAGCGGGCAGGTGGGCTCACTCACGTCGCTTGCTACCCGACGGGATCGCACGCTCTTCTTCGACTACCTCCCTGTGGATCTCGGAACAGTCGGAGCGTATCGCGTCCGCTTCCAGCTCTACACGGTGCCAGGACAACCGTACTATCGCGCCATCCGCCAACTCGTGCTGCAGGGCGCCGATGGTGTTGCCTTCATCGCCGATAGTCAGCGACATCGCTGGGACGATAATATCGAGAGCCTTCAGGACATGCATGCGAATCTCGCCGAACATGGCGTGGACGCGCGCGCGCTTCCCGTCGTCATGCAGTACAACAAGCAGGATCTTCCCCCGTCGCTCGCGGCGAGCGTGGTGGAGTTGTCGGCGGCGCTCAATTTTCGTGCGGTACCGGAGTTCGCTGCAGATGCTCTCACGGGGGTTGGGGTGTTCGATACGCTCCGCTCGCTGGGGATGCGCGTCCTCCGCCGTTTGGGCGCAGAGGATGGAACGCCTGCCGGGGAGCGCGCCGTGGCCGCCATGCGCACCCCGTTGCACGTACCCGCGCACATGACGGCGGGTGCCGCGGCATGAGTGATGGGTTGCACTCTGCGGGCGACTCGTCGCTGCGCTTCGAGACCTTTGTGGTGGGGGCGTCCAACCGTCTGGCCGTGTCAGCGGCCCGCGCGGTTGCGGAAGTTCCGGGACAGGTGTACAACCCCCTGTTCATCTATGGCGACTCCGGACGTGGGAAGACGCATCTGGTCGCGGCCATCGCCCATCACGTGCAGGAAGCGCAACCCGCAGTTCGTGTCCTGTTCACATCCGGAGAGGACGTCGCGGAACACCTGCATCGTTCAATTGCCGCCGGGCAGCCAGAACAGATTCTCGAACACTACGGACAGGCGGGACTGCTCATTCTCGATGATGTGCAGTTTCTGACCGGACAGCGCGAAACGCAGAGTGAGCTGCTGCGTTTGCTGAATGTGCTCATGCGTGGTGGCCGGCAGCTCGTTGTCACCAGTGATCGGCAACCGGCAGATATCCCCGATGTCGATCAACGGCTGCTGTCGCGATTATCTGGTGGACTGGTGGTTGACGTTGGCACTCCCGATTTCGAAATGCGTCTGGCGATCCTGCGCAATGTGGCGGTCGAGCGGCATGTCGGATTTGCACCCGGGGTGCTCGATGAGGTTGCGCGCTTGCCATTCGCGAACGTCCGCGAGCTGAAGGGGGCGCTGAACAAGCTGTCCGCGTATCAGCAACTGGAAGGGCAACCGGTGGACGCCGACGATGTGCGTGCCATACTTGGCGAACGGCGCGGCACCATGAGCACACCGAGCGAGTTGACGGCCGTGCCTCGCCCTGCGTCCCCTCTCCATGACCGGATCGAGGCCATCATCCCTGCTGGGACGGACTACGATGGCTTTCTCGCGGACGTGCTGCGGGAGGTTGAATCACGGGTTGAGCCCTGGCGTGTGACCCTTGGTGAGGCCATCGCCCAGTGGCGCACGCAGGGATACGTGGTGCGAGTATTGGAGCGGGCCATGGCGCTGCCCTCGGCGCCCGATGTGGAGGGTCTGCTCCGCGCCTATGCGGAGGCGGTGGAACGCCTGCGTCAGATCGAAAAGCAGGCCGTACAGGTGGATGGCACGCTGCGCGGGCATTCAGCCTTCCGTGATCCGGAATCCATTCCAGCCGCACAACAACTGCTGGCGGACGCCCTGGCAGCGGCGCTTCCATTGCCGGCTCCGTCGCCGGCCTTCACCCGCGACGGGCTCGACGTGACGGTCGGCAATCAGCTCGCTCTGCGGGCCGTGGATGCCGTGCTCGACGAGCCGGGACGGCGCTACAATCCCTTGCTCCTGCACGGCCCGCCGGGAAGTGGCAAATCCCACACCGCGCATGCCATCGGCAATGCGATGCTACATTCGGGCGCTCGCGATTCCGTGGCCTGTTTGTCTGCGCGAGTTTTCGTGGAGGAGTTGGTGGCAGCCATGCAGGAGGGTGGCGTGGAGCGGTGGCGTCACCGCTATCGCTCGGCCGATGTATTCATCCTCGATGACATTCAGCACCTCGAAGGCAAGGAACGCACACAGGATGAACTGTTCCATCTCTTCAATCACCTCATGAACCGCGGTGGGCAAATCGTGCTCACTAGCGATCGGGCACCTCGCGAGCTCATCGGACTGGCCGACCGGCTGCGCTCGCGCTTTGAGGGAGGATTGGTCGTGGCATTGCCTGCACGGGAGCGTGTTCGGGTGGAGGAGTTGGTGGCCAGGGCGCCCGGCGAACTCGATAGGTTCTATGAAGATCGCGAGAAGACCATGTGGGATTGGCCGGAACTCGGTGGACGACTCATCGAGGAGTATCGCTGATGTGGAGCGTGTGAATGGCCATTCGTGGGAATCTCAATGAGGCGAGCCTTGCGGACGTGCTGCAACTCCTGGCACTAGGCCAGAAGACCGGCTGTCTCAGTATCGCGCGGGAGGGGAGCTTCGGCACCATTCACTTCTCGTGTGGACGCGTGGTCCATGCGTCCATAGTCAATCGACGCGATCGACTCGGAGATCGGTTGGTACGATTGGGAGAAATCGCCGCCGACGATCTGACACGCCTGCAAACCAGCATATCGCCACATGACGACCGCGAGTTGGCACAGGCCCTGCTGACGTCGGGTGCGTTGCCGCGGGAGATCGTGCTGGCTGAGTATCACCAGCTCGTGGAAGAGGCTGTCTACCACTTATTCGGTTGGAGCCATGGCACCTTCACCTTCGAGCCCGAGGGGGACTCAACGACCGAGTCACTGTTCTCCTCCAGTGTGGATTCGCTGCTGCTCGAGGGGGCGAGACGTGTCGATGAGTGGACACTGATCGAGAAGCGGATCCCCAGTTTCGATCTGCTCTTCGAGGTCGATGGGCCGCGTGTCGCGCAACGAGAGGTGCCGCTGAGCGATGTGCAGGAGCGTCTGCTGCCGCTGCTCGATGGCACGCACGATGTGGCCGCCCTGGTCGAGCGTTGCGGGCTCAGTGAGTTCGATGTGGGCAAGGCGCTGTACGGCTTGCTTACAGCCGGCTACGTGCAGCGTGTGGGACGCAGCGCGGCGCGTCGACAGGCGCCGCCCGAGAGTCAGGTAGCGGAGCATCGCAACCTCGGGGTGGCGTTCTATCGAACCGGAATGCTCGACGAGGCCGAACGTGAGTTCCGGCGTGTGCTCGAGCTGCGCGACGGCGATGGGGTGGCGCGGTTTCACCTTGGCCTGGTCCAGGCCCGTCGGTCGGCGTGGCGTGAGGCCGCCGAGACCTTTCTCCGTGCTGCGGAGAACCCCGAGGCACCGGCCGCCGTGTTCCACAATCTGGCGTTCTGTACGGCACGCCTGGGGGATCTGGCCCAGGCCGCAGGATACCTCGCGGAGACGGAGCGACGCACGATCGGTGCACCGGACCCCCGCGTTGCCATCACCGCGGCGCAACTCGCCCTGGCCGACGGCGATGTGCATGATGCCGAACAGCACCTGACGCGCGCGCGTGCGCAGTGGGGTTCGAGACAGCCTTCCGCGGCATGGTTCCACATGGCCGGGCTGTGTGCCGCGATTGCCGGAGACAGCGCACGCGCCATGGCAATCCTGGATGAAGGACTGGCCCTGCATCCTCATGCCGTCACCCTGCACAACAACCTGGCCGTGGTGCAGGAACGTCGGGGAAGTTATGAGGCCGCAGCCCGAACCGTTGAACACGCGCTACTCGAGGACGCCAATTGTGCGCACCTGCACAAGAACCTTGGCGACTATCTCTATCGCGCGCAGCGATACGACGAGGCCTTCGACGCATTCCTGCGGGTGGTACGACTGGCCCCGCGCCACGGCGCCGATGTGTATCTCAAACTCGGGAATGTCCATTATCGACGTGGAGGCCTCGACGAGGCTCGCGTCGCCTGGGAGCAGGCACTCGCGTTGGATCCGGACCATCGCATTGTGCTGGCCAACCTCGCCGGATTGCCAGCTCCGGTACCGCCGGTGGTATCGTCGACAGACACAACGAACATGGTGACGAGCATGGGAGAAGCCGTGAGCCACGCTCCGGCCGATGCGCGATTCACCCCAGTGATCGCTTGAGTCAGATTACGGTGGGCATCGCCGATCTCGCGGTCGGCGCCGGCGACCTGACACTCGTCACCATCGGCCTTGGCTCGTGCGTGGCCATCGCCCTGCATGATGCGGAGTGCGGTGTCGGAGGTTTGGCGCACATTCTATTGCCCCACTCGGCACACAGTGCGACTCCCGTACCTTCGGGCAAGGTCCCCGCATCGGCGGTACCGGCCATGGTGGCGCGCATGCGGGCCATGGGTTCGACTGGCGAAGTGCGAGCACGACTCATTGGCGGAGCATCGATGTTCGCACCATTGCTTCCGGTGGGCGCCATAGGGCTGGGCGCCAGGAACGTGCAGGCCTGCCGGCAGGCATGTGCCTCGTTCGAGATCCCCGTGAGCGCTGAAGCAGTGGGCGGCCACGCCGGGCGCTCTGTCTATTTCGATGTACGTTCTGGCCGCATTCACGTACGAACGATCCGGGATGCCGATGTCGTCCTCTAGGGGAGTCCAGACTGGAGGATCGGCGACGCTGGCTCGGAGGTCGTGCCGACGTGTGCTTGTGGTTGATGACAGCGCGTTCATGCGCCGTCTCATTGCCGATATCGTATCATCCAGTGGAGAGTTCGATGTCGTGGGAACGGCGCGAGATGGATGCGATGCGCTGCGACAGGTGGCGCTGCTCGATCCCGATCTGATTACGCTCGACGTGGATATGCCCGGCATGGGTGGGCTCGACGCCCTCGATGCCATCATGCGAGACACTCCGCGTCCAGTGGTGATGCTCAGCGCCGGTGGCAGCGATGGTGGGGTGGACGCGACACTCCGAGCGCTGGAGCACGGTGCCGTGGATTTCGTAAGAAAGCCATCTGGAGCCATCAGCCTGGACCTCGATGTGGTGCGCGACCAACTGCTCGACGCACTGCGGGCTGCCGCCGCTGCCGCGGTGTCCGCGGTTGCTGCTGCCGCCGCGCCCCATCGACCGGAGCGGCTCTCCCATGGAGTGCGGGCAGCAGACGTCGCACCAATAGAGCATGGGCGGGTTTCGGTGACCTTGCTGGACGAACCTGCCGAATCCTCGACTACTCATCGTGTTTCCCACCCGCTCGGCCATGGACGCAGCGGCATAGGTGAGAAGAGGCCGCCGCAGGTCGTCGTGGTCATTGCCGCTTCAACCGGCGGCCCTGCGGCCCTCGCCGAGATGCTCCCCAGCCTCCCATCATGGCCGGATGTGGCGGTGCTCATTGTCCAGCATATGCCGGCCGGATTCACGGCGAGCTTCGCCCGTCGTCTCGATCTGCGGGCGAGACTGAGGGTACGCGAGGCTGTTGACGGTGAGCTCCTGTGCGCGGGGCGAGCATACGTGGCGCCTGCAGGGTCGCATCTGCGAGTCAGGGGATTCCCTGAGACTGCACGACTGGTCCTCGACGAGGCCGCGCCGCTGTGGGGGGTACGGCCCGCAGCGGACCATCTGTTCTCCAGCGTCGCCGATTGCTTCGGATCAGCCACCATCGGCGTCGTGATGACAGGCATGGGTCGAGACGGTGCCGAGGGCTTGCGCGCACTCCGGGCGGCGGGTGGTGTGGGCCTTGTGCAGGAGTCCACAAGCTGCGTGGTCCCGGGAATGCCCGACGCCGCCCGACGCCATGCCGGGGTCGATGCAACGGCACCCCTTGGTCAGCTGGCGGGCCTGATCGCCACGTATGTTCCCACGCGTCGAGGGCGGGCCACTGGCATCTCAGGCACTCACGCGAATGAATAGCGCATCGAGGGACCACCCATGATGCCCTCACGCTTCCGCTCGGTCCGTGACATCAGCGCGGGTGCGGGATCGCGTCGGGATGGACGACGCACTCGCCCGGCCGTCGAGCGCAGCACCTTTGTCATCGTGGAGCTGGGTGGCGATCGTCTCGCATTGCCGGCAGAAGGGATCGAACGGGTGATACGCGCCTTCGGGAGTGAGTCGGAGGTCAGCTACGAGCACCAGCAGATCCCGCTGGTCGATCTCGCGGGCCCGCTGGGACGCAGGCGGCGCACGACGACGGGAGCCGATCGGGTTCTGGTACTCAGTGATGGTACACGGCGTTGGGCGGTCGTGGTCGACGCGGTGGACGAGGTGATTGAGGTTGACACCGCGACCGTAGTCCCTGTTCCGGTCGACCATTCCGATGCACAAGTTCCGGGAGTCCACGGTTGCTTCGTGCGAAAGGATCAACTGATCCCCGTCATCGATGCATTGGGGATTCTTTCAAGAACAGCGGCCGGATGCGCCCGCGTGTGATGTGCAGCGAAGAGGACGCATGGTGACTTTCTGCGGGTGTCTGGATACGTCGACTCGAGATCATGAACACTGGCCCTGACCATGCGGTGCGTCTGCACGACTTGCAGGCCCGTCTCGACGCGGCGCGTGCACACGCCGGCGGCGTTGGACAGACTGTGCAGGAGGAGCTCAAGGGCGATATCATTGCGCTCTTTCGCGAGGCCGATGCGGCACTTCGAGACGCGCAGGCGCTCAAAGAGGCTGTAAAGGGCCTGGCTGAACAGTGGAAGCGACTGGACGGCCCGGCTGGGGCATTGACGCCCCAGGGTTTGGTCGTGCCAAATGGCCCGCCTGGTGGCCCGACAGCCGCGGTGACCGAGGCCCGCCCCGCGAGTGCCCGCGCGGATCACCTTGGCGCGTCCACGTTCATTGAAAAGGGCTGGTCTCGGCTCTCACTCGGGGATCTGGCGGGGGCTGAGGCTGCGCTCAGACGCGCGCTGGAACTGGCGGCAGGGAACAGCGAAGCGGAGACCCTCCTGGGATGGACGTTGATGCTGCAGGGGCAGCACGAGGCAGCACGGATGATTTTGGAGGCCGTTCTGCAGCGGGACTCCGGGTACGCGCTTGCACGTGCGAACCTCGGATATCTCTCCTGGCGAACGGGACGTCCTGAGGACGCCATCGAGCAACTACAGGCGGTGCTCCATGCCGATGGCGATCGCAAGGCGACACTGTATGCCTACCTTTATCTTGGCATGGTGCATGGCGGGCGCGGCGCGATTGTGGAAGCCGAGCACTATTTTCATGGCGCATTGGAACGCGGACCCAATCTGCTGCAGGCCTGGTACGAACTGGGACGTGCCTACTGGCTCGTCGGTCGCCAGGCGGACGCCCTGACCGCATGGAGCCGTGGTGCGGTGGCCAATACGTTCAGTCCATGGGGGAAGCGCTGCGCGGCACTGCTGACGACGATCGACGGAGGAGGCACCCCGCAGTTCGCGGATTGATGCTCTGTTGGGCTCTGGTCATGCAGGCGCTGGGGCTGGAGGGTACCCACAGCCACTTCCGCCTCGCCGTGGTTCGTCGATGGGTTGGCATCTTGTGCGTCGCCATACTCGCGAGTGGAACCATGGCGTGTCCCACGGTGTCGTCGGCGCAGGCGCGCTCGTCGGAGACCACCACGGGCATCCGACTCGACGCAGGCCGCTTCACGGTCGTCGCCGATCAGCGGGATGCACGTCTGGCCCGGTCGATTCTGACTGCGGCACAGGCCAATGACACGTTCCCCGGATTGCCGCGTCCAACGGCCCGCGTGCTGGTCGCGCTTGCCCCCGATCTGGCCACCTTTCGTGGATGGGTCGGGCCGTTTGCTCCTGAATGGGGGGCCGCCATTGCGATCCCCGACGAGCAACGCGTGGTGATGCAAGGGAGTTTCGCGAGCGCGGATGCCGGAGATCCGCTTGTGGTGCTGCGGCATGAGCTGGCGCATCTGGCCCTGCACGAGGCCATGGGCTCCCTGCCACCGCGCTGGTTCGATGAGGGGTATGCCAGTGTCGCGGCCGGCGAGTTTACGCGGGAGCAGGTCTTTGAGACCTCCATTGGCATGGTCTGGCGCACCCTTCCTTCGCTTGACGCCCTGGAACGGGGCTTCCAGGGCGGGGGGATGGAAGCGTCCTGGAGCTATGCCATGGCCCATCGCATCGTGAGCGAACTGATGACCCTTGGCGGGCCACAGGGGTTGAATCATTTCTTTCGGTACTGGAAGGACACGGGCTCCTTCGAGAAGGCCGTGAGAGAGGCCTACGGCATGACCGGCGAAGGTTTCGAGAAGCATTGGCAACAACAGACGCGCCGACGCTACGGTGCGCTCGCCGTCGTGACGAATGTCTCAGCGGCCGTTGGCCTCTTCGCGGTGCTGCTTGTTCCGCTGTTCATCAGCCGGCGCCGCCGCGACCGGCGACGCCTGGAAGCCATGCGGGTCGTGGATGCGCAGCAGGAGGCCGCTGCACGTGCGAGTGCGTTGCAGGCGATGCTGGAGGCCGCCGATCGGGCCGAAGCGGACGCGGCATCGCCTGAACCCTTGCCGCATGACCCCGATCTTCGATATCGTCCGCCATGACCGAGACCGACACTCCCCGTTCCCGCGCCCTCCTCTATTGGGGGGCGGCCGCGCTCTCGTTGCTGCTTGGCTATCTGGACCTGTGGCGTGGCGGCGAGACAATCGCCCCGCTCCTGCTGGTGCTCGGCTATGTGGTGCTGATCCCGCTGGCCATCCTGAAGGGGTAGGGAATCGGGTGCGGCGTAACCGAACTCGACCAGGGACAGGGCCCCGATGAACGTGATATTCCGGTTAATTTCTTGTATAGAAAGGAACCGAGCGCTCGGGCCGATGTAGTTTGTAGACCGGACGATTCGGACAGGACGTCGCTGCGGGCGAATAGCTCAGCTGGTTAGAGCACCTGTCTTACACACAGGGGGTCGGGGGTTCGAATCCCTCTTCGCCCATACCGTCCGGGCCGTCGTGGTGGGCACGAGTGTGGTCCTGCTTGCCACCGTCGGTCGGATGTCGCAGTTTCAGTGTTCCCCCAGACCCGGGTGGCTCGCGCACGGCCACCGGGTTGCTCATGCCCGGACATCCCCGGGTCCCACGGTTCACGGTGCGGAGGTTACGACTTTGATGTCACGGCATTTCCAAGCGTTGGCTGGGATCGGCTTGGCCCTCGGTGGCACCCTCGTGCCCTCGGTGGCTTCGGCGCAGTACAATCGCGTGCCCGATCCCAACGCTACGCGCGTGATGGTCGCGGTGTTTCGCTCCGCCGAAAAGGGTCTGGGGGTACAGGCCGCGGATGCGCTTCGCTCGCGCATGGGAAGCGATTTCCCTTTCAAGCAGGTGTATGTCCTTCCCAAGCAGGACATCGTTGCCACGCTCGAGGCCTCGGGCTTCCCGGTTGCTGACGCCCTCGAACCGCACGATCAGAAGGCGCTGGCCACGATTCTCCGTGCCGATGAGTACCTCGCCGGCTCGGTGACCAAGACGGAGACCGGCGTCAAGGTCGACGCGCAACTCGTTCTGGCCCGCGACAATTCGCTCGTACAGCCGCTTGGCGTCTACGAGGCCAAGAACGTCGGCGATGCGGCCAAGTTGATCTCGCACGAGCTCAAGGAGGCCCGCAAGCAGCTCGAGTTCGAGAAGAAGTGCACCAGCCTTGGCCGTCAGGGGCAGTACGACCAGGCCATCGCGGCGGCGAAGGAAGGCATTGTCGCGTATCCCAAGGCGACGCTCGCGCGCACCTGCTGGGCGCAGGTCCTGATCTCCCAGAAGGCTCCGGCGCAGCAGATGCTCGAGGTTTCGCGCGAGATCGTGAACATCGATCCGAAGAACAAGCAAGGCCTCGGTATTCTCGCGCAGGCGTATCGCGACCTGAACCAGCAGGATTCGTCAGTGGTCACACTGACCCGCCTGCTGGCCACCGACCCCAAGAATCCACGGCTTCAGAAGGATGTCGTCGATGCACTGACGTCCATGGCCAACCCGGCCATCGCGCGTCCGATCATCGACGAAGCGGTCAAGAACAATCCGGGTGACTCGGAACTGCTGCGGGCGCGCTGGTTCATCCTGTTGGGACAGCGCGACTTCAAGGAGGCGTTCGCGCAGGGCGATGAGCTGGTGAGGCTCGATACGTCCTTCGCCGACACGACCTATTTCATCCGGACCTCGCGTGCCTACGCGGCGGATAGCCAGGCGCAGAAGGCCGCCGAGACGGCAGCCAAGGGCCTCCAGAAGTTCCCGAACCAGCCGGCGTTGGTGTACGAGCACATTCTCTCGCTGCAGAAGTCCGGGCAGCTTCAACCGGCGCTCGAGGCGCTCGACAAGGCGCTCGCGGCCAAGGTGCCCGTTGAAAACAGCTCGACCATGCGGATCCTGCTCCTCAAGGACCTGGGACGCTCCGACGAGATCATGCCGGCCATCAAGGGGGCGATCGCGGCCGGCGACACGTCGTCAAACCTGAAGGTGCTCGCACTGCAGACGGCGAACGACCTCACCAAGAAGGCCGGTGCCTCCAAGGCGCCCGCGGATTATGACGTCGCCATCGACGCCCTCAAATACGCGGATTCCGTGGTACCGAACGAGCTCAAGGCGCAGTCGCAGTTCCTCCTCGGGGCGGCCTACGTGCCGTACGGTCAGATCCTGCTGACCAGCGCGCAGGAGGCAAAGGATTGCACGATGTCCAAGAAGGCCAAGGACATGTTCGTGGAAGCGCAGATCCTGCTGCCGAAGGGTGGTTCCTTCGCACCCGACGCGATGCGCCAGTACATGGGCTTCGTGATGCAGCTCGATCCGGCAGCCGACCAGATGATCAAGGCCTTCTGCAAGTAACGGCTTCGGTCTCTTGAGGTCACAACGGGCCCGTCGTCCTTTGGGATGACGGGCCCGTTGGCGTTTCGGATCAGCCCGGTGTGTTGCTCGGGGTCGGTCACCTTCTGCATTGGGCGGCTGCACACGGCATCACATCCGTGCTGCGGATTGGGTAGTGCACATCGCTGTCCCGTTCCGTTTCGCTTGACGTTGCTCTGCCGCGTCCGCTAACATGACCGGCCACTGACGCGCCCCATTTGGGCGCAGTCTGTTGCATCTTTCGTCCATGTGGCGCCTCAACGTGTTTCCCGTCTGCGCGTGACCCAGGTTCGCTCTGCCACCAATGCTGGCGCCGGGACATACCATGTCCCCGTACTGCTTGCCGAGATCGAGGCCATGCTGGTCGACGCCCGGACCGTGCTGGATTGTACGCTCGGCGGTGGAGGTCACACGGCGGCGTTTCTCGCGCGCGGGATGCGGGTCACCGGAATTGACCGTGATCCGCGCGCGTTGGCAGCCACGCGCGAGCGTCTCACTGACTTTGAACGCTCCGGCCAGTTGCGTGTGTTGCTCGGCAATTATGCCGATCTGGAGACGGCCGGTCTCGCGGACACCGAGCGCTTCGATGGGATTCTGCTTGACCTGGGCGTGTCCTCGCATCAGTTCGATGATCCTTCGCGCGGCTTCACGTTCCGCGAAGGGGCACCGCTGGATATGCGCATGGGTACCGATGCCGATCTCGATGCGGCTGGGCTGCTCAATACCATCGACGAGATCGATCTGTCCGCCTTGTTGCGCGCCTATGCCGATGAACCACGTGCTGCGCGGTTGGCGCGCGAGATTGTCCGTCGTCGGGACCGTCGACCATTCGCGACGGCTGACGATCTCGTCGATGCGATTCGGGCCGTGCTTGGCCCGCGGAGCGGCGCCCCCGATTTTGCGCGCATTTTCCAAGCCGTGCGCATCGCCGTCAACGACGAACTCTCGGGATTGATGCGCGCCCTGCCCGCACTCCGTGATAGACTGACGTCACGCGGTGTCCTGGCGATCATCTCCTACCATTCGGGAGAGGACCGACTCGTCAAGAGCGCCTTCCGCGAATGGAGCACGGCCTGTCTCTGTCCCCCGAAGCAGCCAATCTGCACCTGCCGTGGTGTGCCGCTCGGAGAGACGCTGACGAAACGACCCGTCAGCGCGAGTGACGAGGAGATTGTGAGCAATTCCAGGGCACGCAGCGCGCGGTTGCGCGCCTGGCGGGCTGCCGCGGGAGGTGTGTGATGGCCGTGTCCCGTCGTCGTTCGAGACCTGCCATGTCGGGACGCACGCTGATTGCAGCGACCCTTGCAGGGTTCGTACTCGTCACGGCGCTCATCGTCTGGCGCCGGAGTGTGGGCGTGGGGACGGCGCGTGATATGCAACGACTCGAGGCCGAACGGCGTGCCCTGCTTTCGGAGCGCGTCACACTGGAGAACGATCTCCGCCGTGCGATGAGCCGCCGCCAGGTAGTCCAGGAAGCAGAACGTCGGCTTGGCATGCATGTCGCGACCGAGTCTCAGACCCGCTTCCTTGCGGAGACGCGCGAGCCGTGATTTTCACCTCGCATTCGTCATCGGGAACACCGGCTGCTTCCTCCTCCGGCCGTGCCTTCGCACCGACCGGTTCCGGAGGCGCCTCGGAGACGGAGCCCCGATACGCCGCGGGGGGGACGCCCAATGCGCCCGAGGATCCGTCTCCGATACCGCTGCGCCGTGGCCGTGCGGCGTTCGTGCATGTCACGCTGGTGCTCTTCGCGGCAGCAATCGTGGCGCGTGCCGCACAGATCCAACTGGTGGAGCGCGCCTCCTGGCAACGGATTGCGGAACGCCAGCACGTAAAGGATCTCACCATCGCGCCGCCGCGCGGGGCCATACTCGACGCCACCGGCAGTGTCCTTGTTGAAACACGCGAGCAGATGAAGCTCGTGATCGAGCCGCACAATTTGACAGTTCGTCGCAAGGGTAAGGATGGTGTGACCCGCACGGTCGACAATCGCGCCGCGGTGCGCCGTGGGCTGCGTGAACTCCGGGTCTCCGATGCCAACCTTCGCCGGGTCTTCAATAATCCGAAGGCACGATGGGTGGAGCTGCCATACCGCTTCCTGCAGGCGGATCTCGATCGCTTCAAGGGGCTGCCCGGCGTGAAGACCCTGCCAGTCCTCACCAGGGTGAACGCGACGCCCGCCGGGTTGCGCGGCATCGTCGGTGCGTTGGATGCCGATGGAGCGCCGGTTGGGGGTATCGAGATGGAGCTCGATCCATTTCTGCGCGGAGAGGAGGGTCACAATCCGGTCGTACTCGATGGGCGGGGCGGGCGTATCGGGTCGCCCATGTTGAGACCCGTGGAAGCGAGACCGGGCCACACGGTCACGTTGACCATCAATCAGTCGTTGCAGGAGATCGCAGAGCAGGCCCTTGAAGATGCGCGCAAGCGCACCGGTGCCAGTGGCGGTGACGTGGTGATTCTCGATCCACGGGATGGGGCGATCCTGGCATTGGCCGGTGTGCGGGACGGACATGCGGCGCTGACGAGCACGCCGCTCGCAGAGGCCTATGAGCCGGGCTCGGTCATGAAACCCTTCGTCGTCTCGCGACTGCTCGACACGCGCCGCGCGAGCCCTGACGAGTTGCTCAACACGGAGAATGGCACGTGGTCGGTGGCCGGACGCACGCTGAGTGATGAGCACAAGGCCGCGAGCATGTCGGTTCGCGATATCATCCGATTCTCGAGTAACATCGGCACGGCGAAGCTCGCGCTGCGATTCAACCAGCAGGAGGAGTACGCCGCCTTGCGGGATTTTGGTTTTGGTACCTTCACCGGGGTGCCGTATCCCGCTGAGTCCAGAGGACGTCTCTCCCTCCCGGCTGAATGGGGCCGGATGACCCCGACGTCGGTGGCCATTGGGTACGAGTTGATGGCCACCCCGGTGCAGATCGCAACGGCCTATGCAGCGATCGCCAACGACGGGGAATTGTTGCAACCGGTGCTTGTCCGGGAGATCCGGGATCATGAAGGACGCGTGGTGTTCCAACATCGCAAGCGTCCGGTGCGACAGGTGGTGTCGCCCGCCACCGCGGCGCTCATGCGGACCATGCTCAAGAGCGTGGTGGACAGCGGAACGGCGCGTGCTGCCGACCTGGCGACGTTCGATGTCGCGGGGAAGTCGGGAACGGCGCGCCGCTTGATTCCCGGTCAGGGCTATGTACGAGGGCGATACAATGCGAGCTTCGCGGGCATGTTCCCCGCAGAAGATCCGCAGTATGTGATCGTTGCGCGCCTCATCGACCCGGAAGGGACCTATTTCGGTGGCATCGTGTCGGGCGCCATGGCAAACATGATCCTGCAGAACGCCCTGGCTACACGCGATGCCTCACTCGACCGCGGCGCACTGGCGCGGGTTGCACGGCCACTGCCGGTGGCGCCTCGCCCAGCGCTCTCACCGGAGGCGATCCGACTGGCCGCACGGGACTCTGCGCGACGGGATTCACTGCGGGTTGCGCCCCCGCCGAAGCTCGAGCCCCTGGCGGAGCCGGCACGGGTGGTCGTCGATCTGCCCTATGACGCTCGGCGGGTGGGAGACCGACGCGGCGCGGATGATGGCGGCTCGGAGCTGGTGCCGTCCGTTTACGGACTTGATGCGCGTCAGGCTGCACGCACGCTGTATGCCGCAGGGTTTCAGGTGAGTGTGGTGCGGGGCGCAGCGGTCCGCACGCGTCCAGCGGCAGGCACGGCCCTGCGCCGTGGCGCAACGGTGCAGCTCGAAGTCCCACGCCTGGCCAGTGGGATGCGATGAGCGCGTTGCCACACGCGGCCATGCCAGGTGTTCCCGTCGCACGACTGGTGCAGGCACTGCGTGACGCAGGGTACCTGCAGGAGGTGCTCGGCGTGTTGCCGGATGCGGTGCGCGATCTGGTTGATGACAGTCGCCGTGTCACCCCGGAATCGGCATTTCTGGCCGTACAGGGCGCCACGCAGGACGGTCATGCGTGGATCCCGGCGGCCCGCGAAAAGGGAGCGACGCTCTTCATCGTGGAAGACCGGGCCGCGGCCTTGGCGGTCGGAGGTCCGGCGCTGGTGGTATCCGACGGTCGACGCAGCGCCGCTGCTGCTGCTGCCGCTTTTCACAATTGGCCGGCGCGTTCGCTGTCGCTCGTGGCCGTGACCGGCACCAACGGCAAGACGACTACCGTTGGATTGCTGCGGCATCTGCTCGACTCCGCCGACCGTCCCGCAGCATCCATCGGCACCCTGGGGGTGCTGTTGGGGAGCGCTGGAACGGAGATCCCCGGAGGTCATGGGCTGACAACCCCGGGACCGGTGGAGCTTCAGCGTGTTCTGCGTCAGCTCGTCGATCGCGGCGTGCGCTTCGTGGCGATGGAAGCCAGCTCCCACGCGCTCCATCAGCATCGGGTCGAAGGCGTCCAGTTTGCGGCGGCGGTGTTCACCAATCTCACACGCGACCATCTCGATTACCACGGAACGATGGACGCGTACCGTGCGGCCAAGCTCTCGCTGCTCGATCTGCTCGCTCCCAATGGCGTCGCCTGTCTCAATGGCGACGATCCTGCGTGGCGCGATGTCAGCGGGTCTCGGCGGCGCCTCGTGTTCGGCACGACGGAAGCCGCCGACGTGTGCGCGCTCGATGTTGAGTTCTCAGCGACCGGCAGCCAGTTCATCCTGGCAACGCCATCGGGGCGTCGCCAGGTGACCTTGCCCCTCATCGGCGATTTCAATGTCGCGAACGCACTGGGCGCGGCTGCGGCGGCAGAAGCCCTCGGTGTACCGCTGGCCGAAGTCGCCGCGAACCTCTCGACGGCACCGCAGGTACCCGGTCGTCTCGAACGCATTCATACCGGCCCCACGGTGCTGCGCGACTATGCACACACACCGGACGCCCTCGAGCGTGCGTTGACTGCCGTGCGGCCCTTCGCCGCTGGAGCCAATGCCGAAGCCATCCGGGCAACAGGTCATGCATCGGAGGGCGCATCGAGCCGTGGACACGCCACGGCATCGGGCAGTGCCCAGGGCACTGCAGGGAATCGCCTGATTGTGCTCTTCGGATGTGGGGGCGATCGGGACCGAGGCAAGCGTCCCGCGATGGGAGCCATAGCCGAACGGCTCGCAGATGTGACGATTGTCACCAGCGACAATCCCCGAACGGAAGACCCCGAACAGATTCTCGATGACATCGAAGGCGGGATGACACGTCGTGATCACCTGCGTATCGTCGATCGTCGAGAGGCGATTGCGGCAGCCCTGCGTCTTGCCGGACCACACGATGTGGTGGTGCTCGCGGGCAAGGGACACGAGACGTATCAGATCCGCGGCACTACCTCTTTTCCATTTGACGAGCGTCAGATCGTTCAGGAGCTTGCGCAGTTCCTGACGTGGAGCCCGGGCATGAGTCGTTCATGAGTGCACCCACGACGGCATTCACCATGGCGGGCACGGCCTTCGCGGCCGTTCCGGCAGTCGTGCCCGAACGGGCGCATCCGTACTGGACGTTTGAACGGGTCGCGGCCGCGCTGGGTGGGGGCCCGGCGATGCCGTTCCCGCTGGCTGGTGTCACGACGGACACACGAAACCTGAACCGGGGTGATGTGTTCGTCGCACTCCGCGGCGAGCGCTTTGATGCACACGATTTCCTGCAGCAGGCGCGTGAGGCCGGTGCTGCCGCGTTCGTGGTGAGCGATCCGCGCGCGGCAGCAGGACTGGGAGTGCCAACCTACGTCGTGCCCGATACGCTTGTCGCGCTTGGTCAGCTTGCGGCAGCATGGCGCAAGGCCTGGGGGCGCACGGTCATCGCCGTCGCCGGGTCGAACGGCAAGACCAGTACGAAGGAGCTGCTCAAGGCGGCGCTCAGCGGTACCTTCGCGGTGCATGCCACGACCGGGAACCTCAACAATCTCGTTGGTGTGCCCCTGACTCTGCTCGCGATCCCACCACAGGCGGAGATCGCGGTGGTGGAACTGGGCACCAATGCGCCCGGCGAAGTGGCGACCCTGCGGACGATGGCCGGACCGGACGTGGCGGTGCTCACCAGCATCGGTGAGGAGCATCTGGAAGGGCTCGGCGATCTCCGTGGTGTGCTGCAGGAGGAATGTGAGGTATTTCGCGGTGTGACGATGGCGGTGACTCCGGCGGCGTACCCCGAAGCGGCGATGCTGGCGGCTGAGCGCGCACAGGCGGTCGTGACGGTCGGACTCTCTGATGGCCAGGTCAGTCCTGCTGCGTGGGGCCTCGACGAAGAAGGGCGACCGTGGTTCGATGTGGATGGTGTGCATTTCACCCTGCCATTGCGTGGCGAACACCAGGCGGTCAACGCGATGTTGGCCGTTGCGACCGCGAAAGCCTGTGGTGTGCCGCTCGAGCGCGCCGCGTCGGGGATGGCGGCGATGCCGGTACCCAGCATGCGTGGCACCTGGGAGACGATTGGGCAGACCACGGTCCTCAACGACGCCTACAACGCCAATCCGCCATCCATGCGAGCCGCGCTGGCGCTGCTCGACCGCGTGGGGGCTGGACGTCAGCGCGTGGCGATTCTTGGGACCATGCGGGAGTTGGGAGCGCATGCGGTGGCCCAGCATGAAGCGATCGCGCGAGCGGCCCTTGCGTCTTCGGCCGATCTTATCGTGGGCGTGGGGGAGTTTGACGCGGCTTTCCGCGCGCTGATGGAAGCCGATGAACATGCGTTGGCCGAACGCGTCCTGATCGCTGACGATCCCGATCACGCGTGGCGACTGCTCGAACCGCGGCTTGCGCGCAATGCGGTCATCCTGCTCAAGGCCTCGCGCGGCGTGCGTCTGGAGCGCCTTCTTCCGCAGCTCTCCACCTGGGCCAGTGCCTAGTGCTCTACTATCTCCTGCAGCCACTGGCGCGTGATGTGCGCCTGTTCAACCTGCTCAACTACATCACCTTTCGCGCTGCCGCGGCCTTCGTGACGGCCTTGCTGGTCAGCTTCCTGCTGGGTCCGGCCATCATACGGCGGCTGCGGGCCATGGCCGTGCACCAGGTCGTCCGGGAGGGCACACCGGATACGCACGCCGGCAAGGGTACGACGCCTACGATGGGGGGGCTCATCATTCTCGCCGCCACGTTTGCGCCGGTGCTTCTCTGGTCCCGCCTCAGCAATCGGTATGTGTTGCTGGCGATGGCCGTCACCGCGTGGATGGGGGTGATCGGATTCCTCGACGACTATCTCAAGCTCAAGCAGAAGCGTGAGGGCTTGAAGAATGAAGGACTGGTGGAGCGTTACAAACTGGCCGGGCAGGTGCTCTGCGGACTTGGTCTGGGTGCCTACCTGCTCCTGTTCCCGATCTCCACGCTCCCCGGGGCGAGCACCACACTCCCGTTCTTCAAATACGTCCTGGTCGTTCCGGCTGCGGCGTGGGCGGCGTGGTTCTATATCCCGTGGGTGACGTTCATTCTCACGGGGGTGAGTAACGCGGTAAATCTCACCGATGGGCTCGATGGCCTCTCGTCCGGGCTCGTGGCCATCGCCGTGCTCACGCTCGGGTTGTTCGCCTACCTCCTCGGACGTGTCGACTCCAGCGCCTATCTGCAGGTGTTCTACCTCCGCGGCGCGGGTGAACTGACGGTGTTCTGCGCGGCGGTGGTGGGCGCGTGTATCGGTTTCCTCTGGTACAATGCACATCCGGCACAGGTCTTCATGGGAGATACCGGCTCGCTGGCTCTTGGTGGTGCCGTGGGCGTGATCGCCATTCTTCTCAAGAGCGAGTTCCTGCTGCTCTTCGTCGGCGCCGTGTTCTTTGCGGAGACGGTGTCGGTGATCCTGCAACGCTCGGTGTTCAAGTATCGTCGGCGACGCTATGGACTCGAGTACGCCCAGAAGCATCGCGTCTTCAGGCGTGCCCCGTTGCATCACCATTTCGAGATGATCGGCTGGCCGGAGACACAGGTCGTGGTGCGTTTCTGGATCATTGGCATTCTGTGTGCCATTCTGGCGCTCAGCACACTCAAGCTGCGTTGAGCCGTCCCCTGTTCGGATGACCATGGAACCCACACCCTCAATGGCTGCGCGGTCGGGAAGCACGCACGATGCGGAGAGCCTCCGCGCGCAGTCGGCGGCGCATACAGCCGCACAGCTGGTGGCTCGGCGTCTCGCCGAGCGAACCGGAGAGTTTGCTGTCGTTGGACTGGGACGCAGTGGCGTCGCGGTGACGCGACTGCTGCGGCAGATCGGGATTCGCGTCTACGCGTCCGACAGCGCGCAGGGTGAGGGCCTGACGCGGGACGCGGAGTCACTGCGTGCTGGCGGTGCGGACGTGGACTTGGGTACGCACGACCTGGCGCGCATCGCGAGGGCCGCGGTGGTCGTGGCCAGCCCCGGCATACCGCCATCGGCCGCCCCCGTGCAGGCGGCACGCGATGCCGGCGTTCCGGTGGTGAGCGAAGTGGAGATCGCGCTGCGACTGCAGCCAGCGCTGCGCTACATCGCGGTCACGGGTACCAACGGCAAGACCACGACGACCGCACT
>CAZPJX010000035.1:0-25982 GCA_964586985.1 uncultured Gemmatimonas sp. | reverse complement strand
GCGGGACGGTTGATGCTTTCGAGTCGATATCGGCCGTGGCATGTGCCGATTTTTCTCGCCAAGTACGCCTGGCTCCGGGCGCGGCGTCGCCCGGTGTTGCTCAACTTCGAAGTCACCATGCGCTGCAATGCGCGCTGTGGTTTCTGCGACTACTGGCAGACGCCCGCCTCCGACAAGGCCCGGGAACAGGCGGACTTTGCCGCCATCGCCCGCCATTTCTCGCCCAGGCTGGTGACGTTCACGGGCGGTGAGCCAACGTTGCGCCGAGATCTGGAAGATCTCGTGCGATCGGTACGGGAGGCCGTACGGTTCACCTACGTGCAACTGATCACGCATGGGGGCATGCTGTCGCTGGCGCGCGCGCAGTCGTTGTGGGATGCCGGAGTCGATCAGTTCAACATCTCGCTCGACTATCTCGACGGTCGGCACGACCAGGCGCGAGGCATCCCCGGCCTGACAGCAAAAATTCTTGATCTCGTACCACGGATGCGTGCGGCGGGTATCGGCGGCGTGCGGTTCAACACCGTCATCAAGAATGACAACCTCGATCAGATCATGCCGATTGTCGATCGAGCGGCCGCCATGGGAGCCGGTGTGAACTTCTCCGTCTATACGGCCCTCAAGAACGGCAACACCACGCATCAGTTGCAGAACATCGACCCGCAGGCGGTGCAGGAGGTGGTAAATGCGCTCCTCGCTCACAAGCGGCGGCGGCCCGGCGTGATCACCAATTCCGACTACTATCTCGAACAGATCCCGCGCTACGTGCGCGGCGAGATGCGGGAACCCTGTCGGAGCGGGTCGACGACGATCCACATCGATCCGCAGGGACAGGTGCGACGCTGCCCGGATTTCACGCCGGATGGCCCGTGGTCGGACTATCAGGGCTATGCGCCCATCGACTGCAACGCCTGCTACTACGCCTGTCGTGGGGAAGCACAGGCACCCCTGCGCATCATGTCGCGTATCCGCGATGTCATGGCCACGGTGGAGCCGGAAATCGGAACGGATGCCGCTCCAGTGGCCGCAGCCCGCGTCGCTGCGGCGGTCGCTCCGGCGTCCACCGCAAGCGCCAGCGCGGGACGCGCCCTCGGCAGGGGGCCGATCGCGTCGGTGGCTGGCGAATCGTGCGCGGCCTCACCAGAGGATGTTTCTCGCGCTTCCCTCAAGCCTCAGACGGAGCAGGTGGCATGACCAGACTGTTTGTGAATGCCGCGCAGACCCTGACCGCGGCAGGCCCGGCACATGCGCGTCGCGGTGGCGAAATGGCGGATGCGGGGGTGCGTGAAGGTGTTGGCGTCGCCATCGAAGGTGAGCGCATCGTGGCGGTGGAAGCCGACGATACGCTGCGGCGACGCTTTCCCGATGCCGTCGAGGTTGACTGCAATCGTGGGCTTCTGGCGCCGGGCTTTGTCGATTCCCACACGCATACGGTTTTTGGGGCGGCCCGTTTTGCCGAACACGAGCTCCGGGCCACAGGGGTTCCGTACCTCGAGATCGCTCGCCGTGGCGGTGGTATTCACAGCTCGGTGCGTGACCTCCGCTCGCGCAGCGACGACGAACTGTTTGCACTCGCCGTTCCGCGTCTCGCACGCCTCGCTGCCGGTGGTGTGACCACGGTCGAAATCAAGTCCGGGTACGGCCTGACGGTGGCCGATGAACTGCGCACACTCCGGGTAATCCAACGACTGGCGCAGTCACAACCCCTCGTGATCGCGGCCACCTGCCTCGGTGCCCACGAGATTCCCCTGGAGTTCCGGGACCTGGCAAACGGACGCCAGGAATGGCTCCAGCTGCTGATGCACGAGCTGTTCCCGGTCGTTGCTCGTGAGGGGCTCGCCGAGTTTGCGGATATCTTCTGTGAGCCTGGAGTCTTCACGGTTGAGGAGGCGCGTATGCTGCTCAGGCACGGGCAGCAGTTGGGATTGCGTGCAAAGCTGCACGCCGATGAGTTGCATGACGGTGGTGCGGCCGTCCTGGCTGCGGAGATCGGTGCCACGAGCGCCGACCATCTGGCAGCAATCAGTCCGGAAGGGATCGCGGCACTGGCGGCCAGTCAGACGGTCGCCACGGTGTTGCCGGCCACCATGCTGTTTCTTGGAACGGGCCGGCAAGCACCCGCCCGAAAGCTCATCGATGCGGGCGCGGCCGTCGCACTGGCGACGGACTTCAATCCTGGCACATCGCCGCTCACATCGTTCCCGCTGGTGATGACCTTGGCGGTGAGCGAGCTCCGACTTTCCGCGAGTGAAGCGTGGATTGCCGCAACGGTGAACGGCGCCGCGGCGCTGGGGATGGCTGCCGAAACGGGACAGCTGAGTCCGGGATTCCGGGCGGACATTGCCGTGCATGCGGTCGACGATTTTCGTGCGTTGCCTTACTGGTTCGGCGAGCGTCTTTGTGTCGAGTCATGGGCTCGCGGTCGCGCTTGTCACCCCCTGCGCTGATTTGTAAGATCCGTGGCTCACAGCGGACTGTCGTGCGTGCCAGTGATGTGACGGTCACGCCTTCCGTGCAATGCCTGTGATACTTCGGCACGGGGTTCTGCGTCGCTGATCACCAGCGCCCGTCGTGGGGGCGTTTCTTTCCTCTCCGGGAGTCCGACTCGATCGCATGTCCAACGCCGCGAAATTCAGGAAAAAGGCGGCCGAGTTCGAGCAGCTCAAGCAGATCGACCGGGCCATTGCCTCGTACGTCAGGGCCATCGAGGAGAGCGAGGCCGCGGGCGAGGATGTCGACGTCGCGTGGTTCAACAAGGTCGGCGATCTGGCGCTCCGGCAGGGACGCGTTCCGGATGCTATCACCTACTATGAGCGTGCGGTAGAGCACTACGCCACCGCAGGGCTCTTCAATAACGCGATCGCGCTCTGCAACAAGATCCTGCGCAATGCCCCAGGACGGGCCAATGTGCACTTCACCTTGGGACGCATCTGTGCGCGCAAAGGGCTGCGCGGTGATGCGACTCGGAACTTCCTCCAGTACGCCACGCGCATGCAGCAGGAAGGGCGCGTCGAGGAAGGGATGCGTGCACTGGCCGAGGTGGCGGATCTCATGCCGGAACTCACCGAGGTCCAGGCATTGGTGGAGGAGCATGCAGCGCGGGCAGGCATTGTGCTGCCGCGCCGGCGCACGCCCGTTCGCCCCACAGAGGTGGTCGCAGCGGAGGCCACGACGAACGAGCGTCCCTTCGCACGCAATGAGCGCAGCAGTGACCTCATCTTCCTCGATGTCGACTACGGAGAGCCACGGTCACGTACGCCGGCTTACGTGCCGGGAGTGCCCACGCCTATTGGCGTGCTTCCAGTCACGCCGGAGCCCGATGCGGAGGTGATCGCCAGTGAGGGACTCCCCCTTCTGGACACAGCAGAGCGGGTGCAGGGGCTCCTGAATATTCCGCTGGAACTGGTTGGCGAGGAGACGGAGGGGACTGGTGAAGCCGAGGCTGCGTTGTCGAGCGACCCCCGCGAGGTACCACTTGACCCTGAGGTCGAACGGCCCCCCGAAATTGGCTCTCTGACGGTGACAGCGCTGGACGGCCTTGAAGTTCTTGAGGCACTTCCTGTCTCGGCCGTCTCCCCCCTGGAGGGGTTCTCACCGGATATGGTGGGTGACGAGGCTGTCGAGACCGAGGAGTCGATAGGGGGGCCATCGGCCGACGTCACCTGGCTTGTTCCGCCGGCGCTGGACACTGCCATGCCGGCTCTGGAAGACGTGCTGATCGAGGATTTCACCGATCCGACGGCGGCGTCCGCTGTACAGGCCGCCATTCTCACGGAGACGCCGCCAGCCGTCCCGGCAGTTCCCGAGTCGCCCACGCACATCGATGTGTTCGAGGATGTCGTGGTGGAGCTCGATTTCCTCGATCTCGAACCCGTCGATACCGAGGTTTCTGGACTTGAGGCGCCGACCTTACAGCCGGACGCCATCGGGTTCGATGTGTTGGGCGGTGCTGTCGCGATGGCGGAGGAGGCGGAGCGACAGCAAGCATCGGAGGCGTCGGCGGACACGTCGTCACCCGAGGTCTGGGTCGACCGCGATCCGTTCATCCACCGAGGCAGGAGCCAGCAGGCCCCGTATCACCTGGATCCGCACGACTTCGTGCAGTCGGGGGAGCTGCCGCCTCTGGTCCTGGCTGACGACCTGGTGGAGGCCGGCCTTCTTGCCGCCGTGGCAGAGGTTGGGGCCTCGGCGTTCATGGCGACCGACGCAGAGGCCTGTACTACGCTGATGACGGGGGCCGAGGCTTCCGCGATTCCGGCGGAGAACGGGACGAACGTATCTGTCGAAATCGGTACAGAACGCCTGACGGGGCTGCCGTCGGAGCTCGAGCCGTCGGGCGAATTGGTCCCGGTGTCGGACGCTGCGAACGAGACTCTGCCGGAGCCGAAGGCCGCTCTTTCGTTGGACAGCTCCGCAGGTCCGCTGGCCCAGGCCATGTCGGAGCCTATCGATGCGAAGGAGGAGACCGATATCGGGTCCCTCGACGAAGCCGCGCACGATGCGGCCGCGGATGCGGATCGCCTGCTGCACGGGACCATTCAAGCGGGTGCCGCGCTTGTCGATCTGGACGAGCAGCAGGCGGTGCTTCCGATAGCCTCAGACACCACGAATGAGCTCTCACCGTTCCCGACGCCTGCGACGGGCGTCGGGACGCTGACCGAAGGCGCTGCAGCGGCCCGGGCCGTGCATGTGACCCCGTCTCTCCCGACGGCGGCGGTGGCGGCCGAGGCGGCTGTCGTGGCCATCTCACGCCGGGATGCGCTTCGGGTGGCTGTAGCACGGATGCCCCGGCATTGGCTGCTGCGGCGGCGGTTGGCCGAGGCCCTGTTTGAAGCCGGCGAGCGGGATGCTGCGCTGCACGAAATGGAGACAGCGCAGCAGGGTCTCATTGGGGATGGCGAGCTGTCGACCGCTGGCGACATCGCCGATGAGCTGGTTCATGTGTCACCCGACCATGTGCCGTACCATCAGAAACGCGTGGAGTTGGCGGTGCGTTTGCAGGAGCCGGAGCGCCTGCAACTGGCCTATCTCGACCTGGCCGATGCGCTGGTGCGGATGGGTGAAGACGGGCGTGCCCGAGCGGTCTATGTGCGCGTACTCGAACTGAATCCACATGATGATCGGGCCAGAGCGGCCCTGGGTGCCTCGGCGCCTCCGCCGCCTCCCCCGGTGCGTCCGGACGACCGGTTCGTCGATCTCGCAGAATGGCTACGCGACGAGGATGAGCCGACCTCGACACGCATGCGGATGCGAGAACCGGTCATCAGTGGCGACGAGCAGGCGGATTTCGATGCGCTCCTCCAGCATTTCAAGGACGGCGTGGCCCGCTCCCTCGGAGACAATGATTTCGAGGGGCACTACGACCTCGGCGTTGCCTACAAGGAAATGGGGCTGTTGGACGATGCCATCGCGGAATTCCAGAAGGCGCTGCGGAGCCAGACGCACCGTTTGCCGGCCTACGAGGCGCTGGGGCAGTGCTTTGTGGAGCAGGGGCGGCATCAGATCGCGGCCACCGTGCTTTCCCGGGCCCTGCATGAGCCGGGGCTGAACGACGAGAAACGGGTTGGGGTCCTGTACCTCCTGGCACATTCCTGCGAAGCCCTGCAGCGAAGGGACGAGGCACGTGGTTATTTTCAACGCGTGTACGCGACCGACATTCAATTCCGCGATGTCGCCACCCGATTGGCGACCCTCGACCTAGCCACACGATGACGTTCTCCACGCGGACTCCGTCCGCGCTGGCGGCAGCGTTACGTGACATCCAGGCTCCGGTATCCACAGCGCTCTCCGAGGTTCCGGGAGAATTGTGGCGTATCGTGGCAGCGGATGTGCCGCTGGTGCGCGACGTGCAGGACCATCTCATGGGGATGAAAGGAAAACTCTTTCGGCCCACGCTGTTGCTCCTCACCAGTGCCATCGAGGATCGCTCCCCGCCGCGTGCGACCACCTATGCTGCTGTCGTTGAGCTGATGCATCTCGCAACGCTCGTACACGACGATGCGGTGGATCATTCCGTGCTGCGTCGTGGTATGCCCACAGTGAATGCGCTCTTCAGTCACCAGGTGTCGGTGATCATGGGCGATTTCCTGTACCTCAGGGCGTTGCGAGAACTGGTCACCATGGGGGACCTCGAGGCGATGCGCTCCATTACCCAGGCGTCGAACGAGATGACCCTCGGCGAGATTCGCCAGTTGAGCGCCTATGACGCACTGGCCTTCAGCGAACAGGACTACGAGACCCTGATTCGTGGCAAGACCGCAGCGCTGTTCATGGCGGCCTGTGACGTGGGTGCCCTCTGCGGCGCTCCACGCCACCGACAGGCGGTGACACGTTTTGGCGAGCGGCTCGGGATGGCGTTCCAGGTGGCCGACGATCTGCTCGACTACACCGAGCAGCAGGAAATGACCGGCAAGCCGAGTGGCCTGGATCTCAAGGAACACAAGGTGACGCTGCCCCTCATTGCGGCATTGCGGGAGATGCCGGCGTCTGCGCGGCTCCGGGTGGAAGCACTCTTCGCCTCGGCCGAACCGGATGACGAACTCATCGGTGAAGTGGTCGGCATCGTGCGGGATCACGGCGGATTGGAGTACGCGCGCCGCCGTGCCGAACAGTTCTCGCAGGAGGCCGAGGAGGCGTTGGGGCAGCTGCCGGACAGCGCTGCCCGGAACGCGCTGCTCGACTCGATCGCCTACGTGGTGGAGAGGCGCTGGTGATGGCCGTTCGTGGACCTTCCAAACATCGCCCGCTGTTCCATGTCATGGTGCTGGCCTCGGGATTCGTCGCGGGCGGGCTACTGACCCAGATTGCACGCCGGTTCCTACCTCCCGGGGCGGTGAAGGAGTTCTTGACCACGGGTGTCACCCCCGCGGTCGGCCCGCTCCCCATCGACCTGATTATATTGAAATTTGCGGTCGGACCAGTTGCCCTGGATGTCTCGCTCCTGAGCCTTCTGGGAGTATTGATCGCCTACCTTATCGCGCGGTCCCTCTTCTAGGAGTGTTCCCATGAACTTCGGAAACTTCGGTTTCGGTGAGATTCTGATCATCCTCGTGATTGTGCTGCTGCTCTTCGGGGCCAAGCGCATCCCGGAGATCGCTGGCTCACTTGGCAAAGGCATCAACGAATTCAAGCGCAATATCAACGACGCCCAGCGGCAGATTACCGAAGCGCCGCCACGCAACGAGGCGCGTGTCACGCAGGGCACGGCGTCGGCCCAGCAGGACGGAGACGAGGAGCGTCCGGAGCCAAAGCGGTTGATGCAGTAACAGCCCGCGCCTGGCCTCGAAGGAAGGTCAAGAGCAGGCGCAACACAGAGACCGCACTGAAAGCAGAAGATCCCCCGCGAATTCGCGGGGGCTCTTCTGCTATTGGGCGGTGCGTCGATCAGAGACCGACGGACTGCTTGCGAAGCTGGGACAGCACCTTGGTGCGGCGGTCATCTACCCTGGAATGATCGCGGAGGTTTCCGAGATATTCATCGATTTTCTGCTGACGCAGCGACTGCGTGACCTGTGAGCGCTGCGCATCCTTCTGGGCATCGAAGGTCGCACGGGCGGCATCGACTCGGCTGTCGACCCGCATCACCACCATGCCATCTACAGCGCGGAAGGGGCCGTCGATCTGGCCAACAGGCACCGCGAAGGCGGCTCCCACGGCCTGTGAGAACTGGCCCAGAGCGGGTACGGCATCAACGCGGCTGAAGGCCGCGGACTTTTCCACCGTGAGCCCCTTGGCGGCAGCGGCTGCCTCGAGGGTTCCGCTCTTCGCGGCAGCGACCAGGGCCTCGCCCTCGGGGCGCAGCTTCTCAACGCGCTTGTCGCGCGCGAGCCGACGACGGATATCCTCCTTCACTTCAGTCAGCGACTGCTGACCACCAGGAGTGAGCGAGTCGAGGCGAGCGATATAGTAGGCTTCCGGCGAATCGAACAGATCACTGGTCTCACCGGCCGTCACTCCAGAGAATGCCCAGGCGCTGACACTTGGGACGTAGCGACCGGCAAAGGACAGCGGCTCCTTCTCGATGACCGCGACCTGGGCGGCCGTGAGACCCAGGGTCTTGGCTGCTTCGTCGAACTTCTTGCCGTCTTCCTGGTTGGCCCCAATGGTGGCGAGCGAGTCGGCCCGACGATCGGTGCGCGTAGCACTGGAATCGGTCTGGCTGACAGTCACCAGGATGTGACGCACGTCGAGGGTATCACCCTTTCGTTCATCCACGCGGATGATGTGCCAACCGAACGGTGTGAGCACAGGCTGGGACAACTCGCCCACCTTGAGCGCATAAGCCGCTTCCTCGAATTTCGGGGTGAAGCGGTTGCGGCCTCCCTTGCCGAGCACGCCGCCGAGCGCCCCGGAAACCGAATCGGCGGATTCACGCTTCGCGACGTCTTCGAACTTCGCTCCGGCAACGATCTCGGCACGGAGCTTGTCGATGCGGGCGTGGGCGGCAGCGGAATCTGCGGGGCTGACCGTACGGGGCACCGTCAGCAGGGAAACAATGGCTCGCCCCGGACGCTCGTACTGTTTCTTGTTGCGCTCGTAGAACTGGCTGATTTCCGCGTCGGTCACGGTCACCGACGAATCGGCGAGCGCGTCGGTGCGCAGAACAACGAAGCTTACCGTCGCGCTGTCATGGCGGTCACGGTAGAGCTGCCAGAGGCGCTCGTCGGAGACGTACGCCCCACTGGCGATCTGATCGAAGAGTTTCTGCTTCGGGATCTCGTTCCGGTAGAACGACTCCAAACCGGCCAGGATGCCCGACTGGCGCGCCATCGGGCTCCCGATGAAGCGAAGGTACTTCTCCATGTCGAAGCGGCCATCCGTGAGGAAGTCGGGCGACCTCGTGGCCTCTGGCGGAGGAGAGACGCGTGCCGCCGAGAGGACTTCTTCGTCAGTAACAGTGATACCGCGACGCTTGTACTCCTGTTGCAGGAGCGCCTCGGTCACGAGTTCCTCAAAGGCTCTATCCTCGAGCTGCTGCCGCTCGTCGAGCGTGATGCTACGCCCGGTTTGCTGCTGCTGCTGTTGTTCGAGGGTGTTGACCGCGTTCTGCCACGTTGTGAGGAGTATTTCCTCCCCGTTGACGGTGCCGATGGAGGTGGTCGTCGTCACTGGAGCACGACCGGCGAGTCCGGAGGTCTCATACAGCAGGAAGCTGCCGACAAACGCCACGATGATGAAAATCCAGATGTACTTCGCGGCGCTCCGCATCGATTGCAGCACGGGGCGAGACTCCTTGACTCGAAAAGACGGGCATAACGGAAAGGCACACGCACCTCCCCGAAGAAGGGCGTGTGCCGGAAAGAGTCTGGGAAGCTAGCGGATTTGAAGGGCTAAAGGCAAGACACGACACGACTTCCCGTCGTCTCGTCCACGATTGACATCCCGACCGACCGCGGCGAGTAATAACGGTTGACACCACAGGGCACTCGCCGCCCGCCGGACGGGGACACCACCAGAGGGTACCGCACGTATGAGTACAGCCGCCCGGATCGAAGAGCTCCGGAGAAAGTTCGAGGAGAATCCGCGCCGTTATTTTGCGCCGCTCGCGAACGAACTCCGGAAAGCCGGCGAGTTGGCGCAGGCTATCGCCCTGTGCCGTGAGCATCTGCCAAAGCAGCCGGGGCATATGAGCGGGTACATCGTGTTTGGTCAGGCGCTCTACGAGAGTGAGAGCCTGAGCGAGGCACGGGCCGTGTTCGAGCAGGCGCTGGGCCTCGATCCCGAGAACCTGATTGCCCTGCGCCATCTGGGCGACATTGCACGCCGGCAGGGTGACCCCGTGGCGGCACGTCGCTGGTACGAGCGGGTCCTGGATGCCGATCCACGAAATGACGATATCGCCGCGCAATTGGCGACCCTGTCTACGCCGGCCTATGGGAGTCGTGCGGTACGCCCCGCTGGAGATCAGGCAGCCATTTGGGTGGGGGGGCGAGAATCGGACCTGACGACTCCGGTTCCACCCCGGGCCGATGCTTCCACGCAGCGTACCGGGTCGACGGGGGTGCCCACCCCTGGGGTGCCAATGCCAGTAGTACCGGTGGCAGCGCCGGACCTGCGTCCTGTTTCCTTCACGCCCTCCGTTCCGGTGCCAGTCATCGGGGCCGTGGTACCCACGCCGGACGCGGCCCTGCGGGCCATCGATTTCGATGAGGTCAACGCGCGCCTGCGGACGCCGGTCCCCACTCCGCTTTCGGTGCCAGCGGCCCTGGTGTCAACGGCGCCCGAGTCGACGCCACCGGGGCGGGCCATGCCGGAACCGATGTCGCAAGGCGAAGACCTCCTCGACCTCGAGGCGATGGAGCGGGAAGGTGACCGGATCGTCGCCTCCTCTGAGGCGCTCGCGACAGCACCAACCGTCATATCCACGGAGGCGCTCGCGACAGCCCCAACCGCCATGCCCCTGGCAAGTCTGGCAATTCCCACTCCGGTTGTGCCTCTCCAGGCGCTGGTACCGGAGGAAGCCGAGGCGGTGGATCAGGATGCGGACCCCTTTGCCTTTTCCGGGGACGAGGCGACGACCTCCTCTGGCTTGTCCGAATCTGAGATCGAAGACATCGATGCGTCCTTCGAGGAGGGTCTGGCTGCTCCTGTCTGGCCAGACACTGCGGACCTCGTGGCTCGCATCGTCACGCCTCGCGCTGTGACGCCCCTCTCCGTCCGCATCCCCGCAGATGCCGCGGAGGCGTTCGGCAGGGAATCCGTCGATCCCATGGCCTTCGCGATTCCAGAGCCCGAACCGGATGTCACCGACGCAGAGCTGGTGAACGCGGGGACGGTGGGCACCGACGTCGCTCTTGAGGCTGTCGTGACGCCGGCGGATGAGGCCGGGGCCGCAGAGGAGGATCCCACCGAGACGCCTGCCGACATCGCGGTCGTCGGATCGAACGATGCAGCGCGTGGTGGGCCCGGGGATGATTTCGGTGAAGCCGCAGAAGTTGGCTCCGTCGAATCGTTGGGCGAGGCCTCGAACGCCCCGCCAGTCGATGGGCAGGCGGATGTGCATGTCGAGACGTATGTGGAGACCTACGTGGAGGCGCGCGTCTCCTACGTCGCGTCGTACCTTGCGGAGACCGATACCGACGGTTCTGCCGAGCCGCCCTGGTTCGAGTCGTCGCAGGATTCCGGACCGGAGACGGACGCGATTGCTGATGCCATCGCCGCCGACGCTCGCTCGGTTGGTGATCCGGATGGCGTCTCCGTCATGGCGCTGTCCGATTCGTCGGGCGCATTTTCTCTCGACGGGGACGAAGGGGTGGAGGAGTCATCGTTCGCCGAGGTGTATCCCGAATCGGCGGCGGATCTGTCGGATGATGCGCAGGGCCCTGTCGGGGGCTATTCCGGGGAGGATACCGACGATTTTGCCGAGGACTATGCGCAGGACTTCGCTGAGGTTCCGCAGGAGGAGCCGTCAGCGGCGTTCGTGACGGAGACCATGGGCGAATTGCTGGTGACGCAGGGGTTCATCGAACGGGCGGTCCGTGTCTATGAAGAGCTGGTACGCCGACGCCCCTATGACCCCGTGCTGTCCTCGCGACTGGCCGAATTGCAGGCGCAGGTCGACGGACCGGCCGCTGCGGGTCCCGACGGCGCCCTTGCCCAGGAGCAGGTTGACGGCGAACCTGCTTTCACCGGGCCGGTCTTCACGGCGCGTGAGCGCTTCGCCGCGCTGGCAGCGCGCCGGGTTGCCCGTCGTACCCCTCGGATATCCGTCGCGGTGGCGGCACCGGTGTCACCGCACGAAGGTCTCGCCGGCCCGCTGCACGGTGGGTGGCAGGAGGCGACTGGGGAGGATGCGCTGAGTTCGCTGTTCGGAACAGCCAGTGCGGAATCGCAGGATGATCTGGCGGCACGCGCGTTGGCCGATGCCTTCGCGCCGCCGGATGGGACCCAGGCGCTGGTGCCGGATTCGTTATTCGATGCACCGCATGGCGTGGCGGATGAACACCTGTCGCAGGGGGCAACGACGTATGCGTCGGCTCCGGTACCGCAGTTTGCGCCGGGCTTCACGCAGGGCACCGTCTCAGCACCGGGATCCTTCGATCGTTTCTTTCCCGA
The DNA here is from genome assembly GCA_964586985.1 of uncultured Gemmatimonas sp. GTDB lineage: Bacteria > Gemmatimonadota > Gemmatimonadetes > Gemmatimonadales > Gemmatimonadaceae > Gemmatimonas. The sequence continues at coordinate 13,928 of CAZPJX010000035.1, read as the reverse complement.
CCCGGCGGTCCGGTCGGCGAGTGCCAACGCGGCTGCGGACCAGAACACGCCCTCGGCCGAAGCACCGAACGCCTCCTCCGGTCAGGCCGCCACCGAGGATCTGGCACAGTTCTCCGCGTGGCTAAAAGGGTTGGAAAACACGTGATCATCGGTGTACTGAACGGTCCCAATCTCAATCTGCTGGGGCGTCGTGAACCAGCTATCTACGGTACCGCTACGCTCGCCGATATTCTGGGGACACTCGAGGGAGTCGCCGGTGCACTTGGGGTGCAATTGCGTACCGCGCAGTCCAACAGCGAGGGGACCCTCATCGATACCCTGCACGCGTGGCACGGAGTCGTGGACGGCGTCGTGGTGAATGCGGGTGCCTACACCCACACCAGCCTGGCCCTCCGGGACGCCTTCACCGCGACGGCCATTCCCTTTGTGGAAGTTCACCTCTCCAACATTCATGCCCGTGAGCCTGAGCGACGCCACTCGATGCTGGCCAGCGCTTCCGTCGGGATGGTCACGGGGTTGGGCGCTGAGGGCTATGAGTTCGCACTGCGGGGATTGATCCAGGTTCTCCGATCACGACAGGCGGCCGCTGCCCACGCCTGATTCAACGGCGAGACATGTTTCCTGATACCCGTCCGGCGCGCCTGGGAGCGCTCCGTGATGTACTGGCGCGTACCGATCTGGACGGCCTGCTGGTCACGTCGCTTTCAAACATCCGCTACCTCACGGGATTTTCCGGGAGCAATGCCCTGGTGTTGGTGACGGCGAGGGACTGCCTGCTGCTCACCGACTTTCGCTACGCCACGCAGGTGGAGGAGGAGGTTGGTTCTGCTGCCACGATTCGTATCGAGCCCAGCAGCTTGTGGTTGGGCCTCTGGAGCGTGTTGCAGGCGATCACCGGCGTAGACCGGATAGGATTTGAGACCAGTCATCTGCTCCATCGGGACTTTGCCCGGCTGTTGGAACAGGGGAGTCGATGGCAGTGGCGCCCACAGGATGATCTGGTCGAGATGCTGCGGGAACGGAAGGATGCGGGCGAGGTGGCTGCCATCGAGGACGCTGTCGGGATGGCCGAACAGGCGCTGGAGCGCACACTGGCTGAGCTCCGCCCGGGCCTGACTGAAACGGCCGTGGCGGGCATGCTCGAGCGAAATCTCAGGGAGCAGGGGAGTGAGGCATTCCCTTTCCCGTCAATCGTTGCGTCTGGCCCGCGCTCGGCACTGCCACATGCGCGAGCGGGAAACCGCGTTCTCGGGGAGGGGGACATCGTCCTTCTGGATTTCGGGGCGGTGGCCCACGGGTATTGTTCCGATATCACCCGTACCGTCATTCTGGGGAGAGCGACGGCGGAGCAGCGGGAGGTGTACGACATCGTATTGGAGGCGAATCGGCTTGCTTCGGGTGCGATTCGGGCCGGAATGAGGGGGATGGCTGCAGATGCGGTCGCGAGAGAGTACATTGACGCCCGCGGGTATGGTGAGGCATTCGGGCATTCACTGGGTCATGGTATCGGCCTGGACGTGCACGAGGGGCCTCGTCTTGCCCGCACCATCGAAACTCCTCTCGCCGCTGGCATGGTTGTGACCATCGAGCCGGGTATCTATCTCCCGGGCTGGGGCGGGGTGAGAATCGAGGATGACGTACTCATCACGGCATCGGGGGCGCGCGTCCTGACGAGGTACCCCCGTTCGCTGCTGGAGCTCGTCTGATCTCGTTCCACCTTGCTGATCACGCACCCGGCGCCTCGCCAGGTGCCGCGCCACTTTAGCCTCTCCCCTCATGATCGACCTGCGCTACGTGAAGAAGCTGATCGAAATGCTCGACGGCTCCACGGTGGATTCCATCGAGATCTCCTCCGACAAGGGGATGAAGCTCCGGATCTCGAAGAGCCCGCAACAGCGCGCGGCCATGAATCTGGCACCCGCCGCACTCCAGGCACCGGTTGCCGTGGCCGCGCCGGTGTTGCCTGTGGCTGCGGCGGTGCGTCCTGCCGAGGAGGGGGGGACTGCTGCGCCGAAGGCCGAGGCGCCGAAGTCCGCGGCCCTCGAGATCAAGTCACCGATGGTGGGCACGTTCTACGCATCGCCCGAGCCTGGCGCGAAGCCGTACATCTCCGTGGGAGATCGCGTCAGCAAAGGGCAGATCGTCTGCATCATCGAGGCGATGAAGATCATGAATGAGCTCGAGTCCGAGTTCGATGGGGTTGTGCGCGAGGTGAACGTGACCGATGCACATCCCGTCGAATATGGCCAGGTGCTCTTCCGCATCGATCCGACCGGCTGAGACATGACGACATGACGATGGTCTCCGGCGTTGCTCCCGGTTCGAACGGAAACGGCGCCCATGGTACGGCATCCGCTCCCGCCTCTGGGCTGGATCTGAAGGCAGCGCTGCAGCGCATGGTGCGCGAGGGCGCTTCCGATTTGCATCTCAAGGTCGGACGCCCGCCTACCCTACGCCTGCACGGAGATCTCGTTCCGCTGGATATGCCACCAATGCGCCCGGAAGAACTCCGGGCGCTGGCTGAGCATCTGCTGCCACCGGCTCAGCTGCGGGAGTTTGTCGAGGCACGCGAATCCGACTTCGCCATCAATGTGCCGGGGATCGGGCGCTTCCGCGTCAACGTCTATCAGCAGAAGGGGACGGTGGCGTTCGCGATGCGAGCCATCGCGCATGCAGCGTCGAATGTGCGCGATCTCAACCTGCCCGCCGTGCTGGAGCAGATCGCCATGCGTCCACGCGGACTGGTGCTGGTTACGGGTGTGACGGGCTCGGGCAAGAGTACGGCTCTTGCCGCGATGATTCAGCACATCAATGAGCGACGCAGCGCAAACATCATCACGATCGAGGATCCAATCGAGTTTGTGCACCGGGATGTGCGTTGCCACATCAACCAGCGTGAAGTGGGGACGGACACCGCGTCATTCTCCCAGTCCCTGCGTCGCGTGCTGCGTCAGGACCCCGATGTCATCATGATCGGTGAGATCCGCGATCTCGAGACCCTCGACGTCGCCCTCAAGGCGGCGGGCACTGGGCACCTGGTCTTCTCCACGCTTCACACGACCGATGCCACGCTGACCATCAATCGCATGCTTTCGTTCTATCCGCCGCACCAGCAGAACGAGGTGCGGTTTGCCCTGGCCAATGCCTTGGCGGCAGTGGTGTCGCTGCGTCTGGTGCCACGGGCGGATCAACCGGGCCGTGTCCCGGCCTGCGAGATCCTGGTCAATACGGAGGCCGTCCGCGATCAGGTGCGCGACCTGTCTGCCATGCTCAACATCCCCGACTTGATCAAGGAGGGGAGTGTTGCGTACGGCATGCAGAGCTTCGACCAGTCGCTGATGAACTGGTATTCCCGTGGTGTGATCTCGTATGAGGATGCGTTGTTCAATGCGTCCAACCCCGCGGAGTTCGCGCTGCGTGTGCAGGGGGTTGGGGGCGCGAGCGACACAGCCTTCGACGGATTCCGTCCGGGAAGCAACGCCGCCTAGAGTGCGGCGCGCCTAGGCAACGCACCCGGCGGCCCCGCGGGCTCCCGTCCGCACAAGGCCGTCCCTCGGATGCGAGCGGCGTATTCACCCTCCTCGGGCAGAACCGCTTCGGGACTGGCGGCTGAGCAGTGACCTCGCCACCATTACCGGATGTTCAAAAAGGTCCTGATCGCCAACCGGGGGGAGATCGCCCTCCGTGTCATCCGCGCCTGCCGTGAGCTCGACATCCAGACGGTCGCCGTTTACTCGGAGGCTGATCGCGAATCGCTGCACGTGCGGTACGCCGACGATGACGTGTGCATCGGTCCTCCATCCGGGCGCGATTCGTATCTCAAGATCCCCCGGCTGATCGCGGCTGCCGAGATCACCGGCGCGGACGCCATCCATCCGGGCTACGGATTTCTCGCAGAGAATGCGGAGTTTGCGGAGACCTGTCAGGCGTCGGGAATCACGTTCATTGGCCCGACGCCCGATCAGATCCGCACCATGGGCGATAAGGCGTCTGCGCGCCGTGCGATGCAGGACGTCGGGGTGCCGATCGTTCCCGGCTCACCGGGACCGGTGGAAGATCCCGAAGAGGCACTCGTCTTCGCGCGCTCGATCGGCTTCCCCGTCATTATCAAGGCCGCTGCCGGAGGCGGCGGTAAGGGAATGCGCGTTGCTCGTGATCCCGATGACTTTCTGCGCTCCTTCCAGTTGGCGCGATCCGAGGCGCTTTCGGCATTCGGCAACGGGGATGTGTACGTCGAGAAATTCCTCGAACGGCCGCGCCACGTGGAGTTCCAGATTCTTGGTGACATGCATGGCAACGTGATTCACCTCGGTGAGCGCGACTGCTCGGTGCAGCGCCGTCATCAGAAGATCATCGAGGAGGCGCCGTGTCCGGTGATGACACCCGACCTGCGGGCGCGCATGGGTGAGGCCGCGGTGCGTGGTGCGAAGGCCATCAATTATGTTGGCGCCGGCACCATCGAGATGCTCCTCGACGAGGACGGCTCCTTCTACTTCATGGAGATGAACACCCGTATCCAGGTGGAGCATCCGGTGACGGAACAGCTCACCGGGGTGGATCTCGTGAAGGAGCAGATCCGTGTGGCCGCCGGCCAGCCCCTCACCGTGAAGGAGCTGCCACCGTTCCGCGGGCATGTGATCGAGTGCCGGGTGAATGCCGAGGATCCTTCACGCAACTTCCAGCCCTCCCCGGGGAAGCTGGAGGTGTTTCATCAACCCGGTGGACCCGGGGTACGCATCGATACGCACGCCTATGCGGGGTACACCGTCCCGCCGTTCTACGACTCGATGATCGCCAAGCTCATCGTGCAGGGATCGACGCGTGAGGAAGCCCTCAAGCGGATGCAGATTGCGCTGGAGAGCTTCGTCGTGGAGGGCGTGAAGACGACCATGCCCTTCCTCGCGCGGGTCATGCAGCATCCTGGGTTCCAGGCGGGCAAGGTGCATACCAAGTGGTTGGAATTCGAGGGCGCCGATCTCCTCAAGGAGCCCAGCTAAGTGCGCATCGACGTGCTGCTCGGCGAGGCACCAGTGGTGCCTGCTGATGTGGCCGATCGAGTGGTGGTGGTTATCGATGTCCTGCGTGCGGCGACCACGGTGGCGACAGCCTTGGCGCATGGTGCCAGGGCCGTGGTGCCGTGCGAAACCGTCGAAGATGCCGTGGCACGTGCGCGGACGTTTCGCCGAGAGGAAATGCGACTGGCTGGTGAACGCCGGATGGTGCGCATTGACGGGTTCGACCTCGGCAACTCGCCATTGGAGTACGAAGCGGCCGTGGTGAGCGACCGCACGATCCTGTTCACCACCACCAACGGTACCCGGACGCTCGCGGCCACGCAGGGTGCGCGGGTGTGCTTCTTCGCAGCCTTCGTGAACGCTGCGGCGACCGTGCGGGCCGTTCGCGCCGCGATGACGGAAGAGAGCGAAGTACTGATTGCCTGTGCCGGGCAGGATCGACGTCTGGCGCTCGAGGACGTTGTCTGTGCCGGTCGACTGCTGCGCGGCATCGCTCAGGGCCACGATCGTCTCGTGCGTGGAGACGGTGCTCGGGTCGCGGAGTTGATGGAGCGGCCCTTTGTGGGTGGAATCGCTTCGGTGGCACATGAAGCCCAGCACGCTCGCGCACTCAGCGATGCGGGGTTCGATGCCGATGTGGCGGCGTGTCTCACGCTGGATCGATATGATTCAGCGGTACGCTACCAGAACCGGCAATTGCAGCGACATGGCGTGGCAGCAGGGCGCTGATACGGCGCGGCTGGCTGTCAGGCGGGGACAGCGACCGTGACGGACAGCGGTCTGACGAGAGGGGATTGATGGATCGGCAGCTCCTCAAGCGGGAACTCGGCGCAGTCGCGCTCATCCTCCTGGCAGTGTTCCTGCTGGGGGCGCTGGTTTTCCAGCGCCCTATGGGGAGTAGCTGTTGGTCATCCACGGGGCCATTCGGCCCGACAGGTACCCTCGCGCGGTGCGCGCTCGTGGCCGCAGTGGGCATCCCGAGCATGGTGGTTGTCGCCATGGGCTGCCTTGTTGTCGCACTGGCTCTCTTCGGCAGGATTCGACGTGCTGACGACGCAAGCGACTGGGGTGTCCTGTTCGCCGGCGTCGTGGCACTCCTGCCCATTGCCGTTGGTCTAGCTCTCGGCGGCGCCCCTGCGCCTTCGGATGCCTCGGGGTTGTGGGGAAGTCTCGTGGCATTCTATCTCCGCAAGTGGATCGGTCCGGCCGGCGCATGGATATTCTTCCTGCTTGCGACGAGCGCACTCACCGTATTCACGCTGCGCTGGAATCCGCTGCGGCTGCTGATTGGCCCCGGTTTGCCTGGCGGCAACAGCCGAGGCCCGGATGCCCAGGGAACACAGGCGCGTAACGAGCAGGGGCGGCGACCCTCCTTGGCGGAGGTATTGGCGCCCGATCCGCAAGACATGCCGGCGATTGATCCTGTGATGGCGAGAGAGGTGGCGGACCGCCGCACGGACGGGACGGATCTGTGGACCGCAGTCACGTCGGCTGACGACGCAACTCCTGGCTGTCCTCGCGGGCGTCACAGCGAAGCGGTGGCGTCGAGGAAATCGTCGGGGAAAGACGGAGGACGCCAGGAGGGCCGTGGCGTCACGGCCGGTGCTGGGTACGTGGCAGGCCTCGATGCGGCGGACGAGTTGACCACGTTCAGCGAAGACCTCCCACCGACCGAGCTGCTGGCAGCGCCACCCGCGCGCAATGTCGATGCCGGAAAGCGGGAGCTGGACATGGCCGGCGAGAAACTCATGACCACCTTGCGAACGTTCAAGGTAGACGGCGAACTCGTGGGCCGGACCACCGGGCCGTCCGTGACGCAGTTCGAGATCGAACCGGCGGCGGGTGTGAAGGTCCGGCAGATTGCCGCGCTGGCGGACGATCTCGCGCTGGCCATGCGGGCGCCGAGTATTCGGATCGTGGCTCCCATTCCCGGCAGAGGCGCTGTGGGTGTGGAAGTGCCGAATCCAACCCCCGAGATCGTGGTCTTGCGTGAAGTCCTTGAATCGTCCGAGTTCCGTCAGGCACGCGCTGCACTCCCCATTGCGCTTGGGAAGGATCTCGAAGGCCGGCCGGTTGTTGCCGATCTCGCCAAGATGCCGCACCTGCTCATTGCGGGCGCGACCGGTTCGGGGAAATCCGTCTGCGTGAACACGATCATCACCAGCCTCGTGTATCGGCATACACCGCGGACCCTGCGCTTCCTGATGGTCGACCCCAAGATGGTCGAACTCAGTGTGTACAACGCACTGCCGCATCGCCGTCACAAGGTCATTACCGACAATCGGGATGCCGCCGCCGTGCTCAAGTGGGCGGTGATGGAAATGCAGGATCGGTACCGGCTCCTTGAAGCGAATGGCTGCCGCAATCTCCAGGAATTCAACAAGCGTGTCGCGCAGCAGGAGAGTGGTGAAGGGCCACCGCTGCGCACGCCGCGCGCGCCCGATGTCGCGTTCGAGGACCGGACCTACACCGGTGGGGTCCAGCCATACATCGTTGTGGTCATCGATGAGATGGCGGATCTCATGATGACGGTGCAGGGGGAGGTGGAGACACCCATCGCGATGTTGGCGCAGAAGGCCCGCGCCATCGGAATCCACCTCATCCTCGCCACCCAGCGGCCCAGCGTGAACGTCATCACCGGCCTGATCAAGGCGAACTTCCCCTGTCGTATCGCCTTCCGCGTAGCCTCACAGGTGGATAGTCGCACCATTATCGATGGAGCCGGGGCGGAATCGCTGCTCGGCAATGGCGACATGCTGTTCATCCCGCCGGGCAAGTCGGAAGCCTCCCGACTGCAGGGTGCATATCTCTCCAGTGAGGATACCGAACACCTGCTCGGCTGGTATGAACAGGCGCGGCTCCGGGCGCTGGGCGATGCGGCTGCGGAGGACGGAGCGGCCACCGAGCCCGATATCCTGGAGACCGTAAAGGCGTACGAGGCAGCGGCCGCACATGGCGATGACGCGGACGCCGATGGCGAGTCCGACGAGAGGGATGCGCGATTCCGGGAAGCGGCCGAGGTGGTGATCCAGCATCGGCAGGGGTCAACATCATTGCTGCAGCGCCGACTGAAGATTGGGTATGGCCGCGCGGCGCGGATCATCGACCAGTTGGAGGCTGCGGGTGTTCTGGCACCTTCTGAGGGGGCGGCACGTCCACGTGATGTGCTCGTAGGGGTCCAGGATCTCGATCGGATCTGTGGCCAATCCTGACGGTTCCGTCGAGTTTTTTTGCGCAATTCGGGCGCGCCCGTATTGACGACGTGAAAAGCCGCTGAGAGAATTGGGGGCAACGGCGGGGTTGTGTTGATGCACAGAATGCTGACACGACTCACCATGACCGGTATCTCCTTCCCGCCGGTCATCGGACCTCGACGTCCTTTTCATCCCTCCGAGGTGAACGATGTCCCTGTTCCTCCGACGTGTGTTGGCCTTCACCGTGCTGGCGCTGGGGTTGTTGCCCGCTGCGTCTCACCGATTGGCGGCGCAGTCCGGCTCGATCTCCGGCAAGGTGACCGATGCTGCGACCGGACGCCCGATCGAAAATGCACAGGTGCAGGCACAGCTTTCGGGTGGACAAGCCTACGGTGCCATTTCCGGTGCCGACGGAACTTTCCGTGTCGTCAATCTTCCCGATGGCAGCTACGTCGTGACAGTGCGTGCCATTGGCTATGACCAGAAGGTGTACACTGGGCAGCGGCCGGGCGCCACGATTACGGCGGAGCTGACGGAGCGGCCTACCCAGCTCAATCAGACCGTCGTGACGGCAAGTCGCAGTCGTCCGGAGAAGGCGCTCGATGCGCCGGCCCAGATTTCCGTGGTGTCGAGTGAACGCATCGAAGAACGTCCCGCTGTGACGGTGACCGATCACCTGGCATCCACACCGGGCGTTGATATCAGTCGCGGAGGTATCGCGCAATCGAATGTGGTCGCCCGCGGTTTCAACAATGCCTTCAGCGGCGCGATGCTGATGCTGCAGGACTATCGCTTCGCGGGTGTGCCGTCGCTCAGGGTCAACGTACCCTTCATGTTCACGGGCACGAACGAGGACATCGACCGCATGGAGGTGCTCCTGGGACCCGCGTCGGCGCTCTACGGCCCCAATAGCTCCAATGGCGTCCTCCACGTGATCACCAAGTCGCCCTTCGCCTCCCAGGGGACGACCATCAGTCTGGACGGCGGTGAGCGTTCGGTGATTCGCGCGGGTGTGCGCCATGCGTCCAAGCTGAGCGACCAGCTCGCGGTGAAACTCTCTGGCGAGTACATGCGCGGCAAGGACTGGGAGTTCACCGAACTGGCTGAGCCAGCCACGTTCCCGACTACGGCAGATGTTCCGGCGTCGCGTCGCGGGCAGCCCAACAATCGGGACTTCAGTCTCGAGCGGTATACGGGCGAGGCACGCATGGATGTGCGTCCGTCGGAGAATGTCGAGGCCATTTCGACCGTCGGGTTTACGCACATCGGGCACGGGATCGAGTATACCGGTGCGAATGGGGCGGCGCAGATCCGGAACTGGACGTACACCAGTCTGCAGCAGCGCTTCCGCTGGAACCGGCTCTTTGCGCAGGTCTTTGCCAATCTGAGCAACGCGGGCAATGAGAACGCGCAGTCCGATGAGGGCACCTTCCTGCTGCGTTCCGGCAAGCCGATCGTCGATCAGTCGAAAGTGTGGGCGGCGCAACTACAGCATGGTTTCGATATGGGGAGCAAGCAGAGCTTCACATACGGGGCCGACTATATCGCCACCACTCCGGAGACGGGTAACACGATCAATGGGGGGAACGAAGCGAATGACAATGTTCGCGAATACGGTGCCTACCTGCAGTCGACCACGCGGCCTTCCAAGTATTTCGAGCTGCTCCTGGCAGCACGTGGTGATGCGAACAACGTGATCGATGGTGCGTTCTTCTCTCCACGGGCGGCCTTGATCTTCAAGCCCACCGAGACGCAGAACCTTCGCTTCACGTACAACCGTGCGTTCTCCACGCCAGCAAACTTCTCGTTCTTCCTCGATCTGATCCAGACACCCAATGTGGGTGGCTCCGGCTTCAATGTGATCGCGCGGGGCAATCCGCCGAAGGTCGGTCAGCAGTTCAATCGGAGCTGCGCGAACGGGAGTGCGTTCGGATCATTCTGCATGAAGTCGGCCTATGCGGCGCAGGGGCAGTTCACGGGCGCCTCGGCCGCCGCAGCATTCCCGGGAGCCATCACGGCACTGACTCCCCGGTTGGCGCCGGCCATCGCTGGTGCGCTGCAACAGGGCGGACTGCCAGCGGCGCAGGCGCAGGCCCTGGCGACCGGCATGCTGCAGTATCTCAGCACACGCACCCCGACCAATGCGGATCTTGCCACGCGGGTGTCCTACCTGACCGCTGCGACCACACCGCTCACGACGGGGCAGCTTGGCGATATCGCTCCGCTTTCTGCTTCGTTCAACAACACTTTCGAGGTCGGCTACAAGGGCATCCTCGGCAACCGATTCCGCTGGGATATCTCTCTCTGGACCCAGGAGCGCGGCGATGTGGGCACCACGGCTGCGCTGTCCACGCCCAACGTGTTCTTCGGCAATCCGACCCAACTCGGCGGATACCTCGGGGCGCAGATCGGAGCGTTTCTCGTTTCGCAGGGATTGCCGGTGCAGCAGGCGCAGGGTACTGCGGCAGCGCTGGCATCGGCACTGACGCCAAACGTTGCGGCACTGCCGGTCGGCGTCGTCACGTTCGCCAACGGCAGCACAGCGCCCAACGCTATCTATGCCACGTATCTCACGACCCCGGGCAAGATCTGGGTGAATGGTCTGGACCTCGCCACGGACATCGTCGCCACGGATCGCCTCACCTTCGACGTCGCCTTCAGTTGGCAGAACAAGAACGTGTTCGGAGACGTCGCGGGTGGCAACAGTCTGCCGCTGATGTCCAATTCCCCGAAGGCACGCGGTTCCCTTGGGGCTCGGTACCGGAATGAGAACAACGGGTTGGGCTTCGAGCTGCGCACGCGCTACAACGACTCCTATCCGGTGAACTCCAGCGTCCACACGACCGATTTTGCCTTCGCCATCGCGTCCGGCCGTCCCGGCGCCGCTGCTGGGGCGACGCTTGGTGCGGGTCGCTGCCCAGCCTCTGCTGGCGCGTATTGCTACGAAGGCGTGCCCGAGGCGGTGCTCTTCGACGCCCAGGTGTCCAAGCGTTTCTCGCTGGGTGGCAATCAGAAGCTCATGTGGTCCATCAGTGGGCAGAACCTCCTGAACAACGAAGTCCGCACTTTCCCCGGGATGCCCGAGATCGGCCGCATGTTGATGACGCGCCTGCAGTACAGCTTCTGATGCCATGATGTGCAGCACTCACCACGACGGTTTGACGTGGTCGTGAGCGCGGGGGGATGCGACCAGCATCCCCCCGCGCTTCACGTTCGGCGTTCGCCCTGGGGTATCTTTGCCGGATGATTCTCCTTGATCCGCAGGCCCGTCCTGTCATTGGCCACCGGGGGAACCGCCAGCATGCGCCGGAAAACACCATCCCGTCGCTGCTCGAAGCGGTGGCGCTGGGCAGCGACGCGGTGGAATTCGATCTGCAGGTCACGCGCGACGAGGTCCTCGTGCTGCTGCATGATGCGACACTTGATCGCACCACCGATGCGGCTGGTCAGGTCGCAGGACGAACACGCGCGGAGCTTCGGCATGTCGATGCGGGCGCGCGCTTCACGCCCAACGGGGGGCAGACGTTTCCCTGGCGCGGCCGTGGCGTCAGCATCCCCAGCTTCGATGAGGCCGTGGAGGCGCTGCCCCGCGATCTGCCGCTCATCATCGAACTCAAGACGCCGGCCGCCACGCTGCCGTTGCGCTCGGCCATTGCCAGGCACGCCCTGGCAAAGCGGGTCATCGTCGCTGGCTTCGATGCCGCTTGCACACGGCCGTTACGACATGCCGGTTTCGCACTCGGTGCGAGTACGCCGGATGTCGCGGGCCTCCTTGCACCATCCCTGCTGCGACGCCCTATTGCCAGCCCACCGTTCCAGGCGTTGTGCATCCCACCGGTCTATCGCGGCATCCCGGTGCCGCTGGCTAGGCTGATGCACAGTGCAAAGCCGCACGGCGTCGTCACGCACGTGTGGACGGTTAACGATCCCGCAGAGGCGTTGAAGCTCTGGCGGCTTGGTGTGAATGGCATCATCAGTGACGATCCGGGGCTGATCCTCGCTGTGCGTTGACGCGGTGCATTGACGCCGTTCGTTGACGCGGTGCGCTGACCTTGGCAGCGATCCCAAAGGTGTGTGGGTTCGCGGCAGAGAGGGCGTGGTCGTGGCACGGTCGGCCTGCCACTGCCGTTCAGCAGCCTCAGGATACCGCACGCCACGTTTTGGTGACTCAGTTGTGGGAGCGCGGTGCTACGCTCGGGCCATGACACAGGCTCGGCATCAACTCGGACTGCTCGGTGAGCGCGTTGCGGCACGCTGGATGATCCGCAACGGGTGGCAATTGGTCGCGCACCGCTTTCGCCACGGACATCGGGATATTGACCTCGTGATGCGGCGCGGACCGGACATCGCATTCGTCGAGGTCAAGGCCAGACGCGGCCATGCCTTCGGCTCTCCTGTTGAAGCCGTCCACGCCCGCAAGCAGCGGGAATTGATCCGCTCCGCCAGGGTTTGGGCTGATCGGCACGGCTCGGCCGGGGTGAATTATCGGTTCGATGTGATCGGGGTCCTGATTATCGGGCAAACTGTCCGCATAAAGCACGTACAGAACGCCTTCGTATTGACCTAAAATCAGGCAGTTTCGGGAGTTGTCCACATCGTTGGTTCTTCGTAGTTTATTCGGGTCTTGGCCCTTCCCGTGTTCACCCTAGATTCTCGCGGGCCAGGGCATGGCGCTTCACCCCTCACGACGGCGGACTTATGGCGGGCACAGTGATCACGGACGACAAGCGCAAGGCCCTGGCGCTCGCAGTCGCACAGATCGAGAAGAGTTGTGGCAAGGGTTCGATCATGCGGCTCGGTACCGATGCCAAAGTGCGGGTCGAATCGATCCCCACCGGTGCCATCAATCTCGATGCCGCTATCGGCGTGGGCGGAATTCCACGCGGACGCATTACCGAGATCTACGGCCCCGAGTCCAGCGGCAAGACCACGCTCTGTCTGCATGTCGTCGCCAACGCCCAGCGGGCCGGAGGCGTGGCGGCCTACATCGACGCGGAACATGCACTCGACACCGAGTACGCCAAGAAGCTGGGCGTGGATGTCGAGAACCTGCTCATTTCGCAGCCGGACACCGGCGAACAGGCCCTGGAGATCTGCGAAATTCTCGTGCGTTCCGGGGCAGTCGATGTCATCGTGATCGACTCCGTGGCCGCACTGGTGCCCAAGGCGGAAATCGAAGGGGACATGGGGGATTCGCACGTGGGCCTGCAGGCGCGCCTCATGAGTCAGGCCCTGCGCAAGCTCACCGGTGCCATTGCCCGATCCAAGGTTTCGGTGGTTTTCATCAATCAGCTGCGTGAAAAGATCGGTGTGATGTTCGGCAACCCGGAGACCACCACCGGTGGCAAGGCGCTCAAGTTCTACGCGTCGCTCCGTCTCGATATCCGTCGCATCGGTCCGGTGAAGGAGAAGGAAGACGTCATTGGCTCGCACGTCCGTGTGAAGGTCGTCAAGAACAAGGTGGCCCCGCCGTTCAAGCAGGCGGAGTTCGACATCATGTACGCTGAGGGAATCAGCCACACCTCGCTCCTCGTTGATATCGGTGTCGAGTCAGGCATCATCGACAAGGCCGGTGCGTGGTACAGCTATGGCACGCAGCGTATCGGACAAGGTCGGGAGAACGCCAAGATGTTCCTCAAGGACAACCCGACGCTGATGGCAGAGGTGGAGGAGAAGGTCAAGGCGGTGCTCGGCGTGAAGGGCCTGGAAGGCCCCGGGG
>CAZPJX010000034.1:23670-26355 GCA_964586985.1 uncultured Gemmatimonas sp. | reverse complement strand
GCCAGCGTACGAGGCGCTGCGCCTGGAGCGCAAACATCCAGAAGCCGCCGGCGAGGATCGCCGCAAACACGAGATTGGACAGGGTCATGGCGCGAAGCTAGACCGGGAGAGGGGCAACGACAAGCGCACGATCGCGTGGAGGCGACGTGCACGGAGCGGAACGGCCGCACAAGACAGAGCCCCATCGCTTCGCAGCGATGGGGCCCGTTCCCTGCGAAAACTCAACCCTGCGCCTTGGCGGCCTTCACGGCTGCCGTGAACGCGGGCATGACCTCGAAGACGTCACCCACAATGCCGTAGTCGGCGATCTTGAAGATCGGTGCGTCCTTGTCCTTGTTGATCGCGACGATGGTCCTGGATGTCCGCATGCCGGCGAGGTGCTGAATGGCCCCCGAGATCCCCACCGCGATGTAGAGGTTCGGACTGACGTTGCGCCCCGTCTGCCCGATCTGATCGGAATGCGGACGCCAGCCTTCGTCGGTCACGGCGCGTGTGGCACCCACTGCGGCGTTGCCGAAAGCATCGGCGAGGTCTTCACAGAGCTTGAAGTGCTCGGCAGCCTTGAGGCCACGACCACCCGCCACGATCACGGGCGCATCGTTGAGATCGAGCTTGCCGGTGTTGCCCTGCTTGAGTTCCACCACCTTCACGCGCGAAGCCAGTGGATCGGTGGCCGAGGTGATGGTTTCGGTGGCGAGCGGCCGAGCATTCTCGGCCGGCTGCACCGCTGCCGGACGCAGCGACAGGAGCGCGGGCGATCCGCTCAGTGCCAGGGTGGCGATGGTCTTGCCGTTCATGTTGAAATGCTGTCCCACCACCTGACCGCCTTCGACCGCAAAGCCCGTGAGGTCGGGCGCGAGACCGGCCCCGAGCCGGGCAGCGACGCGCGGCGACAGATCGCGCCCCTGCGCCGTGGCGCTGAAGACCGCGAAACCGTAGCTGCCGCCACTCAGGCGTTGTGCCAGGGTGGCTGTGAGCGCCTCGGGGTTGTACTGGGTGAAGCCCGCGTGCTCGAGGACGAGCACCGTGTCGGCTCCATACCGGGCGAGCGCCTCCGCCCTGCTGCCGATGCCGGCTGCTCCAGCGAGCACCGCATGGACCTGCCCACCGCCGGAAAGATCCGCGAGCTGGCGCGCTGCGGTCACCGCCTCGTAGGCGACCTTGCGCAGCTCACCGCCGCGCACTTCTGCGAACACGAGAATGTTGGCCATGATCAGAGCACCTTGGCTTCAGTCTGGAGGAGCTTGACCAGCTCCGGCACCGCGGCCGCGCTGTCGCCCAGGATTCTGCCGGCGGCACGTTCCGGCGGGAGCACCATCTTCTGCACCGCGACGCGGGCGTCACCGAGCTGCGCCGGCTTCACGTCGAGCGGCTTCTTCTTGGCTGCCATGATGCCCTTGAGGGATGGCAGGCGTTCCTTGTTGAGACCATCGTCGATGGTCAGCACTGCGGGCAGCGGAAACTCCACCACTTCGCTGGCGCCTTCGAGCGCACGCTCCGCGCGACCGCTCGCAGCGGCGATGTCGAGGCGGAAGACATTCGTGACGCAGGGAAGGTCGAGCAGCTCGGCCACCATCGGCCCCGTCATCTGGTTCATGCCATCGATAGCGATGCGCCCAAAGAGAATGAGATCATAGCCACCGTCCTTGAGCTCGGCGGCAAGCGCCCGCGCCACGGCCAGGCCATCGGCCGGCGTTGTGGCGGATTGCAGCAGGATGCCACGGTCGACGCCCATGGCGAGCGCCTTGCGGATCTGTTCCTGCGCCGCATCGGGGCCCAGGGAGATCGCCACGACTTCACCGGCGTTGTTGTTCTTCTCCTTGAGCTGCAGCGCGGCTTCGATCGCCCAGAGATCGAAATCGTTGACGTCGTATTTGAGCCCCGCTTCGTCAACACGGGTCCCATCGGCCGCGATGGCAAACTTGGTTTCCATCACGGGTACACGCTTGATGCACACGGCGATCTTCACCGCGGTCGCTCCGTTCGAGAGTCATGGAGGAAACACACACAGCATTGGGAAGGTAGGGACGGGGCCCCCGTCGGGCAATGCGACGCCACCGTCACCTTGGCTTCGTGCGTCACCTCCCGGCGAACGCGCGGGTCGGCCCACGGGCTCACACGATCACCGCCGTCACCGCGTCCCCTCGGACGCCGTGACGGCGGTGATCGGTGTTCTCGAAACGGCAGTCCACGTGCAACCCACTCCCAACCCTCAGGCGGCGTCCTCGCAGACCCCTCGCCGCGTGAACACCGCCTACATCCTCAACTCCGGGTGTTCGGGTTGGCCAAGGTCTCCGCGTCTGGCAGCGGCCAGCAGCGCTGATCCCCATACACCCCGCCCTTGGCATAGGCCGTCCCGGTGGCGGGAAGAAGTGTCGTATTGAACCGGCGCACATCGAACCAGCGGTTGCCCTGGAGGAAGAGCTCACGACTGCGCTCGTCGACCAGCGCGGTGGTGAAATCGCTGTTCGTCGGCAGTGCAGGCAGGGCCACCCCTGCTCTGCCCCTCAGCGTGTTGAGGATTGCGAGGCCTTCGGCGCCGCCACGCGTTTCCGCCAGAATCAGTTGCGTCTCGATACCCGAGGCAATGGGGAAGCTCGCCGTGAGGCTCGCAAACTTGTTCTGTGTCCAGAGCTGATTGACCTGATCTGCGGCGAGGCGATTCTGGTTGGTGACGGAGATGCG
>CAZPJX010000034.1:5375-23570 GCA_964586985.1 uncultured Gemmatimonas sp. | reverse complement strand
CTGGTGAACCGCGCATCGGCGGAATCGAAGAGCTGAGCCGATGTCAGGGAGGGTCCTACGTTGATCGCTCCGCTGCAAAAGCCCTCTCCCAGCAGAATCAGGCTGAATCCCGCGATGGAGGAGTTCAGCGCGATGAGGCGCTGCCGATTCGGAACCTGAGCATCGCTCCAGCCCTCAAGCCTGGAGACGGCCTGATCGTTGGTGTAGCGGGCCGTATTGATGGGCGTGTACACCCCGATGCCTTCACAACCCGACGTCGCGTACAGGGCGTCCACGGCCAGCACGTTGCGACGGTCGTAGTTCCAGCGCGCTGCCGTCTGGATGGCATCGAACAACTCCCCCGCGGCCATGCCACTGGCCACTGCGTAGCCACCCAGTGCGCACTCATAGTCAGCCACCGCGCTCGCGGAGATCAGCGCCGCATTCGCCGGCACAAGATAGGAGTCCTCTGCCAGACGGCTCGGGGTCTCCACGGTGAGCAGCCGATCGAATCCACCGCAGGCGGTCGCCACGGAGGTTGCGAGCAGCGCCGCCATCATCTTCATCGAAAAGGATCGCATGATGATCAGAAGTTGAAGTTGACGGTGGCCACGAACTGACGAAGCTGTGGCAGAACGTTCTGCTCCCACATCCCGAAGGCACCGCCACGCGAGCCGCCATTGAAGGAGGCCTCGGGTTCGATACCGGGAAAGTCCGTCCACAAGCCGAGATTACGGCCGGCCAATGTGAGCGATGCGCGATTCGCTCGGGCCAGCCGGGACACGAACTGCGGTAGCGTATACGTCGCCGAGAGCTCTCGAAGTCGCACGAAGCCAGCGTTGTGAATCAAGTGATAGGTGTAGGCCGTCCCGGCTTGCACGGCCGCCAACTGCGCCTTGTCTTCCACCTCATCGGGATAGTAGAGCTCGCGGCAGAGTACGAATGCGCCGCAGCGCACCCGATAGTTGCCGTCGAGCTTCTTGTAGCCCCCGCGCCAATCGACGAAGGTGTTCAGGCGGAGATTACCGAACAGGGTAAGGCCTGCGGACAGGGAGCCCTCGGAGGTCGGCACGGAGTTGCCCAGATACACCCGAGGTGCCGTTGCACAGGCCACCGTGCCACCCTGGCCATCATCGCAGAGCAGATTGATGGCCCGCCTGGTTACCGGATTGTACTCCGCGCTCACGATGCGGCGGTCCCACCAGGCGCCGGGTGCGTAACCGACGCGATGCCCCACGTTGCTCGACAACGACACGAACTGCGTGTTGGTACCCAGCGATGCAATGTTATACGTGTTGGTCGAGCCACTGAGTGTCAGATCGAGCGCGATTCGATCACCGCGGATGGGCTGCGCACGGACGATCCACTCCAGACCGCTGCGATCCACCTGCCCAGCATTGAACAGTTGGAACCCGGGGAAGCCATCGGATGGCGGCGCCTGACGCGAGAGAATGGCGTCCTTTGTACTTCCCTTGAAGTACGTCATCTCGAGCGACATGCGATCGTTCCAAAGGCCCGCGTCGAGTCCGAGCTCAAGTTCCGTGCTGCGTTCGGGGCCCAGATCCGGATTGCCCGCTGAGGACGGCGTGAGGAAGCCACCAGCTGCGGAGTAGGTACGAATGGCGTCGAATGCCCCAGGTTGCAGGCCGCTCGCCCCATAGGCCGCGCGTACGCGCAACTGGTTGAACAGGGTGGGGATGCGGAGGCCTGTCTCATCACTGAGCACCCACGAAGCGCTCAGTTTTGGATACGTCACGGCATCGAAATTGGTACCGAAGGCGGAATTGTCGTCGGTGCGCATCGCCGCTGTCAGGAAGAGACGGTCGTTCCAGACCACCTGCTGCTGCACGAAGGCGCCCACGGTGTTGTTCTGGAATCGCTCGTCCGAACCCACATTGCGGATGGCCGCCGAGGCAATCGACGTCAGGCCGGCTGCCGGGAACGTAGAGCCACTGATGGATCGGATACGACTCTGGCGCATGTAGATCTGTCCACCGCCTGAGGTCACCGCCTTCAGGGACGACGTCAGGGAGAAGCTCGCATTCGCGACGTAGTCGTAGGATGTCACCGTGACGTCGCGCATCGAGGCAGACATCCCACCGGCCGTTGGAGGGCCGCTGCCAGCAAAGGATGCGTACCTGGCACCGATGATATCGTTGCGGGGCGTGCGCTCCTCGTTGTTCTCTGCCAGGCGATCGAGCCCGACGATGAGACGATGGTTCAACCAGGACGTCGGGCGGTTCGCGATCTGGAAACTGCTGGTGAAGCGATCCGCGTCCTGGAAGATGTCGTAAGCCTGGTAATAGATATCGGGCGGGCCGGAGCGGAAGCCCAGTTGCGGATTACCGGGCTGCCTGGAGCTCACGCCCACACCACCATACAGGAACGTGGGTGAGGCGTAGTAAGTGGCCCAGGTTGCCCCACCGCCGCCGGCTTCGTATGGCAGGTATGTGCGTCCCGTCGTGTAGCCAAGGCTTGAGCTCAGGTCGAAGGCGGGCGACGGATTCGCCTGCAGGTTCACGCGCATGTTGGCGCGACGCAGGCGGTTCACGCGCTCTGCGCCCGCGTTCTCCTCATACCCGCCCCCGGCGTAATAGCGCACGGCCGACGTGCCGCCGGCGAGCGACATCTGCACATCCTGTAACTGACCCACGCGAAAAATGTCGTGCCCAAAATTGGCGTTGAGCGAATCATTGAGCTGCTTCGTCGAGATACTGATGGTGTCGAGTGCCGTGGGACTGCCCGCAACGGGAACTGTTCCGTAGTTGTCCTCGAAGCGCGTCAGCCAGTCCGGCACCCAGCTGGCCCCTCCACGAGCGGTGAGCGTCCACACGGGTCGCCCTGCCGCACCCTTCTTGGTGATGATCTGGATCACACCGTTCGACGCTTCGGTCCCGTACAGCGTGGCCGCAGCCGGTCCCTTGATGACCTCGATGCTCTCGATGTCGTCGGGATTGAAATCGTTCCACCGAGAGATCGATGCAGAACCGAAGGCCTGATTGGCGGGACCCGACGCCTGCGTGTTGTCGACCCGGACACCGTCCACATAGATAAGCGGGTCACTCGAGAGGGAGAGCGACGACGCCCCGCGTACACGAATGCGTGATCCAGTCCCTACCTGCCCTGAGCTAGCCACGATGCTCACCCCGGAAGCGCGACCGTTGAGCAGTTCCTGAAAGGAATTGACCGGTTGCGTGGCCACGACATCTGCGGCGTTCACCGTGGTCACGGCGTTGCCGATGGCTCGCTTCTCGGCGATACCGGCTGTGCCCGTGACCACGACCGACGAGAGTTCCATGGCGCGCTCGGCGAGGCCGATCCGCACGGCACCGGCACCGATGGAGGCGGTCACCGTTCGCGACTGGAATCCGATGCGGCGAACGCTCAGCTGCACATCGCCGCTTCCCGTGAGTCCGACAATGCGAAAACGGCCAGCCGCATCGGAGGTCGCGCCGACATTGCGGCCTTCAACCGCAATCTGTGCATCGCCAATGGGCGTGCCACTGCGTTCGTTCACGACGGTGCCGGATATGGTGCCGGCACCCTGTGCATGCATCACATCCCCGCCGAACACATGCAGGAACACCGCAGCAGCCACCATGGCCGCTCGTGTTCCCAGAGGGGATCGGCGGTGGAACGGGAGCGATGGCCGGGGACGCTCCATCGCGCGAACGGACTGCTCCATGGGTACTCTCCTCGACAGGGGGTAGGACGGCTGCTCCAGAACCTACCTGTCCTTGCGACACCAGCAAGAATGACCAATGTCGCAAATCATTCAACATCAAAGCATCACAACACTAAGGAAACGCAGTCTCTCCATACGGACCTCCGGTCCCATGCCGGAAGGCCCGTGCGAAGAAGGCTTCCACCGCTGCCCCTACCGAAGTCCGTGGGGCATCGTCGTCACTTGAACGCGTTCAACCCCGTCAGCGCCTGCCCGAGAATCAACGAGTGCACATCATGCGTGCCCTCGTAGGTGTACACACTCTCCAGATTGGCCATGTGCCGCATCGCCGAATACTCGGCGAGGATGCCGTTGGCGCCGAGCAGCCGCCGCGTTTCGCGGGCGATGTTGGTGGCGATGTCCACATTGTTGCGCTTGGCCAGCGAAACCTGCTGCGGCGTGAAGTTGCCGGCGTCCTTGAGGCGCCCCAGATGCAGGGACACCAACTGCCCCTTCACGATCTCGGTGAGCATGTCCGCCAGACGCACCTGCTGGATCTGGAACCCGCCGATGGGCCGGTCGAACATCACGCGGCTCTTCGCATACGATACGGCCTCCTCGAGACAGGCCATGGCCGCACCCAGCACGCCCCAGGAGATCCCATAGCGCGCCTGGGTGAGGCACATGAGTGGGCTCTTGAGGCCGTTGGAACCGGGCAGGATGGCATCGGCCGGGACATGCACGTCGGAGAGCACCAGCTCCGAGGTATCGCTCGCACGCAGTGACAGCTTGCCCTTCTGGTCGCGGGCCTGGAAGCCCGGCGTATCCGTGTGCACGATGAAACCGCGGATGGAGCTGTCGTCGGTGCTGTCGCCGGTCTTCGCCCACACGATCGCGATCTGCGCCTTGGAGCCGTTGGTGATCCACATCTTGGCGCCATTGAGGATCCAGCTGCCATCGGTCTGCTGGCGGGCGCGCGTGATCATTCCCGAAGGGTTCGATCCGTAGTCGGGCTCGGTGAGTCCGAAGCAGCCGATCAGTTCCGCCCTGGCCAGCCTGGGAAGGTAGTGATGCTTCTGGGCTTCCGAGCCGAACGCGAAGATGGGGTACATGACGAGTGCCCCCTGCACGGAGGCGAAGGAGCGGATCCCCGAGTCGCCGCGTTCGAGCTCCTGCATGATGAGCCCGTAGGCGACGCTGGACAGACCGGCGCAGCCATAGGTCTCCGGCAGATTCGCACCGAGGACGCCCAGTTCTGCGAGTTCGGGAATCAATTCATCGGGAAAGCGTCCGTCCACATAACAGTCGCCGATGATGGGGATGAGCTTCTCATCGACGAAGGCGCGAATCGTGTCGCGGATGGCGCGCTCCTCCTCCGTGAGGGCCGCGTCGATGTTGAACACGTCACCCGCATGGGCCTTGAGATCGACGGAGGGGAGGGCCGGAACGGTTCGCGCCTGGAGCAGATCGGTAGCCATGAGGACGGGAGTCGAACGGAGAATGAAACGAAGACCGGAACGGAGACTGGAACGACCTATCGGATTGTGACGTGGTAATCTAGTGCTGCACCTTCGGGCCGGAAGAAAATGGCCGAGGACGGTTGACACTTTCCCACCGATAGAGTCGTATCCGCAGGAGACAGTCCTACCCGTCTTTTCATACACATTTTTTCTGCAGAGGAAGACAATGCGTCGCTCGTGGTACTTAGGTGTTACGCTACTCGCACTGGCCGGATGCGCGGGCGGTGGAGACGGCGATGGGCCTGTCGATCCGCCTCCCACTCCCACCATCAGCATTCAGGTGTCGCCGGCGTCGGCGACCGTAGACCGCGGGGGCAGCACCACCAGCACGGTCACGCTCACGCGTGGCGGCAATTACACTGGCACCGTCAGTCTTGCGGCCACGGCGCCAAGTGGTGTTACGGTGACCTTCAATCCCGCGTCGCTCGGCAGCGGGTCCACGGCCTCGACGGCAACCATCGCCGTGGGGAGCGCGGCCACGGCCGGCGGGAGTGTGGTGATCACCGCATCGGGTTCCGGCGTGGCATCGGCCAGCGGCACCTTCGCCCTGGCGATCACGCCGCAGGCCATCACCATCACGGCCGGTGCCTCCGCGCTTTCCGTGGTGCAGGGTGGTTCGGGCACGATTCCTCTCACCATCACACGAACGGGCGGGTACAGTGGCGCCGTCACCGTAGCCGCCACTGGGCTTCCCAGCGGTGTAACGGCAGCCCCCGTGACCATCGCGGCCGGCTCCACCACCGGCACGATGACCGTCGCGGTCGGCGCGAGCGCGGCCGCAACGACGTCAGCTGTGCCGATCACGCTGACGGCCTCCGGCACCGGTGTATCGAATCAGACGGCCACGGTGAATCTCTCCATCACCTCGGCGGCCACACCGGCGTTCTCGCTCACGCCGAGCCCCGCGTCGGCCAGTGTCACCGCAGGGCAGAACGCCACCTCCACCATCACGGTGACACGCAGCGGCGGCTTTGCCGGTGCCGTGGCCCTGACGGTTGCCGGAGCGCCCACGGGCATGACGGCCACGCTCAACCCGGCCTCGGTGGCCGCGGGCGCCACCACGTCGACACTTACTCTCGCAACGACCAGCGCAGTCACCCCCGGTACCTATAACCTCACGGTCAGCGGCACAGGCACGGGCGTGGCCAACCAGACCGCCGGTGTGTCGGTCACGGTGACGGCGGCGCCAGGCATCTCCATCGCAACCAGCGCGGCGACGGTGTCGGGCGCAGCGGGTGGCACGGCCACGACGGGCGTCACACTCACGCGAGCGGGCGGCTACACCGGTGACGTGAGCTTGGCGGTCAGCGGGCTTCCCACAGGTGCCACGGCGGCCTTTGCACCGGCCGCACTGAGCGGCAGCACCGCCGCGTCAACCCTGACGCTCACGCTCGGTGCCGCAGTGGCGCCGGGAACCTATCCCCTGGTGATCACGGCCACGGGCCCGATCACGGGCGGCACGACCAGCGCGAGCGCCAACCTCTCGCTGACTGTCACGGCGGCCCTGAGCTATACGCTTGCAGCCAGTGCCACGAGCCTGCAGCAGGGCGGCACCGGCACGAGCACGGTGACCATCACCCGCGGTGGGGGCTTCTCGGGTGCGGTGACTCTGGCGGTGAGCAACCTGCCCAACGGTGTCACTGCCAGCTTCAACCCGGCCGCACCGACGGGCAATACCTCCACGCTGACCTTCACGGCCACAGCCGGCGCCGCAACCGGTGGCTTCACCGCCACCATTACGGGCACGGCGACTGGCCTTGCCAACGTGACGACCACGGTGGCAGGAACGGTCACCACGAGCGGCGGCGGCGGCGGCGGCAGCAGGTCCTGGACGTTCTGTGCCGCAGACCGCTTCCCGGTGTGGTTCGCCGTGCAGAACGGCGGCACGGGTGCCTGGACGACCATCACGCCAACCGGCACGACGAATCGGGTCTACTCCTTCAACGTGAGTGACAAGGCCGGGGTGGCCTTCGCCATTCCGGGTGACAACGGCAGCACCGAGGTCACGGTGAACTATCTGTCGGCCGAGCAGATCGGATTGGGCGGTATGCAGGAGTGCGTGAACAATCAGGCAACCAAAACCCTGACAGGTACCGTGGCGGGGCTGGTGCAGACTCCACCGACCCTGTCGCAGTCGGCCACCGTGTGGGTGGGCTTTGGTTCGGGCAACGCCAATGCCAACGGGCCCATCACCGTGCAGGATGCAAGAGCTGGTCTCTCCGACCTGCTGGCCATCCGGCAGTCGACCTCCATCGATCTGATGACCTTCGCGTTCACGGTCAAGCCCGACAAGGCCATCCTGCGACGCAACGTGAACTACGCCTCCACCATTCCCGCTCTCGATTTCGCCGGTGCAGAGGCCTTCACCCCGGCGTCAGCGCAGATCACGGTCGGCAACCTGGCCGGTGAGCAGAACGTGTTCGCGACGGCGCTGTTCGGCACCGCGAATGGTACTTCGGGCTCGTTCGTCACGACCAGTTTGACGGGTGCCTCGACGGTGCCGGTGTACGGTATCCCGACGTCCATGCTGCAGTCGGGAGATCAGCACCAGGTCATGGTAGTGGCGTCGAGCACGCCGACCGCCCCAGTCACTGCGACCACGACGCGCATAGTGACCATGTTCAACCAGCAGTTGGCGAATCGGACCATCACACTGGGTGCAGCGGCACCGGCCGTCACACCTACCCTGGTCGGCTTCGCACCCTATGCCCGGTTCTCGGTGACAGGTGCCTGGCCTGCGGACTACCCGGATGCGGTCGGCGTTGGCTACACCCAGAACGCGGCCAACACCAACAGCTGGACGCTCTCCGTGACACGGGCCTTCGCCGGGACTGGTGGCTCGTTTACCTTGGCCATGCCGGATTTCTCCGGTGTCAGCGGTTTCCAGAACAGCTGGGGCCTCAAGACGTCCGATACCAACTGGGCGCTCACCGCAACGGGTATTGTTGGTGGCCTCGATCTGAGCACCGGCCAGTTCGCGGAAGGTGGCATGTGGCGGGCGGCATCGCGCACTGGAACGGTGATCGTGCCGTTGATACAGTCTGCACCGGTCCGCGTACCGGCAGGGGCACGCTAATGCCTCCGAGTGGTGGCAGAGTGATCTTGCGGTCCGAGACCGGCTGACCATTCCGGATCAGCCCATCGCCTGGGCCCTGATACACGGAAGGCCACGACGTAATGTCGTGGCCTTCCGTGTTTGCAACCTTTTTTCCATCCACGCGGGGAACGCGGAGTCCCGAATGATCAGGCCCTGCGAGCGCGTCGACGAGGGATCAGAGATTCCACCGTTCGCCTGGCGGCCGGCGTGATCCCCACCGCCCTGGCCTTGCTTCTGAATTCGGGTCCATGATCCACCGGCCGCCCCGTCTCGTGCTGCCACTGATGTACCATCTCATGCAGGAGAGTGTGCATGGCCTCGCGCCACCCGTGCCGCGTGACATGGGTCCGCGACAACACGATTTCTGCAGTCTGATGCGCCGAGCCGGGATCGAAGTGTCCGAGACGCGTGGCCATCCGCCCCGACAGGCGCACGGGAATGCTCTGCAGGATGCCCTCGAACCATTGGGCATTGAGCTGACCATGCGCCTCGCTGAGCTGCGCGAGGAGTGCGATGTCTCCAGGGCGCGCCGCGTCGGGGCGTCGCGCCGGGGGCACGCGATCGATAGGGTGCGCGAGAATGACATCGCGCGCCATCTGTCGCTCCGCCTTGCTGCGTCCTGCTGCGAAGGTCACGACGGCCCGCAGCACGTGGTCAGGCGCATCGACATAGCCTTCGTGGATCCGCAGCGTACGCCGGATGAGCGAAACCATCACCGACCTGGTGCGCATCAGCACCAGCCCATCCACACCGCGCAGCCCGAGCTCCTGGAGCCGAGAGAAGAGCACGGCGGTTCTGGCACGCAGCACGGCGCGGCCGCGCGCCGGCCGTTCAGCGGCCATGCTGACATCAGCGCTAGGGCGTTCGGCCGGCAATGTGGCCAGTGGCTCGACGTGGCCCGCAGGCAACGGGGCGTCGCCAGCGAAGCGGTCATCGAGAAAATCGAACCCGAGCTGTGGAGGCAGAGCGGTGGACATCGCTGGCAATAATGCTGGAGGCGGCTTCAGACGGGAAGCGCCGAGCGCTGCAGCGACGCGGCAGCGTTTCCCTGAACGAATTGACCTGCCTCGAACGTCCAGGCCGTCGCGGTCACCGTGCCTGTTGACGCCTCGATGACATTGACGGCGCTCGGCCGGTGCCCGCGCATGCGCCGGGAGAGCGTGTTCGCCGCACTCAGCAGAAAATGTCCGGAGGATCGCTCCACGACTTCGACGCGTTCCTCGTGATCATGGCCGGTGCAGACCACATGCGCCCCCAACGCCGCAATACGATCCAGCATCACCTGCGGCCGAGCCAGGCCCCAACGCCTCGAGAGTCGGCCGCGCACGACATTGTGGTGCACCACCAGCAAACGCAGATCCCCGCGAGGGCTGTCGGCGATCCGTTGTGCGGCCGCGGAGAGTTGCAGATCGGTGAGACCGCCCTTCACGCGCCAGTCACGCGGGTACCAGGTGAGGGCGGCGGGGAGCATGCCCCATGCCGAATTGAGTCCCACAATGGAAAGTCCCGGTACGCGCAGGGTTGGCTCGATCTCCGGGTCTATATAGCTCCGGTAGCCGCTGTGCAGGCGGGTGACATCGCCGATTCCGAACGGGGCATGCCACCAGGCGGTGTCGTGGTTGCCCGGCACCGTGAGGACCGGTGCGATTGCGCGGAGCGTGTCGAGCAGCGCGCGGGCGCGGCGGAATTCACCCTCGCGGGCCCGCTGCGAAAAATCACCCGAGACGACGATGGCGTTCCAGCGACCGTCGCGTGCGACCTCGAGGGCGGCATCCACATGTGCCGCCACGAAGGGATACCCGTAGTGCACATCCGACAGGTGCAGGATGCGTAGCAGGGGTTGCGTTCGACCTTCGGGTGACTGCTCCGCGTGCCGCTCTGCGTGCCGCTCTGCGTGCTGCCCTGCTGGCGGAGGCGCGTGCAGCGCCGCCCCCGTTTGGTCGGCGGCAGACCGGTCAGGCAAGTGCGGCAATCACCGCATCGGTGAACTCATCGGTACCGGCGGTCCCGCCAAGATCACGTGTCAACGAGCGGCTGTCACGAATCGTGCGCTCGAACGCCGAGCGGACGCGCTGTGCGCGCTCCCGGTCGCCGATGTGCTCGAGCATCATGCAGGCCGCCAGCAGCAGCGCGCCCGGGTTGGCGATGTTCTTGCCCGCGATATCGGGGGCGGTGCCATGCACGGCCTCGAAGATGGCTGCGTTCCGGCCGATGTTCGCGCCCGGTGCGAGCCCGAGACCGCCCACGAGGCCCGAGATCTCATCAGAGAGGATGTCCCCAAAGAGGTTCGTGGTCACGATCACATCGAACTGTTCGGGGCGCATGACCAGGTGCATGGCCATCGCATCGATGATGCGCTCCTCGAACTGCACCCGCCCGGCGTACTCTGCCGCGACCATCCGACCGACGTCGAGGAAGAGGCCCTGCGAGAACTTGAGAATGTTGGCCTTGTGGACCAGGGTCACCTTCTGGCGTCCGTGGGCCAGCGCGTATTCGAAGGCATAGCGGACGATGCGCTCGGAGCCTTCCCTGGTGATGATGGCCACCGATTCCGCCGCCGCCCTCGGATCATCGCCGATGCGGACATAGTGCTCGACCCCGATGTAGAGGCCTTCGGTGTTCTCGCGGACCAGCACGATGTCGATGTTGTCGAAACGGCCCGGCACAATGGTGTACGCCGGACGGACGTTGGCGTACAGGTCAAACGTTTTCCGCAGCGCCACATTGATGGAGCGGAAGCCTTCTCCCACCGGAGTCTCGAGCGGTCCCTTGAGTGCCAGACGGGTGCGCTTGATGGAATCGAGCGTGGCCTCGGGAATGGGATCGTTCCAGCGGGCCACCCCCGCCATGCCGGCCACCTGCCGATCCCATGCAATGTCGGCGCCTGCGGCGGCCAGAATTCGGACAGTGGCCTCGGCAATCGACGGACCGATGCCGTCGCCGGGAATGAGTGTGACGGGTGTGGACATGGAAGCAGGGCGCAGAGTCGAACCGCCGCATGGAGGAATCCACGCGGCAACCTTTGGGGCAACCTCGGAAGTCTAGCGCCCCCGCCGGCTTGGTGGGGCCCCCAACGCCGACTTCCGGGTGAGCGTTCATTGACAATGACCGGTACCTGAAGCCATTAACGATTCGCTCAGGAAAATATCGTGTTTCGCCGGCCGCCTCGGATTCCGTCCGTTTTCGGCCCCTCCTTCCCCTGCGGACCTCCCTCCCTCCCCCACCGCGTGTCCCGTCTGCTCAAATACCTCCCCTGGATCGGCCTGGCTCTCCTCGGTGCCGGCGCGCTCGCGATGATCGCGCTCAACCGTGGAGAGCGGATCAGTGCCGCGTGGCTGCTCACGGCCGCAGTCTGTGTGTATCTGATCGGCTATCGGTTCTACAGCCGGATCATCGCGATCGATATCTTCGCACTCGACCCGACACGGGCCACGCCCGCCGAGCGGTTGAACGACGGCCGCGACTACGTGCCGGAGAACAAGTGGATTGTCTTTGGACACCATTTTGCGGCGATCGCGGGCCCGGGTCCGCTGGTCGGCCCCACACTCGCCGCCCAGTTCGGCTACCTGCCGGGCGCGCTGTGGATCCTCATCGGTGTGGTGCTGGGTGGTGCGGTGCAGGACTTCGTGATTCTCTGCGCCTCCGTGCGGCGTGACGGCAAGTCACTCGGGCAGATGGCCAAGGACGAAATCGGCAGCGTGGCCGGTGTGACGGCGCTTGTGTCGATCCTCGGCATCATGATCATCCTCATCGCGGTGCTGGCGCTGGTGGTCGTGAACGCCCTGCGCGACAGCCCCTGGGGCTTCGTAACCATCGCCCTCACCATCCCGATCGCCTTCCTGATGGGTGGGTACCTGCGATGGGTGCGGCCCGGCCGAGTGTTGGAAGCCACGGCCGGTGGCCTCGTGCTGCTCTTCCTGTCGCTCTATATCGGCAAGTGGGCCTCCGAGTCGGCAACATGGGCCGCGACCTTCACCCTGAGTGGAACGACCCTGGCGTTCCTCATCATGGGCTACGGATTCCTCGCCTCGGTGTTGCCCGTGTGGTTGCTGCTGGCCCCGCGCGACTACCTCTCGGCCTTCGTGAAGATTGGCGTGGTGGCCGCACTGGCCGTAGGCATCCTGTGGGTGCTCCCCGACCTCGAAATGCCGGCGACGACCAAGTTCATCGACGGAACGGGGCCGGTGTTCGCGGGCAAGCTCTTCCCCTTTGCGTTCATCACCATCGCCTGCGGCGCCATCTCGGGCTTCCATGCGCTGATCTCCTCGGGCACCACACCCAAGCTGCTGCGCCGTGAACCCGACGCTCGTCTGATGGGCTACGGCGGCATGCTCATCGAGTCCGCGGTGGCCATCATGGCCCTGATCGCGGCCTGCGTCCTGACGCCAGGCATCTACTTCGCGATCAATTCACCGGCCGCCGTCATTGGCACGACGACGACAAGCGCGGCTGACGCCATCAATGCGTGGGGTCTTTTCAGCACCATCTCCGCCGCCGATCTCGAAACGCTGGCCCGTCAGGTGGGTGAGCACTCGCTGCTCTCGCGCACCGGCGGCGCGCCCAGCCTTGCGGTGGGCATGGCGCACCTCTTCTCGCGCGCCCTGGGCGGCGAGGGTGCCATGTCGATCTGGTACCACTTCGCCATCATGTTCGAGGCGCTGTTCATCCTGACCACGCTCGACGCCGGCACGCGCGTGGGCCGGTTCATGCTGCAGGACATGCTGGGCAACATCTACAAGCCCCTGGGACGGGTGTCCTGGTATCCGGCCGTGCTGATCTGCTCGGCGCTCTTCGTGGGCATGTGGGGCTACTTCCTGTACCAGGGCGTCACCGATCCGCTCGGCGGCATCAACTCGCTCTGGCCGCTCTTCGGCATCTCCAACCAGCTGCTGGCCATCGTCGCGCTCTGCGTGGGCACGACCGTGATCGTGAAGATGGGCAAGGCGAAGTATTCCTTCGTCACCATCATCCCGCTGATCTGGCTGTGCATCGTCACCATGACCGCCGGATGGGCCAAGATCTTCTCGCCCGATCCGAAGCTCGGTTTCCTCTCCCATGCCCGCATGCTGAAGGAGCAGGCGGCCAGCGGCACGCTGCCGGCCAATATCCCCTCGGTTGAGGCGGCGGGGCGCATGATCTTCAACGACCGTCTCGATGCGGCAGTGGCGGCCTTCTTCATGGTGTCGGTGATCGTCATCCTCGCGGCGTCGCTGCGCGAATGGCTGGCCGTCACCTCGGGCCGGAAGCCCGCCGTCAGCTCGGAAACCCCGTACCAGCGGACGCAGCTCACGGGCGCCTGATTCAGGCCCGCCTGGGCAGTTCCCCGAAGGCCACGGCACGTAGCGCCGTGGCCTTCGGGCATTTTTCCCTCTCGCGCTCCCGCTCACTGGGCGCGATCTTTCCCGCCATGGCTCAGGTGCACTCCCCATCCTCCCTCGCCGCCCCGTCGCTGTCCCAGCGAGTCCGGGCGGCACTCCAGCGGACGGCCGTGATCGTCCGGCGCATCATCGGGGTGCCGGACTACGAGACCTATCTCGAGCACATGCGCCAGCACTATCCCGACTGCACGCCCCTCGACCCCACGACGTTCGAGCGTGAACGGATGGCGGATCGCTATATCCGCGGGGGCACGCGCTGCTGTTGACCGCCTCCTCCCCTCCTCCCATGTCCGCCTCTTCCCTCACGCGATCGACGCCCCGCGCTTCGATCGCGTCGCTCATGGTATCCCTCGGCGTTGCGCTCGGCGGATCCCTGCCCTCCACCTTGCCCGCCCAGTCGGCCGGCTCGTTCGACTTCTCCATCCCCAACATGATGCGGGGACCGGAGCACTACGGCCGAGAACCGCAGAACGTCCAGTGGAGCCCGGATGGTCAATGGCTCTACTTCCAGTGGGCCCCGGCGGGTGCTCCGTGGAATGCCCCATCACGCCCCTATCGCGTACGCACGGTGGCGGGTGCGACGCCCGAACTTGTCACCGACGCGCATATGGACAGCGTGTCAGCCTCCCTGGCCAACGGGGTCCTGAGCCGCGACCGCACCCGGCGTGTCGTGGCCTCGCGCGGCGATCTCTATCTGTTCACGCAGAAGACCGGCGCCATGCGCCGCCTGACACAGACCGCAGTGGCGGAGAGCGATCCGCGGTTCACCGCCGACGATCGCTCGCTGCTCTTCCAGCGCGATGGCAACGCCTTCGTGCTGGATCTGGCCAATGGCGATCTGCGTCAGCTCACCGACATCCGCAGTGGCCCCGCGCCACGCGATCCCGAGCGTGCCACCGGCATGCGCGGAGCGCTGGAGCGTCAGCAGCTCGAACTCTTCGATGTCATCCGGGAGAAGCAGCAGGCCGACTCCCTGCAACGGGCGCAGCGTAACGCTGCCATCGCGCGGGCCATGCCAATTGTGTACCTGCCCAATGGCGAGCGCTTGGCTTCCCTGAGCGTTTCACCCGCGCTGCGCTACGCCGTGCTGACAACCTCGTCGGGCCCTGGTGGTTTTGGTCCGGGTGGTGGTGGCGGACGAGGCGGCACGGGCGCTGTGGGTGGCGCCACGGGTGCCGCAGCCGGAGCGGCTGCCGCCGGCGGTGCCCAGTCACGCAACACCGACGTGCCCAACTACGTCACGGCCAGCGGCTACACCGAGGACATCGCCTCACGGACCAAGGTGGGTGAGGCCACCGGCCGATCCCGCGCCTATCGCCTCGATCTCGCCACGGGCAAGCTGCAGCCACTCGCCATCATCGCCAACACGATGGAGCGCCCGGCTTCGCAGGTGCGGGTCGCGAGCTGGAAGGCCGATGGTTCGGCCGCATTCCTCACGGCGTCGACGCCAGACTCGAAGTGGCGCTATCTGTCGACGGTCGGCGAAACCGGCGATGTACGCATCGTGCATGCCCTCAACGACACGGCGTGGGTGGGTGGCCCCTGCGGGCAATGCATGGGCTGGTTGCCCAACGGCCGTGTGTGGTACGGCAGCGAGGTCACCGGCTACGCCCATCTCTACTCGGCCAATGCCGATGGCTCCGATACGCAGGCACTCACCAGCGGCAAGTGGGAAGTGGAGCGCGCCGAGTTGTCGGACGACGGCACCTGGTTTCTGCTGCATACCAGTGAAGAGTCGCCATTCGTGCGCCACGCCTATCGCATGCCAAGCAACGGTGGTGCGCGTGTGAAGATCACGCGCGAGCACGGCGGTCACACCATCACGCTGAGCCCCGATGGCAAGCGCTTCGCCGACGTGTACTCAGCCAGCAACCTGCCCTGGGAGCTCTACGTCACCAATGCGGATGGCAGCAACCAGACGCGCCTGACCGTCTCGACCTCGGAGTCGTTCCGTTCACGCAACTGGCTCAAGCCGGCCATCGTGAAGATTCCTGCCAGCGACGGCATCGAGGTGCCGGCGCGCATCTATCGGCCGCAGGACATGGGCGTGCAGCCCAACGGCGGCGCGGTGATGTTCGTGCACGGTGCGGGCTATCTCCACAACGTGCACGACTTCTGGAGCCAGTACGCGCGCGAGTACATGTTCAACCAGTTGCTGGCGAGCAAGGGCTACATCGTGCTCGATATCGACTATCGCGGCAGCGCAGGTTACGGACGCGACTGGCGCACGGCCATCTACCGCTGGATGGGCGGGCGGGATCTGGCAGATCATGTGGACGCATCGAAGTGGCTGCAGAAGGAGTACGGCATCGACCCCGAGCGCATCGGACTCTATGGCGGCAGCTACGGCGGCTTCATGACGCTGATGGCGCTGTTCACGGCGCCGAAGTCGTTCGGCACGGGCGCGGCCCTGCGGAGTGTGACCGACTGGGCGCACTATAACCAGGGCTACACCAGCAACATCCTCAACCTGCCACAGACCGACACGCTGGCCTATCGCCGCTCGTCGCCGATCTTCTTTGCCGAAGGCCTCGAGGATCCGCTCCTCATGGCGCACGGCATGATCGACACCAACGTGCACTTCCAGGACATCGTGCGGCTCTCGCAGCGCCTCATCGAGCTGGGCAAGACCGACTGGGAACTTGCCGTGTACCCGGTGGAGGACCACGGATTCG
This sequence comes from uncultured Gemmatimonas sp., assembly GCA_964586985.1. Classification (GTDB taxonomy): domain Bacteria; phylum Gemmatimonadota; class Gemmatimonadetes; order Gemmatimonadales; family Gemmatimonadaceae; genus Gemmatimonas. The sequence goes on along the minus strand of CAZPJX010000034.1, from coordinate 7,257 downwards.
TGCGACCCGATTCATGGACCGACGAATACCGCCGCATCTTCGAGCTGTTTGAGCGCACCATCGGCGCCAACGGCAGCAAGGCCAGGAAGTAGCGTCGTCAACAGTGGCAGTGCCTGAAACGCAGGCGTCGGCATTGCCTGCATCGCAGCTGTCCGCTGCCTGGATCTCCGCTCTTGTCGATCACTGGCGTGGTCGGCAGGAGTGGATCCTGCAGCAGCAGATGACCCTCACGCGCATTGCGGCGCCCACGGGGGGCGAGTCGGCTCGCGCGGATTTCATGACCGCGTGCTTCCGGGAGCGTTCCAGTCTCGCCGTACATCGCGACGGGCACGGCAATGTGTGTGTGCAGGTATCCGCAGTCGCCTCTGACGCCGCCGCCGAAGGTGCACAGCCTGCGTACGCCGAGCCGCTGGTCTGCCTGGCACATCTCGATACCGTCTTCGCGGCCGACACACCGCTGGTGATGCGGCGGAACGGGCCAGTGATTCACTGTCCCGGCATTGGAGACAATGGACGTGGCCTCGCCGCACTCCTCGTGCTTGGCCATCTGTTCGACACGCCGGAAGTGCGCCGTCGACTCGAGCGCCCTGTTCACCTTGTCGCCACCGTCGGCGAGGAGGGCGAGGGCAACCTGCGCGGCGTGCGCGGCTGGCTGGACGACTACGCGGCCGCTGGTACACCCGCTCCGCACGCCGTGATCGCAATTGACGGGCCCGGTGATGAAGCCATCGTGCATCGTGCCATCGGCGCCCTGCGTCTCCGGCTCTCCTTCAGAGGCGCGGGCGGTCACAGTTGGACGGATGCCCAGACCGCGAACCCAGTACATGCCGCTTGCCAATTCGTCGCGGGCGTTGCCTCACTCACCGACCCGCGCCACCCGGAGATGCGAGAGAGCGGCACCACCATTGCAGCCACCCGCATGGCCGGTGGCGAATCCCTGACCTCCATTCCGCTCGACGCCTGGGTCGATATCGATCTGCGCTCAGTGTCGTCACTCAGCCTGGAGCGTCTGCGCGGCACGATTCTGCGGCTTGCACAGCACTGCCTTTCCGAAGAGATGGCACGTCATCCGCGTGGGACGCTTTCCCTGGAGACGACCGTGCTTGGCGAGCGGCCGGCGGGCAGTATCACCGAGCTCGCCCCGCTGGTGCGTGCTGCACGTGCTGCAACCGAGGCGTCGGGACGGGTGCCGCAGAGCTGCGTGGCGTCCACAGACGCCAACCTGCCGCTCGCACGGGGAATCCCCGCCATTGCCATCGGAGCCGGCGGCTCGGGCGGTGCTGCGCACACGGCCCGCGAATGGTACGACGACACCCACGGGCCGGTGGGGATCGAGCGATTGCTGCGCCTGGTGCTCTCACTGACGGCGGCGTAGGCGACTCGGAGGCGCTGCGCCCGCGGCATCAGGTGATGCGCCGGCGTTACCGTATCAGTCCAGAACCTCGAAGGCGGCCACCCCCGGCGCGGTCGAGAAGAACTGCGCGCGTTTTGCGGACTGTGGGTGGGCCCGTGCATACAGATCACGCCAGCGCAGGGCAAAGGCTTCCGCATGCCGCGCCGGAATCATCGCCCACACACTGCCGCCAAACCCTGCGCCGAACGCGCTCGCGGCATCGGCTCCCAGTTCGCGCGCAATACGCTGCAGTCGCACGGTCTCGGTCACCTGATTCTCCAGCCCCTGCTCCGCGCCGGCCTGTGAGGCATCCACCAGCGCACCGAACCGTAACAGATCGCCCTGCCGCAGCGCATCCGCCGCCTGGGGCACGAGCTCAAAGGTCTCGCGGAAGAACTGATCGAGCCGAGCGTTGAGCCGCGCCGCCGGATAGTCGGGATCGGCGACGGCCTCCACCGCGGCGCGCAGAGATGCGGGCACCTCCGTTGG
>CAZPJX010000034.1:0-5275 GCA_964586985.1 uncultured Gemmatimonas sp. | reverse complement strand
CGCACGCTGTCGCCTGCATAGCTGTTCCAGGCATGCACGATGCGATGTGCCGTGCGCGCCGCCCGATTGTAGCGCTCCTTGGCGGCCCCGGTCTTGGACGCGATCACGCCACTCACCGCCACAACAAAGCGGGCATCCGAAGGCCATGCCACCGACTGCTCATGCCGCACCGGCATCCACTGGAATACATCGAGCTGATGCGGGGAGCAACAGAGAATGGCCGTCTGGTCCTGTGCGCCACCCAGCGTGCCCACCCCACGCTCGCCGGCAAGGTCGCCATAGTTCATGCCGTTCTCGAGCGCACCGATGTACGCGGCCAGCGCGAGCCGATCGGGGATGCTGCGGTTCCATCGTGGCAGGCGTGCCACGTTGGATAGCGAAAGCATGGCCAGTGACAGGCCCACCGTGAGTGCACTCGAACTGGACACACCGGCCGCGGCCGGCAGATTGCTCGCGAGCGCCGCATCCATGCCGGTCATGACTTCACCGAAGTTCCGCATGAGCCGCGCAACCACCGTGCGCGGATACACCGACCAGGGCACCGCGCTGCGCTGCGGATGGGTCAGGGACAGTGACATGGTCTCCCGTCGCCTGGCGTCTCGCAGCACCACACGGCCGTCGTCTCGCGCACGCGCCACCACCACCAGCGCCCGCTCCACCGTACAGAGCAGCGAACGGCCACCAGCGTAGTCCACATGCTTGCCCAGCACCTCAATGCGTCCGGGAACGATCCAGCTTCGCCTACCATTCGTGGGAACACTGGCGCGATTCAGCGCGTCGTGTGCATCGCGCAGCAACGCGGCCCAGGCCTCATGCACGGGTGGCGACAGGGCCGCATCGCCCAGTGACTGCCGCGCAACAACTCCCATTCCCTCAGCCAACACGACGCCCTGCGCTGCTCACAGCACGACCACCACGCCACGCAGGTGCTGCGCGACGGTGGCGATATCCCGGCGCTGCGAGAGATCGAGCACGGCCGCCGACATGCACACCGCTCGCACCTTCACGCCCTCGGCCAGCGCGAGCGCTACCGCCTCGGGCAACTCATATTCACCACGCTGTGATCGCGGCACACGGCGGCAGGCCTCGACGATGGACGGCGTCACCGCCCAGAGATTCATGCCCACCCAGCGCGCCGCCGGGCTGTCGGGATCGAGCGTGGCACCGGGCTTCTCGATGATGCCGCGCAGCCAGGCCGCGGGCGCGCCGGCGTCGGTTCCGAAATACTCGCCGGTGCCGGCAACGGGACTTGCCTCGCCGCTCGCACGAACATCGCCATCGACATCGGAACCATCATCACGTGCGATATCCAGCACCGCATACGCCCGCACGCGGTCCACATCGATATTGCCTTCGCGCACCAGCGCATCCCGATCGAAGGCCACGACTCCGGCAGACGCTTCGGCGGCAAGCGCCTTGTACGCCGCCACCGGGTAGTAGTTGTCGGCATTGAGCACGAGAAACGCCTCCCGGCCCACCACGGCCGCTGCGCATACCACCGCATCGGCCGTGCCGATGGGTTCTGGCTGCTCGGCGAAGTCCACCTGCACCCGGTGTGGCGGCGCGATGGTGGTGAAATGCCGCCGAATGGCATCGTCACCCGGCGCGACCACCAGCACCACGCGCGTGATGCCGGCATCCGCCAATGCGGACATCACGTACTCGAGGAACGGACGTCCAATGGGGATCATCCCCTTGGCGCCGGTTGCGGCAACCGCGGCCTGCTCGGCGTTGAGCGCCGCCGCATCATCCGTACGGCGCATGCGCGTGCCAAGGCCACGCGCCATGATCACGGCCGTACGGATCATGAGAGCAACACGGGACTCAGGGCGTGGTCTTCGGGCCCTGCGGCGCCGTGGAAGTCTTCCAGGCCCCGCGGGTGAAATCGGGAAACTTCACCGGGGCACTGCCCTTCTTCATCGACTGCTCGCTGAGTGGGAACGGCACGCTCCAGGCCACGGCATCGTACACATCGAAATCCGGTGCCAGCCCTTCGCGCATGCACTGCACCAGCCGGTAGGCCATCACAAAATCCATGCCGCCATGTCCGCCCTGCCTGGCCATTTCGCCGACGGCCGTCCACAGCGGGTGCTCGTACTTGCCCTTGAGATCGGCGAGTGCGGTCCAGCGCTCGCCACCTGGCGCACCGTCGATGTAGAGCCGCGGCGGATAATCGTTGAAGATGGCCTTCGACCCCTGGAGGTTATTGAGCCGCGAATAGGGACGCGGGTTCACGACATCGTGCTGCAAGAGGATGGTGCGCCCCCTGGCCGTCTTGATCAGCGACGAGTTCATGTCGCCGGCCTTGTAGCGCTCCTGCCACTTTTCACTCTCCCTGGGCACCTGCGACTCGCGCCATTCCGTGAGACCCGCCTCGGGTGAGGACATCGATACCATGTAGTCGAAGCGGTCTCCGCGATGGATACCCAGGTACTGCGCGACGGGCCCAAGCCCATGGGTGGGATAGAAGTTGGCATTGCGCTGCGTATGCGGAATGCGGCGCCAGAGGCCCTCGTCCCTGTCCTCGAACAGGATGCTGCGCAGGTCGTGCAGGTACGCCGCCTCCGCATGCAGCAGGGTTCCAAACACCCCTTCGCGCACCATGCGCAGCACCGAGAGTTCGCTGTTGCCGTAGCAGCAGTTCTCCATGAGCAGGCAGTGACGGCGCGCCTTCTCCGAGGCTTCGACGAGCTTCCAACTGTCCTCGACACTCATGGCAATGGGCACTTCGCTGGCGCAGTGCTTGCCATGGCGCAGCGCCGCCAGCATCACCGGTGTGTGCCAGGGCCACGGAGTGGCGGTGTAGACGAAGTCGATGTCGTTGCGCTCCACGAGCCGCTCGAAGTCGCGTTCGCCATTGGTGTACACGGCCGGCGCCTTGCGGCCGGCCTTTGTCACCATATCGACGGCGCGCTGCGCCTTCTCGGGTACGATGTCGGCAACCGCCGTGATCTCCACGCCCTCGATGGCCAGCCACTCACGCAGCACCGACCGTCCGCGCAGTCCCGTGCCGACAATGGCAATGCGCACCACCTCATGTCGCTCGAAGGGCACGCCGAGCATGGTACCGTTGTCCGAGGGAACAGGCGCCAGGAGATCCACACGCCAGTCGTCCGTGCTGGCCAGGAGGCGTGCCGGTGTGCCCACGAAAGCGGCCGCCGCGGCGGCGGCAGCGCCGCCCAGCAGGCCGCGCCTCGAAACCCGTCCCTCGTCAGACATCAGCCATCCCCTCGCAGTTCAGAGTGGTCGCCCAGCGTCATGCGGCCCTGCACCCCACTCACCGTCACCGCATCGCCCAGGAAGGAGTCGTGCAGCGTGGCGTTGGAGATCTGCACGCCATTGCCCGCGACGGTGTCGCGCACGGTGGCATGGCGAACCGTGCTACCCGCACCAATGGAGACATTGGGGCCAACGGTCGAGTGCTCGATGGTCACCCCGTCCTCGATGTAGACGGGCTCCACGATGCTGGCCCCGGGACCCAGCGTTGCGGGCCTGCGCGCACGGCCCTTCTCCAGCATGGTGCGATTGGTCTCGAGCAGCGTCTCGAGCTGACCGGCATCGTACCATCCGTCCACATCCACAACCTTGATGCGGGCGCCCTTGTCGATCATGTACTGGAAGGCATCGGTGAGGTACCACTCGCCCTTGTTCGGCGCGGTGGTGAGCACGTGGTCGATGCCTTCGTAGAGCAGCTTCCAGTTCCGGATGTAATACAGGCCGATATTGGCGCGCTTGGAGATGGGGTCCTTCGGCTTCTCCACGATGCGGGTCATGTGGCCGTCGGCGTCGGTGACTACCACACCGAAGCGCTGATAGTCCTCCACTTCCTTGGTCCAGATGATGCCGTCGGCGTCGCTGTCCTTCGTGATGCTCAGGTCGGCGTCGAAGATGGTATCGACGAAGATGATGAGCACGGGCTGATCGACATGCGGCCGTGCCAGCGCAACGGCGCCAGCCGTGCCGTCCTGCACGGCCTGCTCAATGAAGACGCTGGGAATCCGGTACGTTTGCCGCGTGTAGTCCTCGACCTTCTCCTTCAGATGCCCGGTGATGTACACCACCTGCTCCACATTGCCGAGGCGCATGACGTCGTCCATGACGTAACTCATGACGGGACGTCCAGCGACCTTGAGCATCGGCTTGGGCACCACGTGCGTGTGTGGGCGCAGTCGGGTGCCTTTGCCGGCGAGCGGGATGATGACCTTCATGATGTTCCGGGCTGGAGGGTCGGTGGGCGCCGGGCCGCATCATCGCGTCGGTGCCGATTGCCCCAAGATGCAGAACGGCGACGCCCCCCGGGAGGGGCATCGCCGTGATTCGCCAAGAGGTGGCGGGCGGAACGCGCGCGGACCTCAGGGCGCGCTCGTGCCTTCGCGCCCGTAGCGATCCTTGAGACGTATCACGTCTTCGAGCTCCGGGGTGCTGGCCTCGAGCACATCGCAGTCGGTCACCGCCTCCATGTAGTGGATGGTGCCCGGCGTAATGCGGAACGACTGGCCGGTGGTGAGCAACTGATCGCGCAGCTCGGTATCACCGGGGAGCTGCACCCAGTACTTCATCTCGCCCTGCAGGAGGTAGACCGTTTCGTCCTTGCGTTCGTGATACTGCACCGACAGGGCCTGCCCAGCCGTGATGTGCAGGATCTTGCCGACGTAGCGATCGGTATGCGCCCAGATGGTTTCGTGTCCCCAGGGTTTGGGAACATGGCGCACCTCCACGCGGCCACTCATGCGGGAGACCTCATACGCGCTGCACACCCATGCGGCGGCGCAGCAGGGCGAGCTTGCGGCGCAGCGAGCCATCCATGACGGTGTCGCCCATGCGCACGATGACACCGCCGAGGATGGCCGGATCGACCGCGAAGTGCGGTACGACCGTCTTGCCCGTGGTCGACGAGAGGCGCTCGGCGATGAGGCGGGCTTCCTCGTCATCGGCCGCGCGCGCCACGGTGACCCGGGCGTGCACAATGCCATTGGCGGCATCACGCAGCGTCTCGTACTCATCGGCGATGGTGGGGATGAGCATCTGGCGGCGATTCCTCACCAACTGCTGCAGGAAGCGCAGAAAGAGTCGCGGCACATGCTCGCCCAGGGCCTTGGCCAGCACCTCCGACTTCTGCGCGGCCGCAATGCGCGGCGACTCGAGGAAGCGCGCGAGTTGCAGATCGCTGGAGACGGCATTGGCGATCTGGCGCAGCAGCGCGCCCCAGCTTTCGGCGGCGTGGTGCTGACCAGCCAGCGCCCGCAGCGCCTCGGCGTAGGTGCGCGCGACGCTT